>JBGSSK010000254.1:0-35856 GCA_041737095.1 Parvularculaceae bacterium | reverse complement strand
GAGCCGGCGCCGACCCCGATGGCGCAGCGAGGCCGGCGCGAAGGTCGCCGCGCGTCGCCAACGCAAGCGTGAACGCCTTGTCGGGGCCCGGGGTGATGTTGAGGACCACCGCGCCGGCGAGAAACAACCCGAGCAGGCCGGGATCGAGCATCCGAGGCGCTCTCGCGCTCAGCCTTCTTCCTGGATCTGTTTGATCGCGGTCGCCATGAACTCGTCCATATGCCGACGGATCTGGTGGTCGGACTGATCGACGCCGGCCGCAGCGAGATCGCCCTTCACCTTCCGGAAGACATCGTGGTCGCCGGCCTCCTGGAAGTCGGATTTGACGACCTCCTTGGCGTAATCGTCGGCTTTCGCGCCCTCGAGCCCCATAAGGCCCGCCGCCCAGTGGCCGAGCAGCTTGTTGCGCCGCGCCTCGGCGCGGAACCGCAAGGTCTCGTCATGGGCGAATTTCTTTTCGAAACTATCCTTGCGATCGTCAAATGTCGTCATAGCCCTTGATTTCCTTGAGGTTTACCGAGCCGGTCCCCAATTTCTAGCGCCGCCGAAGCGCCTCGGCAATGGCGGATCCGGTCAATGCTGCGGTGCGGCGATAGACGGGGCCACAAGGACGGTTGTAGGGGTTTTCTTGCCGGTTCCAAGCGCGTATAGCCCCGCGCTCCGGTCGGCCTCGCCTTTTCGGGCGAAACGGCCGAATCCCGAGAGGACCAAGCCCCGATGGCGCGCCGCAAGCAGATCTACGAAGGCAAAGCGAAAATCCTGTTCGAGGGGCCCGAGCCGGGCACCCTCATTCAGTATTTCAAGGACGACGCGACCGCATTCAACAACCAGAAACGCGCCGTGCTTGAAGGCAAGGGCGTCCTCAACAACCGCATTTCCGAGTTCGTCATGCAGGGGCTTGAGCGGATCGGCGTGCCGACGCATTTCATCCGCCGCCTCAACATGCGCGAGCAATTGATCCGACATGTCGAGATCATCCCGCTCGAAGTCGTCGTGCGCAATGTCGCCGCCGGGTCGCTGATCAAGCGGCTGGGCCTTGAGGAAGGCTCGCAGCTGCCGCGCTCGGTCATCGAATTCTACTACAAGAACGATGCGCTCGGCGATCCGCTGGTGTCGGAAGAACACATCACCGCGTTCAACTGGGCGACGCCGCAGGAAATTGACGACATGATGGCGCTCGCCCTGCGCATCAACGATTTCCTTTCCGGCCTCTTCACCGGCGTCGGCATCAAGCTCGTCGACTTCAAGGTCGAGTTCGGCCGGCAATATGAAGGCGATCTGATGCGGCTCATTCTAGCCGACGAAATCAGCCCTGACAGCTGCCGCTTGTGGGACATGGAAACCGGCGCGATCATGGACAAGGACCGCTTCCGCAAGGATCTCGGCGGCGTAACCGAGGCCTATCGCGAAGTCGCCAAGCGTCTCGGCGTCCTCAAGGATAATGGCGTTGGCGGACACACCGGGCCGGTCCTTGTCACCGACAACGAAAAATAGCGCGAAGTCGCCGCAAATCGCCGTCCGGATCGTCCTCGGACTGATCGCCGCATTCGGTTGCGCAGGCCGCGCCGGCGCCCAGAACCTCTCCGCGGTCCCGACGCCTGACATTTCGCCGGGCGACAGGACGGTGGATTTCCGCGCCGGCTATTCCCTCGATGACGATGGCGCGGCGGACGTCTACAGCCAGCGCTTCCACTACCAGCACGCCGTCGGCGCCGACTGGCGTTTTCGGATCATCGTTCAGCAGAACAAGCGCGACGGCGACGCCCTCGAGACGCAGAGCATCCAGTTGCAGGCGCTGACGCAATTCGTTCGCAGCGAGGCGTCCGGCGGCTGGGACAGCGGCGTCCGCTTCGACGGCGTCGTCCCGATCGAGCAAGGTCGCCCCGGACGGGCGCGTGTCGCCTGGCTGAACAGCGTCGACCTTGATCCTCGATGGCAAGTTCGCGGCGACGTCTTCATCAGCCGGGATATCGGCGATAACGCCGCGGCGGGCCTGTTCCTCGAAATCCGCGAGGAGATCACCTGCAGCGTCAGCAACCGGCTGAGGCTCGGCGCCCAGTTCTTTCACAATATGAACACCACGGCCCGCTTCGGATCGTTCAACGAACAACGCCACCAGTTAGGACCGGTCGCCAGGGTGAAACTCTCCGAGCGCCTCGGCATCGATGCGAGCGCGCTCTTCGGCGCGTCACGCGCCGCATCCGAAATCGAATTCCGGATGGCCGCCGCGTACCGGCTCTGAAGTGTCGGTCGAAGGAGCGGAAGCGCCGGCTTTTCGCAATCCCGACGCGACCGCGCAAAAAAACGGACTTGCGGTCGATCCGGCTTGATCGCCGGAAGCTGGGGGCCGTCACTCAGACGCGGCGGGCTCGCCAGCAAGCTGCTTGATGATCATCGTCCAGTGATCGAGGCCGGCGTAAAAGGTTTCGGCGCGCAGGTTCTCGTTCATGCCGTGATAATTCGGGGAATCATCCTCGCGCATGAACAGCGAGCTGATCGCAAAGGTCGGAACGCCGGCGCGTCTGAAATGCAGGCCGTCCGTGCCCCCCGCTTCCATATAGGGAACGATGACGATATCGGGATGGCGCGTGCGCACCGCGGCGAGCACGGCCGCTTCGATTTCCGGGGTCAGGACCGACGCCGGGCTTTCGACCGGCTCTTTCAGCGTTGCGATCTCGATTTCCGGAGTCGCGACGATCTTCACCAATTCGCTTTTGACATCATCGACGGCGACACCCGGAAAAATCCGGCAATTGACCGTCGCCGTCGCCGATTGCGGCAAGGCGTTTTCCGCATGGCCTCCTTTCAGCATGGTGGCGACGCAAGTCGTCCGCAGAGCCGAATTAAAATGAACAATCTTGGAGAGAGTCTTCGCGGCCTTCTTGTCGCCGGGCTTTTCGACGAACCGGTTGAGAGCGGCGGCGATCTCCGGTTCGGCGCCCGCAGCGGATACGGCGAAGCTGCGCAACGTGATCGGGTTCCACATCACCGGGAACTCGAAGGCTTCAACCTTTTTCAAAGCGTCCGCCAGTTGATAGATCGCATTGTCGGCGCGCGGCTGCGACGAGTGGCCGCCGCTGTTCCGGACCGTCAGGTCGAACGACGCATAGGTCTTCTCAGCCGCCTGCACGTAATAGACGGGGGTCTTGCCATCCGGCGCGTCTTCGCCGCCGCCGGCGTCGCTGTTAAGCGCGAATTCCGCATCCTTCAATTTCTCCGCCAGCGCACGAGTCGTCAGCATGCCGGTCTCTTCATCGCCGCTGAACGCGATGATGAGGTCGCGGGTCGGAACGAAGCCTTCCCTCTTCAGGCGGATGAAAGTCTGCGTCAGGTCGATTACGCCGTATTTGTTGTCGACGAGGCCGCGACCATAGAAGACGCCGTCTTTTTCGGTGAGGACGAACGGGTCATGGTTCCAGTCCTTGGGATCGGCTTCGACCGCGTCCATATGGCCGAGGAACAGGATCGGCGCCTTGCCGGCTGACCCGTCGCCGCGATAACGGACGACGAAACCGACCGAAGCACCCGCAGGGACGATTTCGATATCGTCCTTCTTGAAGCCCGCGGCGATGAATTCCTCCGAGAGGAACGCCGCGAATTTCGGCGTTTCGCCATGGTTCGCCGTCGATCTGAAGCTGATCGCCTTTTCCATCAGCCGCCGGGCGTTCGCCTGCTCATCCGCCGTCGCGGCCTGCGCGCAGGTCGCGGCGGCGAGCGCCGATACGCACAATCCCAATCCCAACAAGGCTCTCATCTTTCCCTCCCGAGAATCACTGCGCGCACCCTAGGGGGTTGGCGGACAGATCGCAATCAGAAGGGGCGTCATCTGCGATCGAATAGGTTTCGACAACCGTTTCCTTGTGCGCCGCATTCGGATGCCACCCCGACACATGCAGCAGCGTGAAGAAGCCGACGACATAAGCGAGCGCAATCCACCAGCCGTGAAACACCCAGCGAACCGCTGATTTCGCTTCCGGGAATTGATTTGAAATCGCGACGCCTGCTGACGATCCGAACCAGATCATCGATCCGCCGAAGCCGACGGCGTAGGCGAGAACGCCCCAATCATAGCCGCCCTGTTCAAGCGCGAGGGCAGTCAACGGAATGTTGTCAAATACCGCCGAGACGAAGCCGAGCGTCAACGCGGTTTCCCATCCCGCCTGCGGCAGCCGCTCGACCGGCATCAGCGACGCGCAGGTGACCAGAGACAACAGGAACAGCGTGCCTTTGACGCTCGATGCGGCGACGCCGAAGTTCGGCGCCCGGACGGCCGTCGCGACGATGATCGCGATCCAGACGCCGAGGCCGATTACCGGATAGAGCTCCAGCAGATGCGGCGCGAAGAGATTTGCGCCGATATTCGCCGAAATCGCCGTCACGAGAATGAAGCCGACGACGCCGACCCGCGTCCAGTCGACCCTGAATTCGCCTTCGCGATGTTTCTGGATAGGCGAGTGACGCTGCTGGATGATCGACAAGGGGATGGCGAAGACGAAGAAAGCCGCGCAGGCCGCGACATAGGCATGAACGACGTCAAGCGGGCTGACCCCATCAATCCACATCATCGTCGTAGTTGTGTCGCCGACGACCGATCCCGATCCGCCGGCGTTCGACGCCGCAACGATCGCCGCGAGATAACCGATATGGACCTCTTTGTAGACGTGACGCGCCACGACGCCGCCGATCAGCGCCGCCGCGATATTGTCGAGAAAGCTCGAAATGACAAAGATCATGCCGAGCAGGGTGAGGCCGCCCAGCCAATTGTCCGGAAGAATGCGCGGCATCGCCTCCGGCGCTTTTGAATCCTCGAAGTGCCGCGACAGGACGGCGAAGCCCAACAAGAGAAGAAAGAGATTGCCGAGGGTCACCCGCTCTTCCCACATATGCGCCTGGAAGCCCGCGATGCCGGCACCCTCGCCAAATCCTGTGAATACGAATTTGTAGGCGATCAGCATCGACAAGCCGGTGATTGCGACAGCGAATGTCCGGTGATGAAACAACGCAACGCCGATCAGGGTCGCTGCGAAGATTAGGAATTCCGCGGGCTGGCCGAAGATCGAAAGGCCCGGTGATTCGGCGGGCGCCGGTTCAAACCCGGCGGCGAAGGCTGACGTTGCAAACGAGCACGCGGCAATAGCTGCGGCGACCGCGGGCGAAGCCCACGACAACCTGCGCATCGAAAACTCTCCTTAAAAAAACGGGACCCCGAGAGGCGCGAAAGCTAGGGCCAAGCTGATCACGCCGCAATCGCCCTCAAAGCGGCGTGTTGCCGGCGCGCGTGCCGCACGGTATGGCAAGGCCGCCGCCGCGCTTTGACAAGGAATGAGCCCATGAAAGCCCGCATCACCGTCACCCTGAAATCCGGGGTGCTCGACCCGCAGGGAAAAGCGATCGAAGGCGCAATCGCGGGCCTGGGTTTTTCCGGCGCAAGTAACATCCGGCAAGGCAAGATCATCGAAATGAAGCTCGACGAAACCAGCGAGGACGCCGCTCGAGCGCTCGTCGAAGATATGTGCCGGAAGCTCCTCGCCAATCCGGTCATGGAGAATTATTCAATCGAAATAACGGCTTGATCCATGAAATCCACGGTCATCGTTTTCCCGGCGTCGAATTGCGACAGGGATGCGGCGGTTGCGCTGGAACAGGCGACCGGCAAGACGCCCGCCATGGTCTGGCATGGCGACTCGGCGCTCCCGGAGACTGACCTCGTCGTCCTACCCGGCGGCTTTTCCTATGGCGATTATCTGCGGTCCGGCGCGATGGCGGCCCGCTCGCCGATCATGCGCGCCGTCATCGAAAAGGCCAAAGCCGGAACGCCGGTGATCGGCATATGCAACGGCTTTCAGATCCTCACCGAAGCGGGCCTCCTCCCCGGCGCCCTGATGCGCAACGCCGGGATCAACTTCGTTTGCCGCACCGTGACGCTGCGCGTTGAGAACAACCAGTCGATGTTTGCAGGCGGATTTGCAAAAGGCCAGTCGGTCGAATTCCCGGTCGCGCATCATGACGGCAATTATTTCGCTGATGCGGAGACGCTTGACCGGCTGGAATCGGAAGGCCGCGTCGTCTTTCGGTACACGGACAACCCGAACGGCTCGGCGCGCGATATCGCCGGCATCGTCAACGACGTTGGCAACGTGCTCGGGCTGATGCCGCATCCCGAGCGCGTGATTTCGCCCCTCCTCGGCGGCGTCGACGGCGCGATTTTCTTCAAGAGCCTCATCGAAGCGATCGGCTGAAAGATTCAGATCCTGCGGGCGACGATGAAGCGGTTCGGCTTCGACACCGGGATTCGCTCGCGCTCGACGATCGCGAATCCGGCGCTTTCAATCATCGCGTCGAACTCGGCGCCGGCGAACAACCGAACATAAGGCGCAATTCCGACCGCCCGCATCACCGGCAGGGCGAGGCGCAGGACCAGCGACATTTCGCGTACGCACGCCGATTTCGAAATGAACAGCCCGCCGGGCTTCAACAGGTCGCGGATGCGCTGCAGCTCGGCCTCGGTATCTTCAACAAGGTGCAGGAAATTGAAGGCGAGCACGGCGTCGAATGCGCCGCCGTCCGCGGTGAAATCCTGCGATGTCGCAACCTTGAATTCGAGATTTGGAACGCCTTCTGCGTCCTGCTTGCGACGCGCGATCGCGATCATGCCGGACGAAAGATCGCTTGCGACCATCCGGCCGACATGGGGCGCAAGGAGAAGCGCGGTCGAACCGGTTCCGCAACCGATTTCGAGAACGCGATCCGTCGTTTTCAGATGCGCACGCGTGCGCGCGAGCGTCCGTTCATAGGATTCCATGTCGGCGATCGGCTTGGCCGCGTATTTCTCTGACGCCTTATCCCAAAATCCTGCGGCGGCCGCTGCCATTCCAGTCTCCTCTGCAAGCCGGACTTATTGCGCCGGGCGAAAGGCTGAATCGCCGGCATTTCGAAAACACTGGCGCGCCCGCCACGAACCCAGACCTTTGAGCGATCCGGATTATTCGCCCGACGGTCAGGTCGCAGATAGCAGATAGGCGGCGGCGCCTCGCGCCGCAACATTCAATCGACGAGGCGAGCCGGTCCGGGGACGATATCGCTGAAACCGGCGCCTGACATAATTTTCAGCCGAAATCCGGCGGGCGCCTTGCGCTCCACGGCGCTGCGATCTCCAGCTCATAGGCAAGTTCGAGCAAGGTGCGCTCATCGCCGTTCCGGGCACCGACCATCACCCCGATCGGCAGGCCGCTTTTCGACATCGACAGCGGCAGCGAAATCGCCGGCGCGCCGAGAATATTGTAGAGCCCGGTGAACTGCGCGTAGCCGGTGACGCGCGACAGGTGTTCCGCGAATTCGAGTTTCGACCCGAGAAAGCCGATCGGCGCCGGCGGCGCGGCGATCACCGGAGACAGCAGCACGTCGTAGGGCGCAATAAGGCCTGCAAATTCCGCCGTCGTCGCCAGCAATCGCGCAACGGCGGCGTCGAAGGCGGCGATGTTTTCTTCGTAATGATCGATGAGGCCGAGCGTGAAGGGTTCAAACGCCAGGCCGTTGCGCTTCAGCTTGGTGATTGTCTCCCATTTCTCGACCGCGATAGCGGCGTTCTTCGCCCAATAGAGAATAAAGGCCGCTTCAAGCCCCGGCTCAAAAGGCAGCGTGAATTCCTCGATCGCGTGACCAAGTTCCTCGCAAAGCTTCGCGGCGCTGCGCGTTGCATCGACGATCTCGGCGTCGACCGAGCGTCCCTCGGTTCCGGCGGTGAACATGCCGATCCGCAGGCGCCGTTCGCCGGGGCCCGTGACGAGGCCGACCGGCGGCAACCCGCTTTGTTCGGGCGGAACCTCCATCGCCGCGATGAACGCGGCGGTGTCGCGCACGGTCCGGGATTGCACGCCATGGACGGAAATGGTGAGCGGGCCGGCGGTCTCTGGCCGCCCCGCCGGATAACGGTTGCGCGAAACCTTCAGGCCGACATTTCCGCAGCACGACGCGGGTATGCGGATCGATCCGCCGCCGTCGCTCGCATGCGCGATCGGCACGACGCCCACGGCGACAAGCGCGGCCGCGCCGCCGGAAGAACCGCCCGTCGAATGATCGAGGCTCCACGGATTGCGCGTCTCGCCGGTGGACAGCGGTTCGGTCGTCGCCGTCAGTCCGAATTCCGGCGTTGTCGATTTTCCAAGGCTCGCAACCCCGAGCCCAAGGAATGCGTCGATAAGCGGCGTTTGCGCTGTTCCCTTGTATCCTGGAAACGCCCTGCTGCCGAAGCCGCTCCTGACGCCGATGACGTCATCGAGGTCCTTGACGAAGGTCGGAACGCCCGCCCACGGACCATTAGCGGTCCTGGCGTCGTCCTCGGCGCGGTCATAGGTCGTAAAGGCGATCGCGTTGATTCGCTTTTCGTGGCGCTTTGCGCGCTCGATCGCCGCATCGATCGCCTCCTTGGCGCTCAGCTCCTTCGCTCTGATCCGGGCGGCGGTCTCGACCGCGTCGAACTCCGCGAGGTCATTCGACCCCTTCTGGTCGGGCCGTGAACAGGCGGACGCGAGCGTCGCCAGCGAAAGACCGCCCGATCCGATTATCTCCCGACGCGTCATCCCCATGCTCCAGCCCTTTTTTTCCAACCGCGACTCCGGCAGGATCAATCGTCCAGCGTAGCGTCGCAGCGGTCAATGGGCCTCGGCAGACCGGGGCTTGCGGGCAACGGGACGGCAACACGGCAAGGGGCGACACATGCGGGCGGTTAAACTGGCGATCAGGCTGACGGTCTATTACGCCCTCATTACCGGCGCCGTCCTCGCAGCGACGAACCTCATTCCGGAATTCAGCCGATATCTGCCGATCGGCGGCGCGCAAACGCTGCTTTCCGACGCGACGCATGATCCCTTCACGGCGATCGAGATCGGCGCTGAAAGCGTTCAGAACCTCAAGGGATCGATCCTCTGGCTGCTGATTGCGATTTCGGGCGCCATCCTGACGGTCATACCGATGGCGTGGACGTATATCGCCATCCGGACTCAGGAGGAATATGATCAGTCGCTCGTTGAAACGATGGTCATCCTGCCGATCGCGGTCACCAGCATCGTGATCATGGTGCACCAAAGTCTCGCTCTCGCCTTCGGACTCGCCGGCATCGTCGGCGGGGTGCGCTTCCGCAACACGCTGAAGAGTTCCGGCGACGCGATCTACGTTCTCGCGGCGATCGGCGTCGGCCTTGCGGCGGGTATCGGCGCGCTTGAAGTCGCGCTCGTGATGACGGTCATCCTCAATTATGTTTTCGTCGTCCTGTGGCTGACGGATTTCGGCGGCCGCAAGGGCGCGCATCGCTATATGCGGCACGCCGAAAAGAATCATCGCAAGTCGGACGAACATGTGAAAGACGCGCCCGTCGCCATTGACAGCACGGGCGCCGCCCTGTGATCCGGATAGCCGCGACGGCGGCGTTTCTGCTGTTCGCCGCGGCGGCGCACGCGCAATCATCCGGAGTCATGCAACCGCTGAGGACCTTCCCGCTTGACGCCAAATTGCGCGAAGCATCCGGCCTCGCCGTTGCAGGCCCGAAATCGGTTTTCACGCACAATGACGAAATCGCCATCATCAGCGAGGTCAATATCGATAGCGGCGCGACGGTCCGGTCATTCGCGCTCGGCAAACCGACCCTTGCCGGCGATTTCGAAGCGATTGCGATCGTCGGCGAAGCGGTCTGGCTCGCCGCCAGCGACGGCATGCTTATTGAAGGCCGGATCATGCCGCATGGCCAGCGTTCCCGCTTCGCCCAGTACGACACCGGAATCGGCGAGTTTTGCGAAATCGAGGGGCTTGCGGCGGCGAGCCGCAAAGGCGTCTTCCATCTATTGTGCAAGCGATCGCTGCAAGGCCGCGACGGCCGGCTGCTGATCTACCAATGGTCGCTGGGCGAACGATTTGCGGAGCCCCGGGCGATCATTGATGTCGCACTCGCCTCGCTCGTCGCGAAGAGAATCGCGGCGGACTTTCGTCCAACCGACCTTGCCGCCAACGACGCGACCGGCGGATTCTACATCCTCAATTCAGCAGGCGGCGTTCTTGAGATCGACAAGACGGGCGGCCTTGTCAGTTACCGTCCGTTCGACAGGGATCGTCATCCGCAGGCGGAAGGACTCGCGTTCCTCGATGACGGCCGGCTCGCGATCGCCGATGAAGGCGGCAAGCGCAACGGCGCGCTCACCCTCTACGACGCCCCCAAGCGGCGCCCTTAGCCGCGGCATTTGCTGATGATGTTTTTCTCGACGGCCTCGTCCGTCGAAACGAGATCGAAAAAGCTTTGCAGATAACCGGTCGCTTTTTTAAGGCTCCCGGCTGAAAGCCCCGGAATCGCATTAAGCGCCGCGACAAATTCGGCCCTGCGCGCAAGGAAGTCCCTGGCGACAATCCGCGTTTCGGCGTTATGGCTGCAAAATCCGCGATAGACGCGCGTCCGCACCGACGCCGTCCGGAATTGTGCGGGCGCGACCGCATAGGGCGCGTCAACGAACCCCGACATGTCGAAATCATAAGGCGCAGGCGTCAGCCCGGCATCGGCGGTTTCGGAGGGGCCGACAATCTTGCCGTTGTGGCAGCAATCTTCGCCGTCCGGCCCGAGCGTCATGTCCCAGTCGAGATTGCCGATCATGAACTGGAAAAGCGATGCTCGCGCCGCCGCTTCCGCATCCAGCATCGATATCAGCGTCTTGCCGCGCTCGACTTCCCTGAGGTCGTTGCGCGCCGCCAGATCGTCGACATCCTCGATGAAGAAGCCCTGTCGCGTGATCGTCGACTTGCCGCTTTGCGCGTCGATATAATCAACATTCGCCAGCCGGGCGCGGAAACTTATCGGCGTCGCGACATTGTAGAGCCGATAGGCTGCATATTCGAGCAGCACGAGTTGCTGGTGCTTCGCCGACGTCTTGCAATAGGTGACGAGCTTCAGCTTTTTCTGCTTGTGGAAAGGCGAGCCGGCCGGCGGCTTTTCAGGGAAATCGATCCGCAAAGGCGGGAATGTGCAGACATTTCGATCGCGCCGCGACTTACCGCGGGTGTTGATCGCGATCGGCATTGCGTCGCCCCCGACCTCCAGCACGCCCGCCTCAGCCGGATCTTCCGGCGCGGCGCGCGTGACGCTGCGCCATGGCGCCGAAATCGAGATCGTCAACGCGGCGTCCTCAGCGAAAAGCGCTGTCGGCTCGCCCGCCTCGACGGCGCCCGCCATGATCGCCGACAAGGCGATGATCAAGACCCTCATGGCTGCTCCCCTTCGCTGCGAATTTCTCTTTCAGCGCCGTTTTCGTGAGCGATCAAACGCCCGTCTTCGATTTCAAGCCATGACCTGACGCCGCCGTAATAGGCGGAAACGCCGGTGTCGATCATCAGCACCCCGCCGCCGGCGCGAACGGCGATTCCGTCAAGCGCCGGGGTGTGCCCGACGACGACGCGATCGACATCGAAATTCTCCAGAACCCGGTCAAGCAGCTGGGCGACGCCGGCGCCCTCGTCATCCGCATACCCCCGATACCAGAGCGGGCTGTTTTCGTCAGTCAGGATGGCGGCGTCGCCGGCGCCGGAAAGCGCGTCGCGAACCCGCCGGTTGATGTCTTCGATCGACGCATCGGCGTAAGCGCCGCTGACCCCGCCATGGACGAACAGCGTGCGTCCGATCCGCTCGATCGCATTGTGCTTCAAAATCCACTTGCCGACGAATCCGGTGGGCGCCCAGGCGAGCCGGTGTTCGAGGTAGCCAGCCGGGAACTCCGCAAAGAATTTTGCGCGCGCGTCGTCCTCCGTCGCAGCGTCCGGGTAACGCGCTAGAATGTCGGCCCTGTTCTGTTCGAAATATCTCCGGCGCAAGCGTTCCGACGACGCGCTGCTGAACGCATCGAATTCGGCGGGCGTCACATAGCGCAGATCGCCTGTCATGTTCATCGCCTCATGATTGCCGATAAGCGCGACGACGCGGCCGCGCTTGCGCCTCGCCGCCTTTTCGAGCTTCATCAAATGACGGATGATCTTGAGGGTGTCCGGACCGCGGTCGGCGATATCGCCGGTCTGCACGAGGATCGCCTCCCCGCCAGCCCATTTGCCGCGCCCGTCGATCAGCCCCGCCTCGGCGAGAATGGCGACATACGCCTCATAGTCTCCGTGCAGGTCTCCGACCGCGACGATGCGCTCGGCCGACGCCGGCGCTGCGAACGCGAGAATGAGAACGCAAATGACGCCGCCAAGCAGGCGACTGATATTCGTCCGCAAGAAGACCTCCCCGCCCTGGATCGCCGCAACTATCGCATCCGTTCTTGGCGGGGGCCAGCCTCATCGAACTGTCCGGGAGGCTTCTCTGATCGACCGAAAACGCGCAATATCTCTCACCTTTCATCAGGAGGCCGCGCCGATGCCCATTAAAATCCGTCCCTTGCCGGCCCTCGCGGCGTTCCTGACCGCCATCGCGCTCACAGGCTGCGGGCGACGCGAGGCCGCACCCGCCGCCGGCGTTGCGGCGACCTCGGACTATCAGGAGACGCTGATGGCCGCGCTCCTCGACGCCAAACCGGGCGACGTGATCGAGCTTCCCGAAGGAACATTTTCGTTCGACCGCTCGTTATCGCTTGCGGTCGACGGCGTCACCATTCGCGGCAAGGGCATGGAAAAGACGGTCCTCTCCTTCAAGGGGCAAGTCGCCGGCGCCGAGGGCCTTCTTGTGACGGCGAGCGATTTCACCGCCGAGGATTTCGCGATCGAAGACACCAAGGGCGACGCGCTGAAGGTCAATGAGGGTGAGAACATCGTCATCCGCCGCGTCCGCACGGAATGGACCGGCGCGCCGAAAACCGAAAACGGCGCCTACGGCATCTACCCGGTCCAGACGACGAATGTGCTGCTCGAAAGCAATGTCGCGATCGGCGCCTCCGACGCCGGCATTTATGTCGGCCAGTCGAAGAATGTCATCGTGCGCTACAACCGGGCGGAAAAGAACGTCGCCGGCATCGAAATCGAGAATACGTTCGACGCGGACGTTTACGAAAACGTCGCGACCGACAACACCGGTGGCATTCTGGTCTTCAACATGCCCAATCTTGCGCAGCCTGGCGCGCGGACGCGCGTCTTCAAGAATGAGGTCATCGGCAACAATCGCGCGAATTTCGGCCATCCCGGTACGCCGGTCGCCACCATTCCCGCCGGTTCCGGCGTCGTCATCAATTCAAACGACCAGGTCGAGATTTTCGACAACGACATCCGGGACAACAAGACGACCAACGTGATCGTCTCCTCGATTCATTCGTCCGGGCTTTCGAAGGACGGCATGGCGGCGGATTTCGACGGTTATCCGGAAGGCGTTTATATCTATGGCAACCGGATGGGCGGCGGCGGAACCAATCCGGACGGTCTCGACCTGCAGACGCTGAAGATCGCGAAATTCGGGCCGCTCGGCGCCCTCCCCGATGTGCTCTGGGACGGCTTTGTAAATGACTCCAAGTTGGTCGGCGGGTCGCTGCCGGCGGCGCTGCGCCTTTGCGTCGACAATGCGGGCGCCGAGGTTATCAATGTCGATGCGCCAAACCGTTTCAAAGCGCCGGCCCTTGTAACCGAAGACGTGCGGTGCAGCCATGAAAAGCTGCCGGCGGTCGTGCTTGCGAACGGCATCGGAGGCTGACTCTTGCGGCTTGTTGTTGCGGCGTTCGCCTTGCTGCTCGGCGCCTGCTCTCGGGAACCGGCGGCGCCAGTCTTTCACAGCGAGGGCTATCCGCCGCAACTCAGCGACTGGCGGCTGATGGCGGCGCAGGACGGCGTGCTCGAGCTCAATCCGCGAGCCATTCCTTATGACCTCGCAACGCCGCTGTTTTCGGATTACGCGCTGAAACTGCGGACCGTGACCTTGCCGGAAGGCGCGCCAGCCGCTTATCGCGATGATGATGTATTCGACTTTCCCGTCGGCACTATCCTGTCGAAGACCTTTTATTATCCGCAGGCGTCGGCCCCATGGACGGGCGATGTCTCTTATGGGGTTTCGCCGACCGTTGAAGGCGGCGTCATGCCGCTCAACGGCGTCCGTCTGATCGAAACGCGCCTTCTTGTCCGGCGCGAGGCGGGATGGGTCGCCATTCCCTATGTCTGGAATGAAGGCCAGACCGACGCCGTCCTGCATCGCACGGGCGCCATCAGGAACCTGACGCTGCATCGTCCGGACGGCGCGGCGGAAGACTTCGCCTACAGCATTCCAAACCAGAACCAGTGCGCCGGCTGTCACGCGACCAACAACACGACGCGCGCGCTGGCGCCGATCGGCCCGAAAGCACGCCATCTCAACAAGCCGTCGACCTTCGCCGACGGCGTCAACCAGCTCGACTACTGGATGCTTTCAGGACTGCTCGCCGGCGGACCGGCGGCGGAGGAAGCAGCGCCGCGAAATGCGGATTGGACCGACGCGGCGTCGACGCTCGATCAACGCGCCCGCGCCTATCTCGACGTCAATTGCGCCCATTGCCATTCCGATGTCGGTCCTGCCGACACCTCAGGACTTGACCTTCGCCCGGATGTTCCTTTCGGCCCGAAGTTCGGCGCCTGCAAGACGCCGGTCGCCGCGGGCGGCGGCTCGGGCGGGCGGCCCTTCGACATCGTTCCGGGCGCGCCGGACGCATCGATCTTCGTCTACCGAATGGAGACCACACGACCCGGCGACATGATGCCGGAACTCGGCAGAAGCCTGACGCATCGGGAGGGCGTTGATTTGATCGCCGGCTGGATCGCCGCGATGCAGGGCGGCTGCGCTTCGTAATAAGTTGAACGCCGCCGCGTTTCTCTCTCTATATACTCACCGCATGCTGACCGACGCCACGATAGGGTTGATTGACGTGATCCTGCGCGCCGGCGGCGTCGCACTGCTGCTGACGCAGGCAGGAATGCTGTGGCGCGACGCGCGCGAGGTGCGGCCCGCCCGCTTCGGCATTCTCCTCGCAATCGCCGTGGCGGCGGTCATGGCGGTTGAATCAATACGCGGCTATGCGCTGCCGCCCTTCATGATCGCGCTGTTGTTGCCGCTCAATTCCAACGCCGCCATCGCTATCTGGTGGTTCGGCTTGTCGCTGTTCGACGACGATTTCCGCCTCGGCGTCCGCGAATGGCTTCTCGCCGCAGTGTGGTTCGGCGTCGGCACGCTCAATTTCGCCGACATCGCCGGCGGACGGCCGGTCTCCGTCGAGTGGGCGAGCTGGGCGCGCGGCGCGATGGCGGTCGGGTTTGTCGCTCATGTCGTCTATGTCGCGCTCGCGGGCGAAAAGACCGACCTCGTGGAACGCCGGCGTCAGGTGCGCATTGGTTTCGCCTTCGCGATCGCCGGGCTTTTCCTCATCGATCTTACGGGGGAAGCGGCTTTCGGCTATCTCAATGCCCCTGCATGGATCATTGCGACGCAACACGCGACCTATCTCGCCGTGATTGTCTGGAGTTGCTTCTGGCTGGCGCGGATCGACAAATCCGTCCTCTATTTCGACCGCCCGCAGGGCGATGCGGCTCCCGCGACAAGACCGACGCTTTCGGCGCGAGAATCGAAAATCCATGCCCGCCTGATCGCGGTCATGGAGGGCGAGAAGGCGTTCCTTGATCCCGACCTTTCCATCGGCGCGCTCGCCGAGCGGATCAGCGCGCCGGAGCACCAGCTGCGCGCGCTCATCAACACCGTAATGGGGCACCGGAATTTCCGCGCGTTCCTGAACGATTATCGGATCGCCGCCGTCAAGCGCGACCTGGCCGATCCTGACAAGGCCGCGCTCCCGATCCTGACAATCGCAATGGACGCAGGCTTCGCCTCGCTCTCTTCTTTCAACCGGGCGTTCCGGGAGCAGACCGGCAAGACGCCGAGTGCGTGGCGAGACGAGGCGTTTGCGCGACCAGCCGATACGCAAATCTGAAATTCTCTGGTCTTTTTTGAAAAAGATCAGTCTTTTCCACCAGCGCGGAGCCTTTCTGGCGTCATTCCGGCATCTCTCGGACGCACAACGAGTCCCCGGAGACGATCATGGAATTTTTCGAATGGTTCATAAGCGCCGTCGCGCGGCGCGCGCCGATCTCGATCCAGATCGAGGGCGCACGCTATCTCGTCGGATCGCTCGGCGTCTTTCTGCTGATCTGGGTGGCTCTCCATAAGCCCCTCGCGGCGCGCAAGATCCGGCGACCGACCCAGCGGGCGCGGCAGATCCGCCGGGAGCTTTCCTATTCAGCCCTCTCCGTCGTCATATTCATGCTGATGGGCGTCTTCATCTATGAGGGCGCAGCTTCGGGCGTTTTCAGGTTCTATTCGGACGTCGGCGAGCATGGCTGGACCTATCTCATCGGCTCGATCGGGCTCCTTGCGGTTTTCCACGACGCCTATTTCTACTGGACCCACCGGCTGATGCACCACCCGAAGCTGTTCCGGCGTTTCCACGCGGTCCACCACCGCTCGGTCAATCCGACGCCTTTCACCGCTTATTCGTTCAACCCGGCGGAAGCCGCGGTCAATTTCATGGTTATCCCGCTCTACGCCGCGATCATACCCGTCCACGATCTCGCGACCCTCATCTACATGTGGCTGATGATCACGCGAAATGCGCTTGGCCATTGCGGATACGAGCTGATGACAAAGGGCTGGACGCGCAACCCGTGGCTCAACTGGTCGACGACGATCACCCACCACGACATGCATCATGAACGGATGACCGGCAATTACGGTCTTTATTTCACCTGGTGGGACAAATGGATGGGAACGGAACACGCCGACTACCATCAACGCTTTGACCGGGCGGTCGGCGCATCGCCAAGGTCGGCATCAGGCGGCGCCATTCCCGCTGAATGACAACGGCGCCGTCGCGCTTCTCACGCCAGACCGGCGAGGCGCTTCCAGCGCCCCATCGCCATCAACGGAAAATAATGGCGATAGAGGTTGTAGTTGATCATGAACGCGCGCGACAGTTCCGGCCCCTGTTTCAGGCGTTCCGTCAACAAGGGGTCGCCGAGCTTGATGGTCGCGCCGACGCCATAGCCCGGAAATCCAGTGCCGGTGTATTCAGGCTCCGCCCAGGTGCCGCCCTGCTGGCGCTCGATCAGGAAAGCGAGGCCGCGCTCGATAGCGTCCCGATCCTCCGGGCGGTTGACGGCGATGAGGCCCATCAGCGCCCACGCGGTCTGCGACGCGGTCGCTTTGCCGCGGCCCGACATCGTCGCGTCCATATAGGAGGCGCACGACTCGCCCCAGCCGCCTGACGATTGCTGGCGCGTCAGCAGCCAGTCGGCGGCGCGCGTCACGTAAGGCGCGGTCATATCCTCGCCGATCGCTTCGAGCGCCGGCAGCACGGCGCCCGTCCCGTAAATGTAGTTGACGCCCCAGCGGCCGAACCACGATCCGTCCTTTTCCTGTTCGCGCCGCAGGTATTCCAGCGCGCGAACCATCGACGGATGATCCTTGCCGAGACCCAGCTTGCCGAACGCCTCGACAATATGCGCGGTGACATCGACCGAGGGCGGATCGAGCGCCTCGCCAAAGTCGCAGAACGGAATTTTCGTCAGGAATTTCTTGTCATTGTCCTTGTCAAAAGCGCCCCAGCCGCCGCCTTCGCACTGCATCGCGATCAACCATTGAACGCCGAGGGCGATGGCGCGTTCGATCCTTTCACCCCTCCCCGTGGGAGAGGAGGAAGACGCCCGAAATTGCGACAGCGCGATAAGGGCGACCGCCGTATCGTCCGTATCAGGATAAAAATAATTCTTGTACTCGAACGCCCAGCCGCCCGGCGGCGTATCAGGCAGTTTGACGCTCCAGTCGCCCTTCCTCAGCACCTGCTGGTCGAGGACCCAGTCGACGGCCTTCTCGACAGCGTCGGGGTAATCGCCATTGAGTCGGCAATCATCGAACGCAAGCAATGTCAGGATCGTGTCCCAGACGGGCGAGGTCGACGCCTGTATCCATGTCGCATCGCCAACATCGACGCGCCAGCGCGGATCGTCGAGCGCTGCGAGCGCCTTGGCGATCACCGGATGGTCGAGCGAATAGCCCTCGTTGAAGATCGCCATCGTCGAGTAGATCCAGGGCGGCTGGATGCCGCCCCAGACGCCGTCGGCGTCCTGATGCTCGATGATCCATTCGAGCGCCCGCTTGATCGAACCGTTGCGGCCGAAGGATAGTCCGGCGGCCGAGAGGAAGGATTGCAGCGCGTGCAGCGCCTTGTCGACCCTGCGGAAAAACCCGTCCCAGAAATCCGCGCCCGGCTTTCCCGGCAGTTCATAATCGAATTCTTCACGCCCGCCCGGGAAGAGATCGTCGCAGCGGTTTTCCGGCGGCAGCGGTCGCGACGGGCGGCGCGCCGACAACACCGCGATCGGCATTAGGGTCGCGCGCGCCCACTGCGCGAAATTGTAGATCGAGAAAATGAACCATGTCGGGAAGTGAATGACTTCCGGCGGAATGTTGGGCGTCTTCTCCCAGGGCCACTCGCCGATCAGCGCCAGCCAGTAACGCGTGAAGACTCTTATGTTTTTAAGGCCGCCTTTCGCGCGTATCCAGTCACGCGCGCGAATGAGGCGCGGGTCGCTCGCCGAAAAACCGCAGGACCGGAGCGCGGCGTAAGCCTCGACGGTCGTATTGATGTCGCCTGCTGGCGCGTCATAATAGATCTCCCACGAGCCGTCGGCGCGCTGCGATGTCAGCAACGACCGCGCAAGACGCGGGCGAAGATGATGATCCTCAAGCCCCAGAAACCAAAGACAGAGGATCCATTGCGCTTCCATGCAGGCGTTCGATTCAAGGCGCCCGACCCAGTAGCCTTCCGGCCTCTGGTTCCGCGCCAGCCAATCGCCCGCCGCGCGAATCGACTGATCAAGCTGCGCTTGGAAATTGCCGCGACTGGCCGCGTTCACGCCGTTCTCGTACATCGCCCCGCCCTGTGGCTTCCTTTTTGCCGCCCGACTTATGGCGGCGGAGGCGGCCGATCTCAAGCTGAGCCTTGAGGCGCGGCGGCGCCCCGCCGCCAGCCTTCGCCCAATGCCCTGCCGGCTTTCAAGCGCGCTTCAGCCCGTCCTTCAGGAGCATGCCGGCGACCAGCGCGATCAGGAACGCATAAATTTCCACATGACCGAGCGCCGCCGCGGCGATCGCAGGCCCCGGGCAGAGCCCCGCCAGTCCCCAGCCGACGCCGAAGAGCGCGGACCCGACGATCAGCGGGCGGTCGATCACGCTATTTGTCGGCAAGCTGAACGACGGCTCGAACGCCGGCTTCTCGCGCGACAACACGATCCGATAGCCGATCGAGGCGACCGCGAGCGCGGCGGCCATGACGACAAGGAGGCTCGGGTCCCATTTGCCGGCGATGTCGAGAAAGCTGATGATCTTCGCCGGGTTGATCATGCCGGAGACGGTAAGGCCGAGACCGAAGATGAGGCCGGCGACCAGAGCCGATAGCGTGCGCATCTCAATACCCCGCAAGGCCATGAAGGATGAGAACTGTGACGATCGCAGTCGCCATGAAAGTCGCCGTCGCTGCAATCGACCGACGCGAGAAACGCGCGACGCCGCATACGCCGTGGCCGCTGGTGCAGCCCGATCCGAGCCTTACGCCATAGCCGACGAAAAGCCCGCCGATCGCCATCATCCAAAGAGGATGCGGCGTTGCGACCGCGACCAGCGATTGGCTGAACAGGCCGACGATCAACGGCGCCAAAACGAGGCCCGCGACAAAGGCGAGGCGCCAGGAGAAATCAGCCCTGCCCTCGCCCCGGAGCGGCGCCATGATCCCGGCGACAATGCCGGATATACCGGCGATCCGGCCGTTGAGCGCCATCAGCATTACCGCCGCGCCGCCGATCAGCGCGCCGCCGATCGCCGCCGTAATCGGCGCAAATTCCGTAATTTCCATGAGACCAAAATACCCTGTTTGAAAACGACCGCCTTTGATATATATCAAATACCATAATTGACAGCTATGAGAAAGATGGCGCGTGAAGTCAGCCGTGCGGATCGATACCGGGGAACTGAAGTCGCAGGCCGAGCAAGTGGCGGGGCTTTTGAAGATGCTATCGCATCCAAACCGGCTGAAGATCGCCTGCGAGCTCTGCGCCGGCGAGGCGTCAGTCAGCGCGCTTGAAGCGAGAATCGGCGCAGCGCAGCCAAACCTTTCCCGCGATCTTGCGCGGATGCGCGAGGTGGGCCTCGTCGTCGCCCGCCGACAATCAAAATCCGTCTATTATCGCCTCGCCGATGATCGACTTGCGCGGGTGATTGACGCATTGTGCGCAGCGTTCAGTACGGGCGGCCAGAAACGCAGCAAGAGGACGCGAAATTGAACGACAAACCCTACATCAGGACGTTTTTCGACGAACCGACATTCACGGCCAGCCATGTCGTGAGCGATCCCGCGACCCGCTCGGCGGCGATCGTCGATTCCGTGCTCGATTTCGACAGCGCGTCCGGACGCACGTCGACAAAGAGCGCAGACGAAATCATCGCCTATGTGACTGCCGAAAACCTGAAGGTCGATTGGATTCTCGAAACCCATGTCCACGCCGACCACCTCTCCGCGGCGCCCTATCTGAAAGAACGGCTCGGCGGCAAGATCGCAATCGGATCGAACATCACGATCGTGCAGAGGACGTTTGGCGAAATCTTCAACCTGGAGGCGGAGTTCCGTCGCGATGGCGGCCAGTTCGATGCGTTGTTCGACGACGGCGCCACGTTCAGCGTCGGAAATCTGCGGGCGCGGGTGATCCATACGCCAGGCCATACGCCGGCCTGCATCAGCTATGTGATCGGCGACGCGGCCTTTGTCGGCGACACGTTGTTCATGCCGGATTACGGCACGGCTCGTTGCGACTTTCCGGGGGGCGATGCGGCGACGCTTTATCGTTCGATCCAGAAGCTTTTTGCGTTGCCCGACGAGACGCGACTTTTCATGTGCCATGACTACAAGGCGCCCGGCCGCGAGGAATACGCATGGGAGACGACGGTCAAGGACGAGCGCGACCGGAATGTTCATGTCGGGCGCGGCGTGTCGGAGGCTGATTTCGTCCAGATGCGGACAGCACGCGACAAGACGCTCGCTATGCCGCGCCTCATCCTGCCGTCGGTCCAGGTCAACATGCGCGCCGGCGTCATGCCGCCGCCCGACAGTAACGGCGTGCGCTATCTGAAATTGCCGCTCAATCTCTTGTAGCGGCGAATATGGGAGAGACGTCATGAAACATCAGATCGTCGTCGTCGGCGGCGGGTCGGCCGGACTCGCGGTCGCTGCAAGTCTTTTAAACCGCCGCAGCGACCTTGACATCGCCATCATCGAGCCAAAAGAACAGCATTATTACCAGCCGGGCTGGACGATGGTCGGCGGCGGCGTATTCGATTTCGATTTTACCGTGAGACCGCAAGCCTCGCTCATCCCGCGCGGCGCGACGTGGATTAAAAAGGCGGCGAGCGCTTTCGATCCGGAGGCGAATACGGTGACAACCGCCGACGGCGAGCGCGTCGAGTATGAGTACCTTATTGCAGCCCCCGGCATCAGTCTCGACTTCAAGGCCATCAATGGACTTGAAGAAACGCTTGGAAAAAACGGCGTCACCTCGAATTACCAGCCCGGCATGGCGCCTTATACCTGGAAGATCATTCAGGAGTTGAATGGCGGCAAGGCGATCTTCACGCAGCCGCCGCCGCCGTTCAAATGCGCTGGCGCACCGCAAAAAGTCATGTATCTCGCCGCCGACGAATGGCTGAAAAGCGGCAAGATCGAGAAGTTCAAAATCGATTTCTGCACCGCCGCGCCGACGCTGTTCGGCGTCGCCGATTATGTTCCGGCTTTGATGGAGTATGTTGGAAAATACAAGATCGCCCTCAATTTTCAGTCAGTTCTCGTAGCAGTCGACGGTGCGGCGAAGAATGCGACGTTCAAGGAGAAAGACACGGAAGGCGGGGAGCGAATGGTCGTCCGTGAATTCGACATGCTGCATGTCTGTCCGCCGCAACGCTGCGCCGAAGTCGTCCGCGGAAGCGCGCTTGCAGACGCGGCGGGCTGGGTCGATGTCGACCAGGCGACCTTGAGGCACAAGCGCTTCGGCAATGTTTTCGGTCTCGGCGACGCCTGCAATGCGCCGAACGCCAAAACCGCCGCCGCGGCCCGAAAGCAGGCGCCGATCGTCGCCCTGAACCTCCTCGCCGTGATGGACGGGCTGAAGCCTTCCTATCATTATGACGGCTACGGATCGTGCCCCCTTACAGTCGAGCGCGGGAAAATCGTGCTCGCTGAATTCGGTTATGGCGGCAAACTGCTGCCGTCTTTTCCCGAATGGCTGAATGTCGGCACGCGGCCGACGAAATTCGGCTGGCTGCTGAAGGCGAGAATTCTGCCATGGGTCTACTGGAACATGATGCTGAAAGGCCGTGAATGGCTGGCTGAACCGCAGCGCGCGGATTGAAACGGCTGATGCCGCCCGCCATTCGACGCTTCGGCAAATATGCGCCGATCTTCCTGTGGGCGCCGCGCTACAATCGCGCGGCTTTGCGGGACGACCTTCTCGCCGCGATCATCGTCACGATCATGCTGATCCCGCAATCGCTCGCATACGCCTCGATCGCCGGGCTGCCGCCCGAAATCGGGCTTTACGCATCGATCACGCCGCTGTTCGCCTATGCGATTTTCGGCACGAGCACCGCGCTCTCGGTCGGACCGGTCGCGGTTCTGTCCTTGATGACCGCCGCGACCATCGGTGATTTCGCGACGGCCGGAAGCAGCGCGTATATCGCCGCCGCCCTGACGCTCGCCTTTCTTGTCGGCGTCATTCTCGCCTTGCTCGGCGCTTTCCGGCTCGGCTTTCTGGCGAACTTCCTCAGTCATCCGATCGTCTCCGGCTTCATCAGCGCATCCGGCATTCTCATCGCCCTCGGACAGATCAAGCACCTGATGGGCGTCGCATCGAACGGCGATACGGTGTTCGCCATCGCCCGCGACCTTGTCCTTCAGGCGGACGCCGCGCATTTGCCGACGCTGGGGATCGGTCTCGGCGTCCTCGTGTTTCTCGTCTGGACGCGCTCGGCGCTGAAGATTTTGCTGATCGGCCTCGGGATCAAGGAAAGCGCCGCAGCGATCGCAGTCCGGGCGGCGGCGCTGCTGGCGATTATCGCGTCGATCGCGGTTGTCGCATTTCTAGATCTCGCCGATGCGGGCGTTGCGATTGTAGGGGCGACGCCGAAGGGACTGCCAACTGTCGCGATGCCGGTCTTCGACTGGGATTTATGGCGGTCGCTGCTCGGGCCGGCGCTCCTGATCGCGGTCATCGGCTATGTCGAATCGGTGTCGGTCGCGCAGACCCTCGCGGCCAAGCGCGACGAGCGGATCGATCTCGATCAGGAACTGGTGGCGCTTGGCGCGTCGAACATCGCGGCGGGCGTGACCGGCGGGTTTCCGGTCGCCGGCGGCTTTTCAAGATCGGTCGTCAATTTCGACGCCGGCGCCAGAACGCCCGCCGCCGGCGCCTTCTCCGCCGTCGGCATCGCACTGGCGGCTCTTTATCTGACGCCGCTGCTCTTCAATCTTCCAAAGGCGGCGCTCGCCGCCACGATCATCGTCGCGGTTTTGAGCCTCGTCGATCTGAAGGTGTTCGCGACAACATTGCGATATTCAAAGGCCGACTTCGCCGGCATGTTGGGGACGATCCTTGGCGTTTTCTTCTTCGGCGTTGAAGCCGGCGTGATGACCGGCGTCATCCTGTCGATCCTGCTTATCCTCCACCGCGCCAGCCGTCCGCATTCCGCGATCGTCGGCCAGGTCGCCGGCAGCGAGCATTTTCGCAATATCCTTCGGCACGAAGTCGTCACAAGCCCGGTCGTCGTATCCGTCCGGATCGACGGCGATCTCTTCTTCGCCAATGCGCGGTTTCTCGAAGACCGGTTGATGGCGGCGGCCGAACAGCCGCGGGGCGTCCGCCACGTCGTATTGATGTGCTCGGCGATCAATTCGATCGACCTCACCGCGCTCGAAGCGCTGGCCAACGCCAATCGCCGGCTGAAGAGCAAAGGTGTCAGCCTGCATCTGTCGGAAGTCAAAGGCCCGGTCATGGACCGCCTCAGGCGATCAAATTTCCTCGAGGAATTGTCGGGCGAGATCTATCTCAGCGAATTCGAAGCGATGCACGCGCTCGATCCTCTGGTGTTCAAATCGCCGGCGCCGAGGCCCTGCGAAGCGATAGGCGGCGCATGAACGGGAATTTCTACGCGACGATTGCGGCGCGTCTAGCGGGAAGAGAAGAGAAGCCCTTCCTGACGATTCCGGGCGGGCGCAGTTGGACTTTCGCCGAATTGCTGACGGTCTCGGGCCGCATGGCGGAGGCGCTGCTCGCCGAAGGCGCAAGACCCGGCGACCGGATTGCGGCGCAGGTCGAAAAGAGCGCCGAGACGGTGGCGCTTTATCTCGCCTGCCTTCGCGCGGGCTTTGTCTACTTGCCGCTGAACACCGCCTACACGCCGCAGGAGATCGCCTATTTTCTCGCCGACGCGACGCCCGCAATCTTCGTATGCGATCCCGGATATAATTCAGGTGCGCTCGTCTGCCGGGCGCTGACTCTTTCCGCGGATGGACACGGGACGCTGATCGACGCCGCCGGCGCCATTGCTGCAAAGCCTGCGATCGAGCCGCGACGCGGCGATGATCTCGCGGCGATCCTCTACACGTCCGGGACGACCGGCCGTTCGAAAGGCGCGATGATCACCCATGACAATCTCGCGTCGAACGCGATGGCGCTGAGCGACATCTGGGGATTGCGGGCCGACGATGTTCTCATTCATGTTCTGCCGGTCTTTCATATTCACGGGCTGTTCGTTGCGCTCAACACCGCGCTCCTGAACGCCATGGAAGTCATCTTCCTCGACGGCTTCGATGTTGCAGAGGTTCGCTCGGCGCTGCCGGGCGCGACGCTGATGATGGGCGTGCCGACGCATTATGCGCGCCTATTGTCCGATCCGGCGTTCAACCGCGACGATTGCAAGTCGATGCGCGTATTCATTTCAGGGTCGGCGCCATTGTCGACGGCCACCTTCGAGGAATTCGAAGCGCGCGCCGGCCAGCGCATCCTTGAACGCTACGGCATGTCCGAAGCCGGGATGATCGCCTCGAACCCGCTCGCCGGCCCGCGAATCGCGGCGACAGTCGGCTATCCGCTCCCGGGCGTCGAGGTCCGCGTGACAGGCGGCGGGGAATGCTTGCCGCCGAATGCGCCCGGCGACATCGAGGTCAAAGGCCCGAACGTGTTCAAGGGGTACTGGAACATGCCGGAGAAAACCGCGGAGGCGCTCGCCGCGGACGGCTGGTTCACGACCGGCGATGTCGGGTTTCTGTCCGAGGACGGACGGCTTTCCCTGTCGGGCCGTTCGAAGGACCTCATCATCGTCGGCGGCTTCAATGTCTATCCGAAAGAGATCGAGGACGTCCTCGATGCTGCGCCGGAAATCGCGGAATCAGCGGTCATCGGCGCGCCCCATCCCGACATGGGCGAAGGCGTCGTCGCAATTCTCGTTTCCGCGGCGAATGCCGCGGCCGGCCCGCCGCTGACCGATCGGCAATTGATTGCGCTGGTCGCTGGCCTTGCGAAATTCAAATGGCCGCGACGTTTTTTCTGGGTCGACGCTTTGCCGCGAAACGCCATGGGCAAGGTTCAAAAACAGGCGCTGCGCGAACGTTTCGCCGGCGTTTTCAGTACCTGACGAGGGCGCTGCCCCAGGCGAGGCCGCCGCCGAGCGCCGCAAACACGAGAAGCTCGCCGCGCTTGATCCGGCCGTCGCTGATCCCCTGATCGAGCGCCAGCGGAATCGACGCCGACGAAGTGTTCGCATGTTTCTCGATCGTGACGATGATCCTGCTGTCATCAAGCTCAAGGCGCCTGGCGCAGGATTCGATGATGCGGATATTCGCCTGATGCGGCACGAACCAGTCGATTTCCTCGCGCCGCACTTTCGCGCGTTCCGTCACTTCGAGGACCGCGTTCGAGATTTCCTGAACCGCGTTGCGGAATACTTCCTTGCCGTTCATACGGACCTTGCCGACCGTCGCCGTCGACGCCGGACCGCCATCCGCGTAGAGATGTTCCGCGAGCCGTCCGTCAGCGGAAAGATAGGTTGCGAGGATGCCGCGCGGCGCCGCGGCCGTGTGCGATTGTTCCCCTGAGAGAACGACCGCGCCGGCGCCGTCGCCGAAGAGGACGCAAGTCGCGCGGTCCGACCAGTCGAGAAAACAGGAAAGCTTCTCCGCGCCGATGACGAGCGCATGCTTCACCTGTCCGGTTGAGATGAAATTGTGGGCGATGTTCAGCGCGTAGAGAAATCCGGCGCACGCCGCCGAGATATCGAATGCGATGCCGGGCGGCGCGCCGAGCTTCTGCTGGACATAGACGGCGGTCGAAGGAAAGGTTTTGTCGGGCGTCACCGTTGCGACGATGATGAGGTCTATGTCGCGCGGCTTGAGGCCGGCCTGATCGAGAGCGCGCCACGCAGCGACGGTTGCAAAATCCGAGGTCACCTCGTCGTCCCCGGCGAAATGCCGCTCGCCGATGCCGCTGCGCGACCGGATCCATTCGTCAGAGGTGTCGACGAGTTTCGACAGATCGTGGTTGGTGACAACCCTGTCCGGAAGGCGCGATCCGACGCCGGCGATGATGGTCTCGACAATTGACATGAAACTCGCGGCCCCTCTGACCTAATCCGGTTGCTGGCGCGCGCCCGCCAGACTTTCAAGCATTTTCTTTCTGGCGTCGTTGATCTTTGCGGCGAGATAATCGCTGCCGCCCTTGTCGGGATGGAGCTGCGCAATCAGTTTCTTGTGGGCCGCCTTGATCTCCTCCTCCGTCGCTTTCTGATCGACGCCGAGAATGGCGGCGGCCTCCTCGACGCCGAGCGACGCGCGGACCGGGGTCACCGCGCCGGCGCCGGGCGTCAAATCGTCAAGCGCCTTGATCGCCCGGCCGCGCCAGATCTCGATCGCAGTGACGCCGCCAGCCGCAACCAGGATCATCAGCGCCACCGGAAAAAGCTTCGCAGCGAACAGGACCGCCGACACCGCGAGCAGCCCGAGGAGCTTCAACCGGAAAATGCCGCGCTGCTCATCGCCGCCGCCCTTGGCCGCGCGAAAAAGCACCCAGGCGGCGACGCCAAGGGCGAGCAGCAATGCGAAATTTCCAAGCATGAACGCCTTTGCCGAAATGCCGGGCCGCAGTCTGCCCGATCCGCCCGCCGAACGAAACCTCGCCGGCGGCGCGGGCCTGTCAGGCGGCTGCGCGGCCGTCCGCGCCCTTCGCCTCAATGTCCGGCCGCGGAAGATTGAGGGTTGCGATCAGCGACCGGATTTCAAGCCGCGCGGTCACATGGCTCATCGTCGACAGCCGCAATGGCGCGTCCGGCCCGCCGAGATCGAGGAGCGTCAAGCCCATCGGGAACAACTCGCGATAGATCACCCGGTCGCCGAATCCCCGCGCCAGACGGAAGCCGATGCGCGTCGACAATTCGTCAAGCCGCTCGCCCATCGCGCGCTTGTTGTTGGCTCTGGTTGCGGAAAGCCGATTGCGCATGACAACCCAGTCGATGCCGCCCGGCACCCCGGACATGGCGCGGCGCTTGCGCGCGTTCCAGACCATTTCGGAATAAAGGCTCGGCCCCAGCAACGCGCCGGTCGCCGGATCAAGGCGCGCCAGCAGGTCGAAATCGACGAAGCTGTCGTTCAACGGCGTGACAATCGTATCGGCGTGATCATGCGCAAGGCGCGACAGGTGCGTGTCGGCCCCAGGACAATCGATCACGACGAAATGGCAATCCGAAAGGGTTTGCAGCGTTCCGCTAAAATTCTCGGTCTCGGCGCGCCTCGCTTCCACGCGGCTGTCGAGCGTTGACGGTTCGATGTGAGGCGTCAGCGGAAAAATCAGCTCCGACTTCTTCTTCGCGGCGAAGGCGCGACGATTTTCAAGATAGCGCGAAAAACTCCGCTGACGCATGTCGAGATCGATCGCCGCGACGCGATAGCCGGCCTTCAGCAAGGCGATCGTAATATGCATGGCCGCGGTCGATTTGCCGGACCCGCCCTTTTCATTGCCGAGAACGATGACATGCGTCACGGAAGCACCCATTGTTGTGTCTGGCTCCCCCCAAAGCGTCCGGGCGCCGGATCGACACCGTCAGTGTGACGGTGATTTCCGATCCGACCGCAACCCCCTTGGCGGGTGAAAGGCCGATTTCTTGCACGTCCGGGGAGAAGATCGCGCCGCTCATCCCGATTTGGAGCCGAATTGAAGGTTAATACTGTAATGATTCGCGGAAAGTTCGCTCTGGCGGCCGCGTGCGCCGCCGCTCTCGTCGCGGACGGCTGGTTGGCGCCAGCGAGTGCGGAAATCATCGTGTCGCCCCTGCGGCAGGTGATTTCGCGGGAGAACCCGGCCGTGACCTATGAAATCACCAACACCTCGAACAGGATACTCGACGGGCGCGTCGGCTGGGTCGATCTGGCGGCGACGGAGACTGGCTACGCAGAAGCGTCTCCGGCGCTGCGGGCGGACCTCAGCGCTGCACCCTACCTTGTTGTAAGTCCTGCGAGACTTCGCCTTGAGCCGGGGAAAAGGGCTAAGGTGACAATCCAACTAAAAAGGGGCGTGTCGTCGCCTCTTGGCGAACGCCGGTCGCATTTGCTAATCGAAACGACGCCGGTCAGGACGCCGTTGCGGCGGACCGGCGGCGGCCTTGAGGCGGATGTCGAACTCGGTGTCTCAATCCCCGTCCTGCTGCGCAGCGGAACCGCGATTCCGGCGGTGTCGTTTTCACAGACCCGGCTTGTGCGCGATGCGGAGGGCTTGCTTGAAATTGAAACCGTGCTGCTGCGAAGCGGGCGGTATTCGGCGTTCGGCGCCTTGACCGCCGCGATGGAATACGGCGGCGAGCGCTCGGTCATCGCCGAGATAAGGAATGTCGCCCTTCATGTCGACGCCGAAAAGCGGCGGATCGCGATACCGCTCGGGATTGATATTCTGCCGCCCGGCCGGCTAACCCTGCACTATACCGGAGACGCCGAATTCGCCGGCCATGCGTTCGCGACGAAAACCTTCGAGATCGCTCCGCCCCAGTGACGCCAACGCGGCCCGCCTCCGCCCCTCTTCTGCCGGCGGAAGCGAAACACAGGCGCTCCGTCAGCGCAGTTCGACGACATCGAGCATCGAGAGCCGGTCGCCGCCGAAATTAGCGACGCGGCAAAATACGCCCTTCGCCGCCAGCGTATCGCAGAGCGCCTTTGCTTTTTCCCGCGAAGAGAAGCCGCCGCCGACAAGGCGGAGATATTCGCCCTTGCCTTCGATCAAAACTTTCTCGATTCGCGGCTCAAGGAGGCCGAGTTCATCCGGGTTCTCGCGCTGCAACTTCTTCCAGCCGGCGCTCGCCTCGTCTGCCTGCCGATAAGATGCGAGATGGACGCCCCAAAGAACGCTGGTCAGCTTGATTTCCGGGCTCGCGGCTTCATTCTCGAAAATCTGTTCGGTCGAGGCGAAGCTCGGTTGGACGAGCCGCGGGGACACATCAACCGGGACCGGCGCGCCTGGAAGCGCAATGTCGGCCCGCGGCGCCGCCACAACAGGGGCGGCCGGCGCAGTCGACGGCGTCTTGTCGATGGCCGCGGCCGCCGTCGGTCCTTCTTTCAGGTCGCCGGCGGGCGCCCGGGGCGGACTCGCGGTTTCGAGCGCTGCGACTTTCGTCGCCTTCTTCTCAAGATCCGACAATTTCGATTCGAGAGCGGCGTTTTCAGCCTTAAGCTTGGCGACTTCCGATTGCAGCGCAGCCGTCTGCGTCTGCGCCTGGCGAATCTCGTTAGCCTGCGACGCGACCACATCAGGATCGCTGCGCTCGTCCAGCAATGCGCAGCCCTGCGCCAGCGCCGCCAAAGCCGCAAGCCCCAGTTTTCGCAGGCTTCTCGACGGCGCAGCCTTGAAAGCGCCCAAAGCTTGTCGCATTAGCCTCTCCGACCCGACGCCCCCACCGACAGGACCTATAGCATGCCCGCAGCCGCCGTCGATTCTCAAATAGGGGTCGCCCGAACTCTAAAGGCGTTGCGGGCGCGGGTCGACGGCTGGCGGGCCGCCGGGCTGTCCGTGGGGTTTGTCCCAACCATGGGCGCCCTGCATGACGGTCATCTCTCCCTGATCCGTCGCTCGAACGGCCTTGCGGACCGGACGGTCGCCAGCATTTTCGTCAACCCGGCGCAGTTCGCGCCGCATGAGGATTTCGGCGCCTATCCCCGCAATGAAGCGAAAGACCTCGACCTGCTGCAAAAAGCCGGCTGCCATCTCGCCTATGTGCCGGCGCCCGCGGAAATCTACCCGGAAGGATTTCAGACTTCGATTTTGGTCGCCGAATTCTCGCAGGGCCTCTGCGGCGCTTCACGCCCGCATTTTTTCGGCGGAGTCGCGACGGTTGTCGCCAAGCTCCTCAATCAGGTCCGGCCGGACATCGCGGTGTTCGGCGAAAAGGACTACCAGCAGCTGCTGGTAATCCGGCGCATGGTCAAGGATCTCAACATGTCGGTCGACATTATCGGCGCGCCGATCGTCCGCGAAGCCGACGGGCTCGCGATGTCGTCCCGCAACGCTTACCTGACAGACGATGAGCGCAGCGTCGCCGGCCGCCTCAACCTCGTTCTCGACGCAATGGCGGCGGATCTCGCCGCCGGCGCTGCGGTGGCGGACATAGTGTCAGCCGGGCGCAATCGGCTGGAACAGGCTGGCGTCGCCAAGATCGATTATCTCGAAATACGCAGCGCGGATCTCCTGCAACCCTTGGGGCCGGGACCGATCGACAAGCCCTGCCGGATTTTCGCGGCGATCATCGTCGGCAAGACAAGGCTGATCGACAATTGGCCCGTCGAGCCTAGCGCGGGCTGAACGCGCATGGTCCGCCTGCGGACGGTTTTTCGATGAGGCCGATCGAGCCGGTGCGCAAGCTGCCGCCGACGGCGCCGATTGAGACATAAGCGAGGATTTCGCCTTGCCCGTCGCCGGTGAAATCGGCATGGGCGATTTCATAAATAATTGTCTCGCCGTTGCCGATGGCGACTTGCCAGACACCCTCTTCGATTTCGGCGATCGCAACCGGCGTCGACGGTTCGGTTTCGCCAAAAGCGAGTGCTTCCTCAGACGCCATTGACCGGATATCGCCGGCGTCCGCCTTGCCGCCTGCAAAATGCGTCGTGTCGGCGGGCGCCGCCTTGACCAGCAGCGTCAGCGCGCCGCAGGCGCGTTTAAAATACTCCTCGCGGCGCAAATCGGCGCTGGTCGGCGCATACCAGCCCTTGCGGATCGATGTGTCATACTCGGCGCAGGTGCGCATGACGGCCGCTTCGTCCGAGGGTCCGGTGAGATTGACCGCGACCGCCGCGCCGTCGCCGCCGACGACCGTCCGGTCGCGCAACGCATCGAATTGCGCGGAGGTCAGACAGGTGCGCGTCATGCCCTCGACAAGCCGTATATTGCTTGCGACGCAAACGGTGTCAGCGCTGGCGCGCGACAGGGCGGCGACGGTTTCCGGCGTTTTTTCAGGGCGAGTGACGATAACGCCGGTCACCGCAGCGCCAAGGACGCCAATAGCCCCAATCCCTGCGATCAGCCCCCTCGCCATGATAATCCTCCCTCGCCTGCCGCCCGGCTGATCCCTTCCGACGCACGCACCAGCGCGACCTTCGTAAAACCGCGCCGGGAACGGCGAACCGGAGGGATCATTATTCCGCGGCGCGCAGTCGGGCGAATTCCTGAGCGCGCTGCCGCTTCAGATCATGCCGCGCGACGCGCTTCACGAGTATGTAAAGGACAAAATAGCAAAGCGCCGCCCCGATCGCCGCGAGCCACATCGGCAGGTTCTCGAAGATCGCGACAAACCGGTCATACCCGAGGCCGATCGATTCCGCGAAGCGCGGGAATTCCTGGCCGATCAGCAAGACGCCGCCAAGACCCGTCATCGCCAGTGCGAGAAGGCCGGCGAAGATCGCGCCGATGGTGACGCCCATGTCGGCGTGTTCTTCCGCCTTCGTAATGATCATTTTTGTCGGGTCGACCGAGAGCGCCTGCGTCGCGGCGAACAAGGCGCGCGCGCGGGCGGCTTTTTCCTCGTCGGAAAGGATGAGCGCCTTGCCGGTCGTCCGGCGGTCGAAATCGACGACGGGCGATGCTTTCAATTCGCGATCCGACTTGAAATCAAGTTCGCATTCCGGCGCCGGCCGCACATCCGCCGTCGGCACGACGAGCGACGCGTCCGTCGGCATCAGGAACAGCGATTTTTCAGCGGCGCGGCGGCGGACAAGCCCGTCAAGCGCGACGAGCTCGCCATTGACCCGCGCCTTGGTCCACATTTCGAAAGCGCGCGCCGCGGCCAGCTTGTCGCCCTCGTTAAGCTTGCGCAGAACCGTCGAGCGCTTCCAGTTCGTCTCGCCGATATTGAAAATCAGCGACACGATGGCGTCATGTTCGTTCTGGTTGAGCGGCGCGCGGACGGTGTCGGCGATCAGCTTCTCGATCGGCTGGACATCATTGCGCAAAAGCCGTTCCGCATCGCCTTCGGTGACGCTCATGCCGTGGCGCGCGGTCGCCGTATGGCCATAGCCGACGGCCCACTCCTCGCTAGGCGAGTAATGGGCGGACATCCGAAGGCCTTCATAGCCCTTGATCAGATTGAGACCGGTCGCTCCCGTCTTCATACTGACCCGCCCATCCCCTCTCGACGCGACTTGAAGCAAATGGCTGACGCAACCGATGCGGCCGCCACCCCAGCCTTCCCCGGAAAGCCGTGTTAACGTTTATTAGCATGCGCCTCGCCGCCTGGGTAGGCGCGGATGCTCGGCTGCCTAGACCTCGGGGGTCAATTGTGACGATTTCGCCGCATAGGGGCCGTTCGGGGCTGCTTTGCAAGACTTCGCGGGCGGAAATCGCAAATAATGCCGCCGAATCGGCCGGCACTCCCGGGGCTGACCCCTTGGGCGGCGCAAAATTGCTCTGCGGAGTGCCGGCTTGGCACGAACCTTGGAAGCAATCCGGTGGGGGAATCGGCGCCCGGCCGGATTTCCCGAATCGGCATTGAAGGCCGCGCGCGGCCTTCGCCCCCCTTTCACGCCGGGCGAACGAATGTGGTGGCTCCTATGTTGGGCAACGGACTGGCCAATATCGTTGCGGCGGCGATCCTCGCCGGCGCGATTGTTTGGACCGGCGGATCTGGCGGCCGAAAAGACGTCGACGAAAAGGACCTTGCGGCGATGTATGCGCGCGCCGTCGGCGACATTCGCAACGACATCGTCATCAATTGCGGCTGCTGCGGCGAAGAAGGCCCGAAAGGTCCAGCCAAAGGTTCTTTTTAGGATCCCGCCCCGCTCCGAAGCGACTGGCGGGTTATGCGCCAGTCCCAAGGGAGCCAGGGCGGGTTCCGGAAGTCGGCGGCAAGACGCCCCCTGCAATCATTCCGCCTGCGTCGGTTTATCCGCCGACGCCGGGCCCATTCCTGCCGCCGTTCATTCCGCCGTTCGATATTCCGGAGATCGTCGTGTCGCCGGTGGTGACGCCGCCGCCTTGCAATCCCGAAACGGATGATGCGTGCCCGCCGCCCCCGCCGCCCCCGCCGCCCCCGCCGCCGACCGATGTGCCGGAGCCGGCGACGTTTCTGATCTTCATTGTCGGCGTCCTTGCGACATGGCAGGCTTTCGGCCGAAAGCGTCAAAAGTCTCGAAGCTGAAAAACTGAGCGCCGGAATATCTGCGGGCGTCCCTCATCAGGGGCGCCCGTTTCGGCGTCAGAGCAGAACCAGCGCCGCCAGTCCAAGAAACACGAAGAAGCCGACAACGTCTGTGACGGTCGTCACAAAGACCGCCGATGCGACCGCCGGGTCGGCGCCGGCGCGCTGCAAGCCGAGCGGGATCAGGATGCCGGCGAGCCCGGCCGCAACAAGATTGACAATCATCGCAGCGCCAATAACGAGGCTCAAACGCACCGCTTCGGCGACGCCAGCCCCCATGCTGTAATGCCACGCGCCTGCGAGCACGCCCATGATGATCGCGAACATGACGCCGTTGAGGCCGCCGACGATCGCCTCGCGCCAGATGATGCGGGCGGCGTTCGACGGCGTCAGATCGCGCATCGCGAGGCTTCGCACGGCGACGGTGAGGGTTTGCGTGCCGGCGTTGCCGCCCATCGACGCGACGATCGGCATCAGCACGGCGAGCGCAACGACTTTTTCTATCGCCGCGCCGAACAGCGAAATCACCAGCGAGGCGAGGATAGCTGTTCCGAGATTGATGGCGAGCCAGGAAAATCGCGACCGGATGGTTTCGAAAACCGAGTCGGTGATGCCCGCGTCAGATTCAACGCCGCCGAGCGCCAGCATGTCTTCCTGCGTTTCCGCGTGAACGACTTCGACGACGTCGTCGACGGTGATCATGCCGACCAGTCGTCCGCCTTCGTCGATGACTGGCGCGGAGATGAGGTTGTATTGTTCGAATTTGTAGGCGACGTCTTCCTGGTCCATCGCGACCGGAATGGTCCAGATGTCGTCATTCATGATCGCGTCGATACGGACGTCGCGCTGGGTTTTGAGCAAAGTCGCCAGCGGCACCGCGCCGATCGGCTTGTAAGCGGGATCGACGACGAAAACCTCGTAGAATCGGTCGGGCAGCTCCTCCTTGCCGCGCAAGCGGTCGATGATCTGGCCGACGGTCCAGAAGGACGGCGCTGCGAAAACTTCGCGCTGCATCAGGCGGCCGGCGGATTCTTCCTCGAAGTCGAAGGCCTGGTTGAGCGCGAGCTGGTCGTCATCGGTCGTTCGCGCGATGATACCGGCGCGGGTTTCCTCATCGAGCTCTTCAAGGATGAACGCCGCGTCGTCCGTATCGAGTTCGCTGACCGCCTCGGCGACCGCTTCAGGACGCATCGCGCTGACGACTTCCTCGGTGAGGTTGGCGTCAAGCTCGGGAAGCACCTCGGCCGGCAGGCTGCCGCCAAGCAATCCGATCAGCGCAAGGCGGTCATCTTCATGCAGAAGGGCGATGACGTCGGCCAGATCGGCCGGGTGCAACTCGTCGAAAAGCGTTTCGATGCGGGCGACATCGCGGGTGACGATGGCGTCCTCGACCGGGCCGACAAAGCGCTCGGCCAGCGTCAGCTCGGCGTCAAGCGCAGCATTGTCCGTAGCCGGAAGCGGCGCTTCAGGATTCTCGGGACGCTCGTCGAGGACGACGGGATCGGGCATCTCTTCCACTCCCGACTTATGGATGGCGCAGGGCTCCGCGATCCTTCGAGGCGTAGGGGAGACCGGCTGATCGTTCAAGCATCAGAGCGGCTTAATCGCGAAAATTAATGACGCCGCTCAACATGACGCCGATGATGACCAGCGTGATCGGCGCCGACGCGATCGTCGCCCAGAGCGCTTTCTTTTTCAGCTTGGGATCGGCCGGCGCGCCCGGGTCAGCGCCCTCAACGCCGTCGTCATCGCGCTCCCAGCGCCCCTCGACGCCGACAGGGAGCAGCGCAAAGAAGACGCACCACCAGACAAGAATGTATATGACGATCGCGCCGACGGGATGCATCGGTCAGACCCTTTGAATGAGAACGGCGACACCGGGCCGCTTGCCCCAGATCGCCGTCATCTCCGTCCTTACGGACCGCGTCACGGCGAGATCGACCGCCTCGTCATCGAGGCGCTTGTTCTTTGCAAGATTTAGGACGGCGCGCTCAGCCTTTTCGGCGATGACGCCCGCGACATCGTCCGCGCCTGGCGCTTCTCTCGGCGCGCCGATGATCGAAACCGCCGGCGGCGCCGCGACGCCGCCATGCTCGTCGATCGAAATCGCAACCGCGACGAGGCCGGCGAAGCCG
>JBGSSK010000245.1:0-11779 GCA_041737095.1 Parvularculaceae bacterium | reverse complement strand
CGACGGGGTCAACGACGCGCCGGCGCTCGCCGCCGCCGATGTCGGGATCGCCATGGGTTCAGGAACCGACGTCGCGATTGAAAGCGCCGGCGTTACGCTGCTGAAGGGCGACCTCAATGGCATCGTTCGCGCGCGGGCGCTCAGCCGCGCGACCATGCGCAATATCCGCCAGAACCTGTTCTTTGCTTTCATCTATAACGCGGCGGGCGTGCCGATCGCGGCCGGCGTTTTCTATCCGGTCTTCGGTCTGCTCTTGTCGCCGATCATCGCCGCCGCCGCGATGGCGGCGAGCTCGGTCAGTGTCATCGCCAATGCGTTGCGTTTGCGGAGCGTCAAAATATGACCTTGAACCCAGCGCCGCCGCGTATCGGAAAAAGGGAGTTCACCCCGGCGCTCGGCCTTCGCGCTGACGCCGCTTTACGACTCGGCGATCGCCTTGCACACGCGTCGAGGTCTGACGCTCGTCGCTGGAGTCTTATCAGCTTCCGCTTGCCGGAACGCGCGACCTTTAGTCGATGATGCGGCGCGCGCCGCTAGCGTCAGGACGCCTCGTCATGGCCGACTACAGCCTCCAGCGCATGGCCGTTGATGCGGCGACTCTTCCGCGCGACTGCTCAGTCCCTTGATGGCGTCGATGACACGCAACCGAATGCGGATGGCGTGATACCAGGTCTCATCAGCGATGACGGTTTCGCCGACATTCGAGAAACATGCGTGATTCCGACAGCAACCGGGTCGATTTCGATCCTGACCGCGCATTGCTGAAGGCGATCGCCTCGATCCTCGTCGGTGATCTTTGGGCGGGATGCCGAGACGCTTGGCTTGGTCGGCGAGATTGTCGGCGCCGCCCGAACCGAAGGAAATTACGATGCCGATTGGGAGCGTTTCGAGGAGCGCGTCGTTGCGCTTGAACAGCGCGGCCTTGCCGTGGCGGATCCAGCCGGTAAGAGTTTGCGATTCATCTGAAGCAGGAATATGGAGCCGGGCGAGAGCGGTGGATCGACTGGCTGTTCGAATAAATGCGCCTGCTTCTTCGGAGCATCGAAGCAGAGTTTTCTCGCGAGGCGATTAAGAAAGCGGTCACTCGTCCAGTCCTTTTCGCAGAGGACGTCCTGCGCGAATTACAAAGCCGCTTCAACGTCCCCCAGGTGACGCGCAAGTCCGCTTAAATATTTGTTGCTGGCGGTGGGACACAAAGTAAAAAAACCACTCAAATCGATCAGTGAAAAGTGTCGCGCCTTCTCTCTTCCATTGAAATTACTAAATAGAGCGGGTCCTCTTCCGGCCCGACCCCGCGTCTCCTCCCAAATGGACGCGTCTGAAAGTATCTTGAAAGAGGCGCTTGTTGAGCTTGTCGGGACTTTCAGCGTGGCTGCCCTTGCGCCTTGTCGATCATTTCGCGGACCCCGCGCCAGCCTTTCTTGACTGGTGGATCTGCGCGGCCTCGGTAAGGGCCGAGGCGAAGACGCCGGTCAGCATTGCGCCGAGAGCGAGGCCGGCGATGGCGAAGAAGCCGGCGAGGAAGCGCCCGGCGGTCGTCGCCGGGACGGCGTCGCCGTAGCCGACCGTCGTGAAGGTCACAACCGCCCACCACAGCGAGCGCGGGATCGACCCGAAGACTTCCGGCTGCACATTGCGCTCAGCGAGGTAGAGCGCCGTCGACGAGCATATCATCAAGAGGACGGCGCCGCAGCCGGTCATGATGAGTTCAAAGCGCTTTGCGGCGATCGCTTCGAAGAACTCGGTTATCGCAGAATTGATACGCGGCATTTCGGCGAGCCGCGCAATGCGCAATATCCTCAGCAGGCGGATGAGCACGATCCATGACGGCGGCGTCGCCATGAAGATCGGGGCGAGCACGATCAGGTCGGCGAGGCAGGCCGGTTTCAGCGCGTATCGCAGGACGCCCCGCGCACCGGCGAATTTCGGGTTGAGGCCGATGGTCGCCAGCCGCAGGCCGTATTCGACGGCGAATATCCCGAGAATGATATGGTCGATCAGATGCAAGCGTGCGCCAAGGCGGTTATAGATTTCAGGCTCGGTCGCGACGACCCCGAAGATGATCGCCAGGAGGATCAGCCACAGGATCGCCCAGTTGAGCGGCGAGAGCCCGTGGTGTTCCCATGCTTCCGGATCGAGCTGGCGGTGAAGCCGGCGGCGGATGTCATTGATCGTCATGGCGCGATACCCCCTGAAGCGGCGTGCGCGAAAGCGTAGCCGGTTTCGCGCGCGCGGCTCTAGGCGTCGAGGGCTCTCAGATCCCTGATTCTTTTGGCCTTGCCGGCGGACCGGTCGACGCCGCCCGGAGGCGCGATGTCGATCGCAGTCGAGACGCCGATCATCGTCTTGATATGGTGCTTCAGGGATTTCGCGGCGGCGGCGATCTCGTCCGGGCTGGCGCCCGGGCGCTGCTCGACGATGACTTTCAGCTCGTCCATCCGGCCCGATCGCGTCACCTCGAGGACGTAATGCGGCGACAGCGCCGGCTCTTTCAGGATCTGCTCCTCGATCTGCGTCGGGAAGACATTGACGCCCCTTATGATCAGCATGTCGTCGCTGCGCCCGGAAATCCGCGCCATCCGCCGCATGGTTCTGGCGGTCCCCGGCAACAGCCGCGTCAGGTCGCGCGTCCGGTAGCGGATGATCGGCATCGCCTCCTTGGTGAGCGAGGTGAAGACGAGCTCGCCGAGTTCGCCGTCGGGCAGGACGGCGCCGGTCTCCGGATCGACAATCTCCGGATAGAAATGATCCTCCCAGATGGTGAGGCCGTCTTTCGTTTCGACGCATTCATTGGCGACGCCCGGCCCCATCACTTCGGAGAGGCCGTAAATGTCGACGGCGTCGATTGCGAACGCCTCCTCGATTTCCGCGCGCATCGCGTCGGTCCACGGCTCGGCGCCGAAGATGCCGATCTTCAGCGAGGATTTCCGCGCATCGATCCCCTGCCGGCGGAACTCGTCGAGGATCGCCAGCATGTAGCTCGGCGTCACCATGATGATGTCGGGCTCGAAATCGCAGATGAGCTGGACCTGTTTTTCGGTCTGGCCGCCGGACATTGGGATCACCGTGCAGCCGAGCGCCTCGGCGCCGTAATGCGCGCCGAGCCCGCCGGTAAAAAGGCCATAGCCATAGGCGACATGCGCCTTCATGCCGGGCCGGCCGCCCGCCGCGCGGATCGAGCGCGCGACAACCGACGACCAGGTTTCGATGTCTTTCTTCGTGTAGCCGACGACGGTCGGCTTTCCCGTCGTGCCCGACGAGGCGTGAACGCGCACGATCTCGGACTGCGGCACGGCGAAGAATCCGAATGGGTAATTGTCCCTGAGATCCGCCTTGGTCGTGAACGGGAATTTGGCGAGATCGGCGAGCGACTTCAGGTCCGCAGGCGCAACGCCCGCCGCATCGAACGCCCGGCGGTAGTGTTTTGAATTTCCATAGGCGTGGGCGAGCGACGTTTTCAGCCGTTCAAGCTGAAGAATCGACAAATCGGCGCGTGAGAGACTCTCGCCCGCATCGAGCAAGGGAGCATATTTTTCAGCCACGCCCCGTCACCCCCTTCCATTCCCGCTCGCGCAGGTCCTTGCGAATGATCTTGCCGCTGATCGTCTTGGGCAGGCTGTCGACAAATTCGATCTTGCGGGGATATTTGTAGGGTGCCGTCACCTGCTTTACATGATCCTGCAGCGCGCGCGCCAGCGCATCGGAGCCCTCGACGCCCTTCGCGAGGACCACGAAGGCCTTGACGATTTCGCCGCGCGTTTCATCAGGACTGGCGACGACCGCCGATTCGGCGACAGCGGGATGCTCGATCAGCGCGCTCTCGACCTCGAACGGGCCGATGCGATAACCAGCGGAAATGATGACGTCGTCGCCGCGCCCGACGAACCAGAGGTAACCGTCCTCGTCGCGAAAGGCGCGATCGCCTGTCAGGTACCAGTCGCCGCGGCGTGTCGCTCGGGTGCGCTCCGGATCATTCTTGTATGCGAGAAAGAGCCCCTGCGGCGGCGGCGTCAACGCGACCGCAACATCGCCCTCGGCGCCGGCGGCAAGCCGCCGGCCCTCTTCGTCGATGACATCAAGGTCGACGCCCGGCGCCGGCAAGCCCATCGAGCCCGGCTTGACTTCCATCCCTTCGAATACGCCGCAGAGGATGATCGTTTCCGTCTGGCCGTAACCTTCGCAAATCCCGGCGCCGGTTTTCGCGCGCCAGATTTCGATGACTTCCGGATTGAGCGGTTCGCCGGCGCTGACGCAGTGGCGGAGCGCCCGGAATTTCCGCCCATCGAGCGCTTCCTTGATGAGCATGCGGTAGGCGGTCGGCGGCGCGCAAAGAATCGTGACCGGATATTTTTCAAGCGCCGCGAGAAGTCGCACGGGATCGACGGCGTCAGCATGCAGGGCGAATATCCCGGCGCCGCAAAGCCACGGTGCGAACAGCGACGACCAGGCGCCTTTCGCCCAACCCGTGTCGGAAACATTCCAGACGAGATCGCCGGCGCCCGCGCGCAGCCAGAATTTTCCCGTAGTTTCATGACCGAGCGGATAGGCGCAACCATGCACGGTCATTTTCGGATTGCCGGTGGTGCCGGAAGTGAAATAGAGCAGCGCCTCGTCATCGGCGCCGGTGTCGGCGTAGTCGCGAAGCGGTGCGGCGGCGTTCGCACCATAAGGCGTCCAGCCGTCGCGGCTTGCATCGACGATGATCTTGCATCCGCTCCAGCCGATGACGTCGATCGCCTCCTCGGCCCGCGCCGCGCACGGACCATTGGTGATGATCGCCGCCGCCCTTGTCGCTTCGAGCCGATAGGCGAAGTCCTTTTTCATCAATTGCGTCGTGCCCGGAGACACGACGACGCCCAGTTGCAGGCAACCGAGAATGATTTCCCACCACGGCTTCTCGCGCGACAGGACGAGGAGCGCAATATCGCCGCGTTTCAGGCCCGCCGCCGCCAGAAACCCCGCGGCCTTGTTCGCCCGCTCGAGGAGCGCCGCGAATGAAATGACTTCTTCACTTCCGTCGGCCGCGGTCCAGTAGAGCGCCATGGACGCGCCGCTCATCGCGGCGCGTTCCGCCATCACGTCGCGAACGAAATTGAAGCGGGCCGGCCTGCGCCATTCAAACGCCCGCCGCTTCGCAAGATAGGCCTCCGCGAGCGTCATCGCCGCTACACCAGCGCGTCAACTGTCGACCGAACAGGCGTCGAGCGCCGCTTTCGCGCCGTCGCTCGCCGCGTCATAGGCTTCCTGGTCACTCGAATGGGCGTCGGCGAGCGACCGCAATTCCGCGTCAAGCGCCGGGTCGGACCCGGTCTTGTCCGCAAGGCAGGAGCATTGCGCGCCGACATCGCCGCTGGTTCCCCATTCGTCCGAAACGCGCAGGCAGATATCCTCAAAAGATTCAGCAAGCGCGCCCCCCGCCGCTGACATCACAACCAGCGCGGTCGCGCCGAACACCAGTTTTCTCATTTGATCGCCTCCGCTCTTTCTTTGAAAAATCACGCCTTCGCCATGTTGAGGACGCGGACCTGGGTGAACTCGGCGAGACCCTCAAGCCCCTGCTCCACCCCGATGCCCGACTGTTTCGATCCCGCCATCGGAATGTGCGGCCCGATCGTGATGTGCTGGTTGATCCAGACCGTGCCGGCGTCGATCTGTTCGGCGACGCGCTTGGCGCGCTCGAAATCGGACGACCAGACGGAGCCGCCAAGGCCGAACTGCGAATCATTGGCGCGGCGGACGACATCATCCTCGTCCTTGAAGCGGATCAGCGGAATGACCGGCCCGAACTGCTCCTCGTCGACGATGCGATTGCCTTCCTTGACGTTGGTGACGATCGCCGGCTTGATGAAATAGCCGGCGCGCCCGCCGGATTCGCCGCCGACAACTGTTGCGCCTTCCTTTTTCGCGCTGTCGATGAGGCCCTTGACCTTTTCGAACTGCGCCTTGTTCTGCAAGGGGCCGATGCGGGTTCCCTGTTTCGTCCCGTCATCGACAACGACATCCCTCGCGATCGCCGTCATCGCGCTCGCCATCTCGTCATAGATCGCATCCTGCACATAAATGCGCTTGGCGGCCATGCAAACCTGGCCGGCGTTCAGCATCGCCGCATCGAAAATTTTCGGCGCGACGTCCTTCACCTTGACGTCGTCGAGGACGATCGCGACGTCATTGCCGCCAAGCTCCAGCGTCAGGCGCTTCAAGGTGTCGGCGCCGCTCTTCATGATCTTGCGGCCGGTGTCGACGGATCCGGTGAAGGAAACCTTTGCGACGTCGGGATGGCTGGTCAGATACGGACCAAGGTCGTTGTCGTCGGCGAGGATATTGACGACGCCCGGCGGGACGATGTCCTTGATGAGCGCGCCGAGTTTCAAGGTCGCCGCTGGCGTCGTCGGCGCCGGCTTCAAGACGATCGTATTGCCGGCGACAAGCGCCGGACCCAGTTTCCACGCGGCGAGCACCAGCGGGAAATTCCACGCGACGATGCCGACAACGACGCCGAGCGGCTTCCGGTGGACCTCGACCCGCGCCGCGGCGTCATCCTGAACGACCTTGGTCTCGAGGCTGAGCGTTGCGTAATGGCGGAGATACCCCTCCGTCCACGCGACTTCTCCTTGCGCCTCGGGCAGCGGCTTTCCCTGTTCGGCGGTCAGAATGCGCGCGAGTTCGCCGGCATTGTCGCGGACCGCGTCGGCGATTTTCACGACGATCGCCTGGCGTTTTTCGATCGGCGTTTTCGCCCAGGCGGGAAATGCCGCCTTCGCCGCGGCGATCGCCTCGCCCGCCTGCTTCTGCGACGCGCGTTCGACGGTCGCAAAGACTTCCTCGGTCGCGGGATTGACGACATTCAGCCTGTTGTCGCCATCGACCAGCTTGCCGCCGATCAGCATCGGAAATTCGCTCATATTCGTTCTCCTCGGGGGTTACTGCTTCAAACGGCCTTTGACGCCGCTGTGGTCAATTCTTTCGCCATCGCGTCGCGCATGACGAATTTCTGGATCTTGCCGGTCACGGTCATCGGGTATTCATCGACAAACCGGACGTAACGCGGAACTTTGTAATGTGCGATCCGGCCACGGCAGAAGGCGCGGATTTCCTCTTCGCTCGCCGCAATGCCCGGTCGCAACCTGATCCAGGCGCAGACTTCCTCGCCATATCTGGCGTCTGGCGCACCGAAGACCTGAACATCCATCACCGCCGGGTGTCTGTAAAGGAATTCCTCGATCTCGCGCGGATAAACATTTTCGCCGCCCCGAATGATCATGTCCTTGACGCGCCCGGTGATGCGGCAATAACCGTCGGCGTCCATGACCGCGAGGTCGCCCGTATGCATCCACCCGGCCGCATCGATCGCCTCGCCGGTGCGTTCTGCATCGCCCCAATAGCCGCGCATGACAGAATAGCCGCGCGTCAGCAATTCGCCCTGAACGCCGCGCGGGACGATCGACCCGTTCTCATCGGCGATCTTGACCTCGACATAGGGATGAATTCGGCCGACCGTCGTCACGCGCTTTTCGATGTCGTCATCCGGCATCGACTGGAAACTGACCGGACTGGTCTCGGTCATGCCGTAGCAGATCGTGACCTCCTTCATGTTCATGTCGGCGATGACGCGCCGCATGACCGGCTCCGGGCACGGCGCGCCGGCCATGACGCCGGTCCTGAGGCTGCGAAGGTCGCGGCCCTTGAAACTCGGATGATCGAGTTCGGCGATGAACATCGTCGGCACGCCGTAAAGCGCCGTGCAGCGCTCCTGTTCGACCGCATCGAGGACGCTTGCAGGGTCGAACGCTTCATCCGGGAAAACCATTGCCGCGCCATGCGTCACGCAACCAAGAACGCCCATCACCATGCCGAAACAATGATAGAGCGGCACCGGAATGCACAGCCGGTCTTCCTCGGTGAAGCGCTGGCGTGCGGCGACAAAGCGTCCATTGTTGAGGATGTTGTGATGGGTGAGCGTCGCACCCTTCGGAAAACCTGTGGTGCCGCTGGTGAACTGGATATTGATCGGATCATCCGGGGAAAGCGATTTTCCGATTTCGGCGACGCGCGCCCGGTCGGCGGCGTTTGCGAGCCCGGCGAGATCAGCGAAACGGCGCATGCCGTCGATCTTTTCCTCGCTGATCACGATGCGGTCAGCAAGACCGGGCAGCTTCGCCGGCCCGAGGTCGCGCACCATGCCGACATAATCGCTGGTCTTGAACGACCGCGCGAGAATGAGCGCGCGACATTCGACCTTGTTCAGCACATAGTCGAGTTCCGACGTCCGGTAAGCCGGATTGATGTTGACGAGAATGACGCCGATCCGCGCAGTTGCGAATTGCGAGATCACCCATTCCGCATTGTTGGGCGACCAGATGCCGACGCGATCGCCGGGACGAAGCCCGAGCGCCAGCAGCCCCGCCGCGACGCCGTCGACCGCGCGCCGCAATTCCGCAAAGGTGAGGCGAATATCCTGGTGCCGGACGATCAGCGCCGGGCGGTCGGCGAAACGCTCGACCGTCAGGTCAAGCGCCGCGCCGATCGTCTGATAGACCAGCGGCGTATCCGATACGCCGCAGACATAGCTGAAGGCGTTGCTGCTCATGTCCACCAATAGCGCAGGCGGCGAAGAAGCCGCCCGCAATCCACGAAGTCGCAAGCGTCGCGTTCTTCAGAACTCGACGTTCAGATTGACGCCATACATGCGCGGGCGCCCGTAATATTGCTCGACGAGGCCGAACAGACCGCCATTCGTCAGATTGCCCGAGAGGTCGAAAGTCTGGACCAGATATTGCTGGTCGAACATGTTTTGGACAAAGCCGCGCACGCTCCATGCCTCGCTTGGCGCAATCCAGGTGACGGACGCATTGCCGAGGAAATAGCCGCCCTGACGCGACGCGCGCGCGTTGGTCAGCGCGAAGAAGTGTTCGGAGCGATACTGGCCGTCGACCTGCAAGGCGATATTGCCGATTCCCTCGACCGGGAACTCATACCGGACAAGCCCGTTGAGGTTCCATTTCGGCGTCTGCACCGGACGCTGCTGACCGCCCGGAATGAACGCCGGCAAGGTCAACGTGACCGGATTCATCGGATCGGTATTGTCGACGACGGTCGCGTCTTCGGTGACGCCCGGTATGCCGCTGACTTCCGCATCGGTGTAGCCGACGCCCAGATGGTAATCGAGGCCCTTGGCGAGCGCGCCCTGCAACTCGACCTCGAAGCCCTTGTTCTCGCAATCGGCGTTGAGCGTGAACGTGTCGAGACCGAGGATCGAGAACGCCTGGCAGTTCTTGTAGTCGTAATAATAGCCGGAAGCGTTCAGCCGCGCGCGGCCGAGATCGAGCTTCACGCCGACTTCGTAAGCGTCGAGTTTCTCCGGGTCATAGGTCATGAATTCCGGCGAAATGAAGATCGGCGTCGGCAGCAGGGGCGCGTTGAAGCCGCCGCTTTTGACGCCGCGATTCCAGCTGGCGTACGCGAGAACGCCGTCGGACGGCGTCCAGTTCAATTGCGCGCGCGCCGCGAAATTGGTGTCCTTGCGCGCATCGACGAAGGTCGGGAAGGATGGCGCGACATCGACAATCCGCGGATCCTGGCTGCTGCCGATGTCTTCTGGAAACAGCGAGACAAAATTGTCATACGCGTAATCCTTCTTCTCGCTGATATAGCGGACGCCGCCGATCAGCGTGAAGTTGCTCGACAGCGCATAGTCGAATTGCCCGAAGAGAGACCACGACCGCGTATCAAGCGTATAGGGATTGCGAATGCCGTTGAAGCCTGCGACGTCCGCCGGCCCGAACAGCGCTGCAAAGAGATCGGTCGCCTTGCCGCCATTCGAATCGTTGATGTCGATGTCGAGATAGTAAAAGCCAAGCACCCATTTCAGCTTTTCGGCGTCGCCCGCAAGACGCACCTCCTGCGAGAACTGCTCGGCGTCCGTCGTCAGGAAGAAGTTGAAATAATTCGCCGGCGACGCGTCGGTATCCTCGATATAGTCGCGCTCGACCGACTGGAAGTCGGTGATGCTCGTCAATTCGCCGATGCCGATGTTCCAGTCGAACCGCCCGCTTGCGCCCCATGTGTTGGTTTCATTGTGGCCGGTGAAATCATAGTCGCCGGCGTAGACGTCGCCGTCGAGATCGACATAGCCGCCGAGATCATCGTTCGGAACGCCCGGCGTATAATCGCCGGTCGGCAGGATCGCCGAGGCGTATTCGAAGAAGCCGGTGCGGATGTTCTGATCGCCGTACCGCGCATTCAGCAGGAGATCGAAATCATCATTAGGCTGGAAGCGGATCTGGATGCGGCCGGCTGATTCATTCGCATTGTTGAGATCGCGATCGGGCGCTAGCCGGTTCGTGACATAGCCGTCGCCCTGATGCGTCGCCAGCGAAATCCGCGCCGACAACATGTCGCCCATCGGGATATTGACGGCGCCTTGCGCCTTGAAACGATCGAAATTGCCATAGCTGAAATTGCCATAACCGCCGAACTCCTCGGCGTTGGGTTTGACCGTCAGATAATGAACGAGACCGCCGGTCGCGTTGCGGCCGAACAGCGTTCCTTGCGGACCCCTCAGGATCTCGACGCGATCGATGTCGAACAGCAGGAAACCGGCGCCTGACATCTGCGAGATATAGGTCTCGTCGACATAGATCGCGACCGGGCTTTCGACGTTCGAGGTGAAGTCGTTATTGGCGACGCCGCGAATGCCGACCGCGTAGTTCGCCTCGCCGTTGGGCTGCAAGGTCGCAACGCCCGCCGCGAGCGCCGTCACTTCCTGCGCATTGGTGTAGCCGAGCGATTCCATCTGTTCGCCCGACAGGGTGGTGATCGAAATGCCGACATCCTGCGCGCTTTCTTCGCGTTTCTGCGCAGTGACGACGACTTCATCGTCAAAGACGCCCTGCGCATGGGCGCCGCCCGTCGACGCGATTGCGACGATCGCGGTCGCCCCGAAAAGCGCCGCCTTGCCCGAGCCCGTTCGTGTTCTTGAAGATGTAGTCGTCGTCATGGTTCCCTCCCTATTTCGCCTTCCTGAATTCAGTCCTGTTCGCCGCCCCTTGACCCGACTTCGCCCGCGGTGAATTTCTGTCGCAGCGCCGCCCGCATGACCGGCGCCTCGCCGACAAGCGGCTGCGCGCGACCCGCGGCGACTTCAGTTTCGGTGAAGGGCGCAAAATCCGTGGGCAGATGATCCTTGTCGAATGTCGCCAAAGTCCAGTTGAGGAGTTCGGCCAATTGATCGTTCGTCAGGCCGAAGGGGGCAAGCGCATCATCGTAGACCTGGGTCACCCGGCGGGCGAGGCGACGGACCTTGGCGGCGGTGCAATTGTTCGGGCCGGGTGGGCCGGATTGTTCAGGAGAGGCCGAATCGAGCATCGTCAGGATGATATACAAAATGCAATTGCATGCAATATTGATCTCGAAGGCCTTTGCTGACGGCAGCATCGCTGGTGTACGGGGTGGCTGGCCAGGGCCCTGTCCGGACGTTATGAACGCTGCATGGGTCATCTCCTATCCGCTGTTGCCCTTGTTCTCGCTGCGGCGATGCCTGATGCGGCGAAGGCCGCCGGCTGGACAGTGGAGCCGGGTGCTCTGGTCTTTGGTACCCCGGTGGCCGACCGGGATGCGTTTCGACTGGCGTGCAACGACGGCAGGCTCAGCCTTTCGACATGGGCGGGTTCGGCGCCGCGCGGGGTGAGCAGCGGCAGCTTTCCGACGACGCTCAGCGTCTTTCTAGGCAACCGCGAACTTGTGTTCACCGCCACCGGCGTGGTCACCGGCCCTGGCAAGG
>JBGSSK010000237.1:0-1968 GCA_041737095.1 Parvularculaceae bacterium | reverse complement strand
GGCCGGTTCGCGCCCGCCGCCTTCGCGCGCAGCGCGCCGACGCGGTTCGGCGAAAAATATCGCGCCGAGCTGACCGCGTCGGAGCGCATCGACGTCTTCATCGATGCGAATGTCCTGGCGCCAAGGCTCAGCCCCGACGGCCGGCGCGTCGAAGAAATGACGGTCAGCGACTATCGGGACCGGAGATTCAACATCCGCGCGAAACACTTCGTGCTCGCCTTCGGCGCGCTCGAGAATGCGCGGTTCCTGCTCAATGCGGCTGAATCGACCGGCGCGCCGTTCGGCGATCAGGGCGGCTATGTCGGTCGCTGTTTCATGGAGCATTTCGACATATTGCTCGGACGCTTTGCGACCTTCGATGTCCCGTTGTGGGACCGCGAGGCGGCGGTCGCGCTCAATCCGTCTGCTGACCTTTTGGAACAGCGCGGCCTCAGTTCGGCGGTCATATCGATGCAGCCGGCGGCAAAACCGAAATTCTACGGCCGACTCGCGCCGTTTCGCCGCCTCGCCAATGAAATCGAGTGCTCGACGCAATCCTTTCTGCCGAACGGACAGGCAAAGCGTACGACGCTCTGCCGCGGCGACGGAGTCGTCTCGAACATCATCGAACAGATTCCAAATCCCGACAGCCGCGTGACGCTCGACAAGACGAAAACCGATCGGTTCGGGCAGTTCCGCATAAACATCGACTGGCGCCTCGCCGAGCAGGATCGCCGGACCATTCGCGGCCTCGCTGAAGAGGTCGGCAAGGCGCTCGCCGAACAGGACGTCGCGCGGTTCCAGATCTCGGCGGAGATCATGGGCGATCGGCTGGAGCCCGGGCATCATTGCCACCAGATGGGCACGACGCGGATGTCGGACGATTCGAAATACGGCGTCGTCGACCGCGATCTGAAAGTGCATGGTCTCGACAATTTGCATGTCGCGGGATCGAGCGTCTTTGCGACCGGCGGCGGCGTCAATCCGACGCTGACGATCGTCGCGTTGTCGCTGCGCCTCGGCGAGCATCTCGCCGGCGTCATCCGCGCCGGACGTTGACCCGGTCAGTCTTCCTGCAGCGCCTTGTTCGACACCTCGGCGATCGGCTTCAGGAGATAGGCGAGCACCGTGCGCTTGCCGTTGAGGACGTCGACTTCCGCCGCCATGCCGGGCATCAGCGGCAAGGCGCCGCCGGCAATCTCCAGCGTCGGATCGTCGAGACGGACAGTGATCAGGAAATGTCGCTCGCCGTCCTTCTCGTTTTCGATCGCGTCGGGGCTGATCGTTTCGATCCTGCCGGCGATCGAGCCGTATGTCGATGAATCATAGGCGCTGACCTTGATCCGCGCCTCCTGTCCGATCCGCAGGAATCCGATATCGGCGGGCTTTATCTTCGCTTCGACGAGCGGCGTGTCGCCGTCGGGGACGACCTCGACGATCGTCTGGCCCGGCTGCACGACGCCGCCGAGCGTGGCGACGAGAACGCGGTGAACGACGCCGTCGATCGGGCTTCTGACTTCGGTGCGATCGACGCGGTCGCGGAGCGCCGGCAATTCGCCGGAGACCCCGGTCATCTCCGACTTCGCCTTGGCGAGTTCATCGGCGATCGCGGCGAAGTAAGTCGACTTGATGCGGTCGGTTTCGCTGGTCGCGCTCCTGACCGCGATTTCGGCGCGCTGTTTTTCGCCGAGCGCCGCGGCGGCGCGCTGCCTTGCCCGAATGAGTTCGAGTTTCGGTTCAATGCCCTTGCGCACCAGCGGCTCGACAATCGCCAGTTCCTGGGCCGCCAGCGCATGCGATTGCCCGGCGTAGTCGAGCGCCGCCTGCGCTTCGGCGAGCTTGCCGGCTTCAACTTCGAGCGCCGCTTCGAATTCCTGTTTTCTGGCGTCAAAGAGCTGGCGTTCATTGGCGACGATATCGGGAGCGGCGGCTTCGACGTCCGGCGGGAAGACCAGCGGCGCGCCCGCGGCGGCGGCTTCAAGCCGCGCG
>JBGSSK010000210.1:0-6033 GCA_041737095.1 Parvularculaceae bacterium | reverse complement strand
GGCGCCAGCAGCGCATGCGCGCGGTCATAAGCCGGCGCCATCTCCGGAAATTCCTGCAGCGCCTGGCTGAGCGGATGAAAGGCGACGCCGGCGAGCGTCGCGGCCTGCTGCATGCGAACCCATGCGCGGCCGGCCTCCAGTTGGTCGCGCCGCGTATTGGCCGCGGTCGTCGTCCATACAAAACCGGCGGCGGTGTCGATGGCGGCATTGTAGAAGGCGAGCGTCTGGTCGAACGCGGCCTTTCCCGGCATGTCCATATTCTCGCGGGTCATGATGCCTGCAGCGCCGACGGCGTCGATCAGCGCGCCCGACAGCGCGAGGCCCCAGGGTTCAGCGTCGATCTCGGACTTTCCGATGCGCGTCACCGCGATCGATTCGCGGCGCGTTCTGTCCAGCTCCCATTCGATCCGCCAGGCGTCTTTCGCCAGCGTCCGCAGCGCCGAAATCATGTCGCCTTCAAGGGCCCCCGATGCGGCGACGCCATCAACGCGCGCCGCGATGATGCTGTCGAAAGCAGCCCGGTCGACCGGTTGCTCCTTGTACGGCGCACGATTGGTGCGCCGGATCAGCGTCGCGGCGAAAAGCGGATCGGGACGAATGTCAGCGTCGGCGACGAGCCGCACCGCGGCGATCGGCCGGGCGTCGAGCAATGGCTGCGGCTCGCCCGCCGGAAACGGCGTCAACTCGGCGCGGAGCCCTTGTTCCGCCGCCGCCTGCGCAAGGAGTTCGAGAAAGCACCCGAAGCCGATCGTGATCTGGCGATGCGGCGGATCGGTTTCCGGCAGCAGGCGCGAAGGGTCGCAAAAGATCGTCATCGCATCGACGCCGTCGAGGCGGATGCGCCAGGGCTGCATGTTGTGCGGATTGGGCGCGAGTATGGCGTAAGCGAGCGTATCGAGGCGCGCATCGCCGAAACTTGTTCCGGCCTTTGACCATGGCGTGCGCGCGCGCGTCGGAGCTCTCGTCAGCGACCACGCGGCGGCGCCGGCGCCAAGAATGACGACGCTTGCCGCGCCGACTTTCAGGATGGTCCTTCTCGTCGCGCTCATCGTCGCTCCTCCCGCTACTCGCTGCCGGCCCGCAAGACTGCGTTCGAATGATCGAACCGCCAGCCGCAAAACGCAACCGACCCCGCCGTCAGGCGAAGAGAATGAGGACGGCGCTGATCGACAGGACCGACAGCAGCGAGGTCAGGCCGATCGCCGCGGCTGTTTCATCGACATAGCGCCCATACTGGCTCGCCATCACGAAGGCGCCGACGGCGGTCGGCACGACGGTGAAGAGCGCCAGAGCGCCGCGATAGTCAGGGGCGTTCACGCCGCCCGACGCTGCAAAAGCAAAGGCGAGGGCCGGCAGCAGGATCATCTTCATGCCGGCGATCGTCAGCGATTTTCCGAGCGTTTTCTCGAATGGCGGCAGCCGGCGCGTCGCAAAGAACAGCCCGAGCGAGAACAATGCGACCGGTCCGGCGGCGCGGCCGAGAATTTCGAACGCCGTGCGGACTGGTCCTGGAAGCGCCAGCCCGGTCGAAGCGAAGACGAACCCGGCAAGCGCCGCAGCGACCAGCGGATTCGTCAGCGGTCGCTTTAGGAAATTGCCGGCGCGTTGAAGCGGCGGCGTCGTCGCCCCCGCATCGCGCGGCGCCATCAGCGATGCGCCGACGCCTATCACCAGGATTCCTTCGACCAGCATCAAGGTCACGAAAGGCCGCGCCCAGCCCTCGACGCCGAGTGCGATCGGCAGCCCGAGGAAGACCGCATTGCCGATCGTCGAGGCGAAGGCGTGCGCGCCGGCGGTCTCCGGATCAAGCCTGAAGATCGTCCGTGCAAGGAAGTAGGACGACACGATCACCAGGAGCGCCGCAGCGCCGTAGCTGGCGGCGAGGCGCGCATCGAGATCGGTGAGGCCTGCGGCGCCGGACATGAGCGCGAACAGCGCCGCCGGAAACCCGAAGCGATAGACAAACCGATTGAGCGCTGCGGAATCTTCCGCGGTCGCCAGCTTCATCCGCCCGGCGACGAGGCCGGCGACGATTACGGCGAAGACCGGCAAGGCGACGGAGATGACGGCGGACATGAGCGGGCGTCTGGCTTGATTGGCGAAAACGGCTTCAAAGCCCGCGAACACATCGCCGGCCGCCCCGCTGATGGCGCAGGAACGCGCGCTGCGTCAACCGGGCATCGCCGCCGCGCCTTTTTCGCGTGGGGTATCGGACCGGCGGGCTGCGCCTTAATCCCGGGGGCTGGGGGCGATGATAGAACCGGAATCTCGTGGGCTCGCCCGCCTGTCCGACCAATCGACAATGGCGCGCGATTGCGGCCAAGCAACGGGCGAATTGCGGCGAAATGGTGGTTAACGAATTATTGATCGGCCAGCCCCGGCGCATTGGCCGCACAAAGGGCTTGCCCTCAGGGCCGAGGCGTTCAAAACTTTCCCCGAATGATCGCAGCTTCGCAACAGGGCACGGCAAGACAACGACCCGATGCAGTCGCCTTCACGCGCGACGAGTTGTCCCGCATTCTCGGGCTTTACGGCCAGTTTGTCGCCGCCGGCGAGTGGCGCGACTATGCGATCGACCACCTGAAGGACGCGGCGGTCTTTTCGATTTTCCGGCGCGCGGCGGAAACGCCGCTCTACCGCGTCGAGAAACGCCCGTCGCTCAGTCAGAAGCAGGGCGCCTACGCCGTCGTGTCGATGACAGGCGTCATTCTGAAACGCGGCCACGACCTGGCGCAGGTACTGAGGGTTTTCGACCGCCATCGCCTGAAGCTTGCGGATTGACGGTGCTGCTTGCTTCCGGCGGCAGGTGTGACGCGCTTATTTGCGCGCCGATCGGTTCAGCCGCCATGAAACCGCTTCAGCGCTTCACCCTGAGGAAAAGGTCGGCCGGTTCCGGGAATGTCGCGAGCCTCGCGCAGGCGTCATCGGAGTTGACTGCCGCGGCGACGCAATGGGCGTCCCATTGTCATCTCCTCAATCACATGGCGGCTAGATTGATGGAGACGTTGAAATTCCATGGCACGGCCGCGGACGCTGAGACCGCCTGCGCGCCAAAGGCCGATCATTCAGGACACGGAGATCATCATTGAGATGCCGTTCGGTACGGCTCTGGTTCTGACCGGATCGCGCGCGCATCGGGCGGAAGCATCGTTAGAAGTCGTCCTCATTGCCCAGAATGCGGCCGCCATCATCGACCTGCCGATAGGGACTTTGGCATTGCTGCCATCCCTGACGCCAGCCGGCCCGGTAGGCGCGGTCATCCTCGAAGAGGTCGGCGTCGCGCACCCGCTTAGTCGAAAAACTCTTTTCCTGCTCGTGCGCCGTGGCGCAACCATCGCCATAGCCGGCGATATAGGTCGGTTCATCAGATAGGCCAGAATCGCTGGCGCAGGCGGCCAGAACGAATGCGCCAACGGCGCAGAAGACGGTTCTTAACACGGCGATAACCCCAAATCAGACGGACCCGCTGAGCCTAGCAGGCCGAAACGCGGCCGTCTCCCCGCATTCGGCCGGCCGTCTTCAACCCCGGTTAACGGTGTTGCTGTTAAAACGCGCCTCTCCCTCATTGGGACGCCTTGAAGGGGCCCGGATGTCGACGCAGGATCCAGCGGCGGAAGCCGAATTCGCCACGAATGATGTCGGCCTGACGCCGCCGGCGGCGCGCGGCCATACGCCGCGCGAAATCCTCGTGCGCAAACTCTGCGATATTGTGGTCCTGCCCGCGACCCGGATTTCCGCCAATGAACGCGCGCTGGTCGCCGATATCATGTTGCAGGCGCTCGACAAGGCGGAAGAAGACCTCCGGCTTGATGTCGCGCGCCGGATCGCACGCGTCGCCGAAGCGCCGAACGCCCTTTTGAGGATGCTGCTGCTCGATGAGCCGCGCGTCGCCGAGCCGATCATCCGCCGCGTTGAGCCGCTGCCCGAAGCCTTGCTGATCGAATGCGCCAGAGCCGGGACGACGGCGCATCGCGAGATGATCGCGCGCCGCCTCGACCTGACGGCGTCTCTCGCGGATGTGATCCTCGAATTCGGCGAGCCTGAAGTCACGCGGCTGTTGCTGCGTCGCGACGAATTCAACCTGTCGCCGACGGCGATTGAAATCCTCGTCAGCCGTTCGACGGCGGATCAGGAAATCCAGTCCTTGCTCCTGCGTCGGCGCGAGCTTGAGCCGGCGCACGGCTTCATGATGTTCTGGTGGGTCAACGGCGAGAGCCGCAAACGCATTCTGGCGCGCTTCGCGCTCGACCGGACGATCGTCCAAGACGCAGTGCAGAGCCTTTACACCGATGTTTTCCGCGGCGACGGCGCTGATCCGCTGGTCAAGGAAATTCTGGTGATGCTCGACCGCCGGCATCGCCCGCGCGGCGTCAATGGCGAACCGGTGTCGATGGAAGTCGTCGTCAAGACGCTGGCTGCGGCGCGCAAATATCCGGCGCAGGAAGTCATCGACGCCGTCGGGATGATCGCCGGCGTCAGCCGCGAACTGGTCGCGCGCGTCCTGCGCGATCCGGGGTGCGAGCCTTTCGCCGTCATGTGCAAGAGCCTTGGCATGCCGCGCGCGGAATTTTTCGCGATCGTCGGCCGCAAAGACGCTGAAAATCCGCTGACGCCGGAACGCGCCGGGACGCTTCTCGCCGTCTTCGATTCGATGGCGCGCGACTATGCGAGGGCCGTCCTTCGATATTGGGACTGGGACGCCAATCCGCGGATCGCCCGCATCACCAGGCTTCTCGGCCTCGATGATGATGACCTCGTCTGATCGTCAGTTTTAAGCCGGCCTTAAATCATTCGTGTCATGACTAACGTCGCGTCGGTCGCAGCCTTGCGTATCTAGGTTGCTTCCGGCGTTTTTTTGTCGACGAATTCCTGACCGTCTCGTTAAACTTTTCCGACAATTCGACGCGCGTTCGTGGCGCAGCCTTAACGGCTTGTGCGCAAAGATGCAAAACGGGGCGTTGAGCCCGGCGACTGTTTTCTGGGAGGACGCATGCTGGCGTCAATGCGCGTAATTGTTTTCGCGTCGCAAAAGGGGGGATCCGGCAAAACCACCTTGTCGGGTCACATTGCGGTCGAAGCCGGGCGTGCCGGGGCTGGCCCCGTCGCGCTGATCGACACCGATCCGCAAGGATCGCTGGCGAAATGGTGGAATGTGCGGCAGGATCCCAATCCCGCCTTCATACAGTCGGTATTCTCGAACCTGTTCCAGGATCTCGACCGCGCGCGCGATGAAGGCTTCAAACTGGTCGTGATCGACACGCCGCCCGCCGTCACGCGGGCGATCTCGGAAGTCGTCAATTTCGCCGATCTCGTGGTCGCGCCGACGCGGCCCTCGCCGCATGATCTGCGCGCCGTCGGCCCGACCGTCGACATCGCCCAGGCGCGCAACAAGCAGTTGGTATTCGTCGTCAACGGCGCAACGCCGAAAGCGCGCATCACCTCGGAAGCGGCGATCGCGCTGTCGCAGCATGGGACGGTGGCGCCGACGGTCATTCATCACCGCGTCGACTATGCGGCTGCGATGATCGACGGCCGCACTGTCATGGAGATCGATCCCTATTGCAAATCCGCCCAGGAGATCAGCGAGCTCTGGCAATATCTCGATCGTCGCCTGAAGCGCGCTGAAGGCGGCTACAAGGCGCCGGACGAGCCCAATGCGGCGACGATCGCCGCCAATAATCGCGTCTTCGGCCGTCGCGCGGCGCAATAGGGAAAGCCGCATCGCGGGAAGGAAGCGATGAAAAGGACCAGCGCGCAGGCAGGCGAAGGCAAGCTCGAAAGCCGTTTCGCCGCCCTCACATCGGGCCTGCTCGCCCGCAAGGGCCATGCTGCGCCGTCGAACTCGCCGATTGCTGATCCCGCCGAGGAAACCGACGCCTTCGCACTCGAGCCGACCTACAAAACTGACAAGAAAAAACCCGCGGCCGCGCCGGTGAATGCGCCATCGGCGCCGGTCAAATCCGCCGCGAAAGCGCCGCCGGACAAGGCCGTCCCCGCGTCCGCACCGCCGTCGCCGGCCGGCAAGGCCGAGCC
>JBGSSK010000206.1:0-7043 GCA_041737095.1 Parvularculaceae bacterium | reverse complement strand
CGCAGCGCCGGCCGATTGCGGTCCGACGCGCAGCGCCTTTGTCAGCTGCGGCACATGCGCGATGGAGCCGCCGCCGGCGCCGACCGTTTTCACATCGAGCGACGACACGCGGACTGTCAGATGCCCGACGTCAGTCGTCCGCGCGAGGCGCGGCTCGCCGTTCTGGATGAGCGCGACGTCCGTCGATGTGCCGCCGACATCGAGCGTCAGGATATCCTTGAATCCGGCGCTTTTCGCGACCCAAAGCGCCCCGGCGACTCCGCCGGCCGGTCCCGACATCAGGAGATTGACTGGCGCTTCCTGCGCCCGTTCGGCGGAAATGAGGCCGCCATCCGAGCGAAGCAGCGAGATGCGCCCCTTGACGCCGAGCGCGCGCAGTTCTCCCGCGAGATTGCGGACATATTTCCCGACGACGGGCCGCATTGCCGAATTCGCGACGGTCGTCAGCGTTCGTTCATATTCCTGCATCTCCGGCAGAATTTCGTGACTGAGCGATATCGGAATTTCCGGACAGATCTCGCGGGCGAGGTCGCCGACGCGCTTTTCGTGAACGCCGTTCACATAGGAATTCATAAGGCAGACCGTCAGCGCCTCGACGCCGCGGTCCTTCAAGTCGCCAAGCGCCGCCCTTATCTCGTCGTCGTCGAGCGGACGGATTTCAGAGCCGCGCGCGTCGAGGCGTCCGCCGATTTCCAACGTGTCTTCAAGATCCGCGAGCGGTTCCGGCTTCGGCCAGACGATCCATCCGGCAAGGCCGCCGGGAACAAATGAGCGCGCGATCTGCAACACCTGACGATAGCCTGTCGTGACGATGAGGCCGACGCGTGCGCCCTTGCCTTCGAGTACGGCGTTGGTCGCCACCGTCGTTCCGTGCAGGAATGAATTGATGTTGGCCGGGGATACGCCGGCGCTGGCGCAAATGCTGCGGGCGCCCTCGACAACTGCGCGCGACGGATCGTCCGGCGTCGACGGGACCTTGCCGCGCCAGAATTCGCCTGTTTTGGCGTTGAAAAGCAGGAGGTCGGTGAATGTCCCACCGACATCGACGCCCAGTCTATAGGTCATGCCCCTTCCATTCGTGCATTATGCCGATCTGCAAGCCTGCGGATCAGCGCTGACGATAAAACAGCTCCTGTCACACGGCCCGCTTTGTAGGGAATGCGCCCGCACGACTGACCATTGCCGGCAGCGCGCGCCCGATTTTTACCGAGAGCCAGTGCGATGCGTCAATCAGCGCTGCGAGATCGACGCCTGTATCAACGCCGCCGCGCTCCAACATATAGACAATGTCTTCAGTCGGCGCATTGCCCGTCGCGCTCGGCGCGAACGGACACCCGCCGACCCCGCCGATGCTCGCATCAATCGTCTCAACGCCCGCATCGATCGCCGCGAACGCATTGGCGAGACCGGTGTTGCGGGTGTTGTGAAAATGACCGCGCAATCTGACGCCGGGCGCAGCGTCCTTGACGCGTGCGACCAGGTCCCGGACTCGCCAGGGATCCGCGACGCCGATCGTATCGGCGAGGGCGATGTCGTCGGGGCTCGCCTCGGCGATCTTCCTGACGATCAAGACGATCCGCTCGGGAGGCACTTCGCCTTCAAATGGGCATCCGAAACTCGCCGAGATCGTCACGTTCGCCCGCCTTCCTGCTGATTTGGCGCGCCGGATGATCGCGGCGGCGACGGCGATCGACTGGTCGGAGGTCTGCCCCTGGTTTCGCTCGGCGAAGGTGTCCGTGGCTACAATGACTGCGCCGAGTTCGCCGACCTTCGTCGCCAGCGCCCGATCAGCGCCTTTCTCGTTGAGGACGAGGCCGACATAGGAAACGTCGTCCCGGTCAGGCAGCGCCGCCAGGACAGCCTCGGCGTCGGCCATTTGCGGCACGCGCGCCGGATTGACGAAACTTGCAACCTCGATGCGGCGGACGCCCGCTGCGACCGCCCGTCCGATAAGCGCGACCTTGTCAGCCGTCGACACCAGCGTCTTTTCGTTCTGCAGGCCGTCACGCGGACTGACTTCGAGTATGTGCGCCCGCGTTTTCACATTGATTTTCCTGTTATTCGTCAAGATTGTATACAATAAAGCCTAGTCATCATCGAGATGGCTGTCAATTCGCGGCGCGCCGGACCGGCCGCGTCGCGGCGCCCTTCCCGCGCCGTTCTTTTCGCCGGCGATTGCGGCGCTTTTTCTGAACGCCTTGCCGGCGGTGAGGATATGGGTGCGCATGACGAGCTCCGCGAGCGCCCCGTCATGCGCCTCGATCGCGTCGGTCATTTCGCGGTGATGGGCGTTTGAGCGTTCAAGATCCGTCATCGAATAGACATTGGCGGTTCGCACGACGACGGCCTGGGCGACCATCGACGCGATCATGTCGGACAGCCGCGAATTGCCGGCGGTTTCACAGATAACCTGATGGAAACGCGCGTTCGCGCGCAGGAACTGATCGATGTCGGGATCAGGTTTTGCAGCAAGCGCCCGATCGATGAGGCGGATTTGCTTGCGCAGTTCCCTTGTCTGGACCGGCGTCGAGCGTTCGGCGGCGAGACTGGCGGCGAACCCTTCGAGAATCGCCCGCAGCTGGAACAGGTCATCGACGTCCTCGGCGTCCCAGCCGCGCACGCGGGCGCCGCGGTTGGCCTTGATCGACACGAAATAATCCGCCTCGAGTCGACGCAGCGCATCGCGCACGGGCGTACGGCTGACGCCGATCGCCGCCGACAGGTGCTCTTCGCTCAGATGCTCGCCCGGTTTTACCGCCCCCTCGAGGATCATCTCTCGGATCGCGTGATATGCTTTTTCCGATGACCTCGACAAAGGCGGCTCCGGCGATTGCTAACAGGGCATTCGATATAGTATTTCCAGCGGCAATCGAAGCTATTCTTCGGCGCGCCGCCGCGCGCGCCGGCTATCGGAGACCGGATGGCGAACGCAGCGCCGCGCATTGTCACTCATGCCGGCGCTTTCGCCGGGCGATTGTCGCCGGGAACGCGGCCGACGCTGATCGTCATCGACATGGTGAACGCCTATCTCGATAAGTCCGCGCCGCTTTTCCTAGGAGAAGCCGGATCGCATGCGCTCGAATCGGCGAAGCGCTTGTGCGCTGCAGCACGACAGGCCGGTGCGCCGGTCTTCCTGACATCGGTCGAATATGATGCGCGCGGCGTCAACGGCGGCCTCTTTTACAGGAAAGTGCCGGCGCTCTCGTGTTTCATTAAAGGATCGCCGCTGGCGGCTTTCCCGGCGGGCCTCGCCGCGAATGGCGACATTGTCATCGTCAAGCAATATGCAAGCGCCTTCTTCGGAACGTCGCTCGCCTCAACGCTCTGTGCGCTCGCCGTCGACACGGTCCTGCTGTGCGGGTTCTCGACAAGCGGCTGCATCAGGGCGAGCGCCGTCGATGCGATCCAGCATGGCTTTGCGCCATTTGTCGTCCGCGACGCCTGCGCCGACCGCGGGGAGGGGCCGCACGCGGCCAATCTCGACGATATCGCCGCCAAATACGGCGAAGTCGTCGACGAAGAGGCGGCGAGATCGATTCTCGCGGCAGGCTGAGGCGCCGTTTCGTTCGGCCGGTTCGTCCGGGCCGGGTCAGGCGCGCTTTGTCTTTGCCAAACGGCGCGAATTGTATACATTTATAGATAACGTTTGGCCGGCGCGGCAGGGGCGGCGACGAGCTCGAACGTCATCGGGAGCGGGAAATCATGCGGAAATTTGAGGCTTTTCGAACGGCTTTGCTTTGCGGAGCGGCCGGCTTTGGGGCGATAGCGCCGGCGGCGGCGCAGACGGACGACGAGATCATCGTCACGGCGCGGCGCAAGGCGGAAAATATCGAGGACGTCCCGGGTTCGATCACCGCGCTCACCAATGAAACTCTGCGCAAGGCGGGCGTTGAGCGGGTGGAGGACTTCGTCGGCCTGACCCCCGGCGTAACTCTCGTCAACGCGGCGGAGGTCGGCGACACGCAGGTCAATATTCGCGGCATAAACGGCGCGCGCGACGCGGAAAACAGCTTCGCGTTTCTGATCGACGGCGTTCTTTACACGAACCCCGCCGCCTTCAACCGCGAATATACCGATCTCAGGCAGATCGAAATTTTCAAGGGGCCGCAGGGCGCGATCTACGGCCGCAACGCCGCCGCCGGCGCAATCATTGTGACGACGGACACGCCGGACAACGACCTTTCCGGCGGCATGACGGTCAGCCTGGCGGAAGATGATACGGTTCTCGCCAAGGGATCGCTGTCCGGACCGATAGTCGAGGATAGACTTTTCTACCGGATTTCGGGCGACTACCGAAACACCGACGGCTATTACCGCAACAGTTTTCTCGGCGACGCCCCGACCATCGACTCGTTCGAAAGCTACAATATCAATGGGCGGCTGCTCTTTACGCCGAGCGATCGCCTCAGCGTCGATATGAAAGCGCGGTATGGCCAGGTCGACGCGAACTCGATCGTCTTCAATGCGAACTTCCATTTGCCGGTGTTCGCCGCGGTGACGAGCACGCCGTCCGCCAATCTGGATGTCAACGAACATCCTTTTATTTTTCAGCCCAATGTCACCTCTGACAATGATCAGGAATCGCTGGAATTTTCCGGGAAATTCGATCTTGAAATGGACGGCGCGACGCTGACAGGGTGGGCGCTATACAGCGATATCGAGAACAATTTGGTCGCGGACGGCACTTCTGCGGCGTTCGGGTTTTACAATAATGACCCGGTTTGCCAGCAGACGGTCGCCGACTTCAACGCGCAAGGATTCCAGTTGCCGCCGCCGACGTTTTTCGGCCAGATCCCGGTCGGCGTTATATTTGCGCCGAACGGATCGTTTCTCGGCGCCTATACGCCGTCAACCTGCGACGGCATCCAGGAGCAACTGCGCAATCAATCGGATTTCAGCGCCGAATTGCGCCTTGCTTCAAATGGCGACGGACCGCTTAACTGGATGATCGGCGGCTATTTCCTCGACATAAGCAGGCAAGTCGGCGTGTCGCTCAACCGCGACGGCGGCGGGCCGGTGACTCGCGGGCTGGTGCAGCTTAGCGGCGAAAACCGGACGGACGCGCTGGCCTATGACGATTTCGACAGCACCGTCTACGCCGTATTCGGGTCCGCAGATTACGCGGTAACGGACGCCATCGAACTGTCGGCGGCGCTGCGCTTTGACGTTGAAGAGCGGCGCGTATCGAATCTCGTTCCGACCGGCGCACGTCAATCCGTGATTGATCTGAATTTCGACGGCGTTTTCGACGACCCGCTGAATCCCGGGCTTTCAAGCCTCGTCAATCCAACCGGAACAATTCCGGATCAGAAAGAGACGTTCAAGCAGGTTCAACCAAAAGTCGCCGCCACCTGGGACATCGCCGACAATACGACCCTGTTCGCGAGCTGGGGGGTCGGCTTCAAGGCTGGCGGCTTCAACAATTCCGGCAGCGCCGCAACGGTCAACATCTTCAACAATGCGCTCATCTCTACGGTGAGCGGCGTGGACTTCGCCGCGCAAATCGGCAGCGATCTGCCGATCATCGAAGACAACTATGACAAAGAGCGCTCCAGCGCCTTTGAAGCCGGCTTCAAAGCGTCCGCTCTCAATGGACGTTTGCGTCTTTCCGGCGCCGGCTACTACACCGATGTTACCGATATGCAGTTCTTTGAATTCTTTGTCGGCGGATTCGGCCTTTTGCGCGTTGTCTCCAACATCGACGAAGTTGAAATTATCGGATTTGAGGTCGGCGCCGAAGCCGCGGTGACGGATTTCCTCAATCTCTACGCGGGCTTCAATTATACCGACAGCGAAATCAAGGCGAACAGCTCGCGGCCGGACACCGTAGGCAACAAGTCGCCTTATACGCCTGACTATACGGTGAATTTCGGCGGCGACGTCACCTTTCCAATCGCAAGCGGCGTCGAATTTCTCGTTCGCGCCGATGCGCAAGTGATCGGTCCGACATGGTTCCACACGGTTCAGGGCGGCGACCGTGCCACCATTTTTAATCCGCTCTTTGAAATCGGCTTCGGCGCCGGCGCCGGCGGGCTTGGCACCGGCAATTTCGTGAATGCGCAGCGCGACAGCTACCTGACGCTGGACATGCGCGCCGGCATTCAGGGCGATCGCTGGTCGTTGATGGCGTTCGCCGGCAATCTGACCAACGAAAACTATCTCGAAGAAGTCATTCCGGCGCCTGAATTCGGCGGTTCATTTCTGGCGCCAGGTACGAGAAGGCGCATCGGGGTCGAAGCGGCCTATCGGTTCTAGGGCGCGAGGATCATGCGCGCCGGCTGTGCCGCTGAGTCATTGCAGGGATTTGTCTTCGCATGCGCTCAAAAATACGGACGCTCGATTTTGGGGCGGCCGAAATTCTCCACTGACGTTCATTTGCTGAAGGAAGAACGACGATGAAAAAATTTGCGATTGCGATGACGGCGCTGATCCTCGGCGTTTCGGCTGCCTCAGCGTCGACCGCTGGGTTTGTCGGCAATACCATTGTCACGACGACCGACACCTGGGGCGAGTTGTCGTTCTATGTCGCGCCAGACGGTTCGTATGAATCGTCGACCGGCGGCTCGGGTTCCTGGTCCTATGACGGATCGACGCTCTGCTTCGACGATCTGTGCGGCCCGTTCGACGGCTCGAAGGGCCCCGGCGACAGCTGGAGCGATACCGCCTGGGACGGCAATGGCGAGGCGGAAATCTCGATTGAAGCGGGCAACGCCCTTTAAGTCGCTTCGCACGCCGATCTTATTCTTGCGCCGCTGGCTGGCCCTGCGGTTCAGATTCTCCGGCGTTTGGGCGTAGGCGGCTTGGCGCGCTGATTAATGCAGCGCGGTTCCGCGCATCGCCGAATCAAAACCCATTTGCTGGTCGATTGGTAATCCCCCCGTTTTTAGCGGGGTTGGTTAATTGACTTCACGCGGCGTTTTTCAGTTTCTGGGCCGGCGTCAATCCGCCATTGGCCATGTTGGGTCGCTCATTGTTGTAAGTCCAGAGCCATCTGGTGGCGTAATCGCGCGCCTCCTCGATGGTCGCGAAGATGTGCTGCCCGA
>JBGSSK010000200.1:0-8873 GCA_041737095.1 Parvularculaceae bacterium | reverse complement strand
GATGGACGAATATTATCGCACCAATGAGGGCGCGCAGGACGTGTTTCTCAATATTCCTCCCTATGTCGAAATTATTCGCAGCGTCATACCCTTTGCGGTGCAGGCCGAACTCCGGTCCGGCAATTGCGCGATCACCTATGGATTTAACGAGGAAGGCTTGGCGACGGCTATTTTGCCCGACCGTTGCGAATTGAAACTTACACCCGAGCAAACCGCCATGGTCGTGTCGCGGGTGCTTGACGCTGATATCGGGCCGGGCCTTACGCGTGCGTTGTCTGATATCCATCAGAAACTTCTTAATTTCGAATACGTCTCCACGCGCGCGCAGAGTCTCTACGATTATATTGAGGAAACGAAATGATCCTTCGCCGCATCGTTGACGCCTTCCGCCGGCAGGACCGGTTCACGGTTTTCGTCGAAACCCTGATCGTCGTGCTCGGCGTCTTTCTCGGCTTGCAGGTCAATAACTGGAACGCGGCGCGCGCCGATAAGCAAGCGGCTGCGGCCTATCTTGTTGACATCGCCGCTGACGTCAGGGCGGACATGACCGAGATCGCCCGCGTCACCGATTCGGCGCGCACGCGCATCGCGGCTTCCACCTATCTTCTGCGGCGAACCGGCCACACGGACCTCGCCCCCGCCGTGACGATCTCTCAACTGCGGATGGACGATGTCTTCGCCGGCTTCGAGAGCATCGAAATTCCCGATGTCGCCTTGCCGGAAGACGCCCGAAGCGACGGCCTGTGGCGGGACGCAATGGGCATGTACGCCTTCGACACCAACAAATCCGCCTATGACGCGCTGATCGGATCGGGCCGTATCGAACTGATCAGGCAGCCAGACGTCAAGCTCGCGCTCCAGCGATACTATTATCTCGTTAACGCGCTGGAAGAGACGCAAAGGCGCACGATCATGCCGATGCGGGTCCAGTCGTTTGGCATAGGATTAGAGCGCGGCCTCTCGCCGGAAACCCGCGCCGCTGAGACGACGCTTGTTGAGCGCGTCGCCGCCGATCCTGCGCTTTCGGCCGCAATCGCGACGAGCCGCGAGCACGCTGGGCTCCATCTGCTGTTCTGCCGCCTTATTGACGATCAGGCGCGGCGCGTCCTGACACTACTCGATGACGTGGGCGTGCGCCCATGATCCTCCGCAGCCTGACCGAACACGTCAAGGCCCAGAACTGGTTCGCGGTCGCCATCGACTTCGTCATTGTCGTCGTCGGCGTCTTCGTCGGCATTCAGGTTTCGAACTGGAACGCGGCGCGCGTAACCGATCAGCGGTCGCGCGCGGTCACGGCGCAGCTCGCCGAAGATCTTCACGCCGAGGCCTGGGGCTTCCAGTATCTTCTCGAATACAGCGACGACGTCTTGAAAAGCGCCGATCAGGCCCTCGCCGCGCTCGAAGGTCGCGCCGTTCCCGATGACGAGGCGCTTCTCATCGCCGCCTATCGCGCGACCCAATATCGCGAGCCGCGCCGGCGACGCTCGACCTATGACGAACTGATCTCCACCGGCGAAATCGGCCTTATCCCCGACCGCGCGATGCGCGATCTGGCGATCAAGGTCTACACGACGCCGATGTTCGACAATATCCGGCAGGAAGGCGTCGGCTCCCGCTATCGCGAAGCGTTCCGGATGGCCGTTCCGATCGCGGTCCAGCGCGCGCTGGCCGCATCGTGCGGCGATCGCAACGCCATCGTCGGCGACTACACGTCGATCGTCGACCAGCTCGACTATGCGTGTACGACTGACCTGCCGCCGCCGGCCCTGCGTGAAGCGGCGGCCGCGCTCCAAGACGACGCCCTGATCGCGCCGCTGCTGCGCCTGCGCATCGCCGACATCGAAACCCGGCGCAGCGACATGCTCGCCCCTGTGAACGCTGATATCCGGGAGAACCTCCGGAAAATCGCGGAGCAAAACAGATGATCCTCCGCCGCATCGTTGACGCCTTCCGCCGGCAGGACTGGTTCACGGTTTTCGTCGAGACGATGATCGTCGTTCTCGGCGTCTTTCTCGGCTTGCAGGTCAACAACTGGAACGCGGCGCGAAGCGAGCGCGCAAAAGAGGCGTTTGCGATCGCCGAATTGCGCAGCGATTTTCAGGCGCTGGATTTTTCCGTCAGCCACGGCGTGTGCTGGCATCGCCGCGCGCTGGACGGCTTGAAGGTCATCGCCGAGGCGCTGAACGCCGGGCGCCTCGACCCTGACGTCAAGACGCGCTTCGAAAACGGCTTGCGATTCGGCTATATGAACGCTTCAACGAACAAGGCGTCAGGCGCGTTGAGCGAGCTGTTGTCGAGCGGGAATATGGGGCTTCTCAGCGACGCTCAGCTCCGCGCGGCGCTGATCGCCTATGAAGGATCTCGCGAGACGGCTGGCGGGTCCCGCGCCGACTTGATGTCAATCTCCAACAACTATATAAGGTCGTTCACCGACCGGTTCGACTATGATTTGCAGCGCGATCATTTCCGGTCCGATCAGGACAGCCGCCTCGCCTTCCGCTTTTCCGGCATCGGCGATTATGATTTCGACGCGATGCTGGCCGACCGGGAGTTTCGCGAAGCTGTCTTTGAGTTGCGCGAGATGCAGCGCATTTATCTTGAATGGGAGGACGCTTCGTTGCGGCAGGTGCGCGAGATACAAAGGCTGCTGGGCGATGAGCCGCGCGACGAGGTGAGGTGCAAGTGATCCTCCGCCGCCTCACCGAACACGTCAAGGCGCAGAACTGGTTTGCGGTCGCGCTCGACTTCGTCATTGTCGTCGCCGGCGTCTTCATCGGCATTCAGGTCGCGAACTGGAACGAGGCGCAGTCGAGCAGCCGGCAGGAGGGCGTCCTCATCGCACAGCTCGCCGATGATCTGCGCAGCATGCGCGACTCATTTGTCTTCTCAGACACCGTGTCCCGAAAAACGCATGACGGCTGGGTCGCCATATTCCGGGCGCTTGAAGCCTGCCGGCCGATCGAGGCGGACCCGGCGCTCGTTCAATTTGCGTTCGCCCGGTATCAACGCACCTATCAGCCGAGTGTCCAAAGGACCGCCTATGATGAAATGACGTCGCTCGGAATGTTTTCGCGCCTGGCGGACACAGGGCTGAAGGACGATGTCGCCCGCCTCTACGCATTTATCGAGGCCGACAATCAAGGCGCATTGGTAGGACGTCAGGACCAGTTGGCCGCGGGCAGGATCATGTGGAAGTCGATCGCCTTTTCTTTTTCGAGCGATTCCGTTGAGATCATTGATCGGAGCGCCGGAGAATTCGACTCATGGGTTCGCGCCGAGTTTGATCCCGTCGACCATTGCGAGAATCTTGAGCTTCGCGGCGCGGTCTGGGAGATGGTCGATCTGAACAGGGATTGGCTGATCCGCAGCGCGACGACTGTTGAGGATATCGACAGTCTTTTGCAGCGCCTGCCGTCGCCGCAAAGCGCCGGAGGGGGCAATTGATGCTGCTCCGCCGCGTCATCGCGCATTTTAAAAAACAGGAATGGACCGCCATCGCGATTGACTTCCTGATCGTCGTTGTTGGCGTCTTCATCGGCGTGCAGGTCAATGGCTGGTGGGCGGGCCAGTCAGACGCGCAAAGGGAGCGAGCCTATCTTGCCGCGCTCAAAGGCGACTTTGACGAAATCATCGTCGAGCTTGAAGACGACTCTGCGGAATATGCTGGCATCGCAGCGGCGATGAGCCTCCTGCTTGAACAGTCGCGCAAAAAGGCGCCTGACGCCTCGGTCGAGAGGTTGAACGCGGCGGCGAAGTTGTTGACCCGGATGGAGGGAACGCCGATCGCTTCCGGCACTTATGAAAATCTCACCGGATCGGGCGATCTTTCAATTGTCAGGAACTAGGAAATCAGAAGCGCGCTGTCCGCCTTTTACAGCCGGTCGAAAGTGATCGAGCTTGTCGGCCAAACCCATGAATTGCAGCTTGTAAGCATCTTCCAGCCCTACATCGTCGCACATCTCGATTATGCGGGGATGCTCTCGCCGACCGGAGGCATTGAACCCGTCGAGCCGTTCGATCCGAGCCTGATCGTCGCGGCGCTGCCGACGCCAGAATTCAGAAATGTCGTTTCGGTGAAATGGGACATCGCAACCGATATTCGAAACCTTCTTGAAATCTCATTGACGAGCGCCCGAGAAGTGCGGTCGCTGTTGAATGAAGAAATCACGAGGCGGAAATGATCCCCGCGCCCGTCATCGCGTTTGCGTCTGCGTCATCCCGGATGCGCCGCAACATTGCATGTTGCAGCGCATACGGGATGACGCGTGTTTTCAAGTGAAAGCCCTCCCATGATCCTCCGCCGCGTCATCGCGCATTTCAGGAAGCAGGAATGGACCGCGATCGCGATCGACTTCGTCATCGTCGTCGCGGGCATCCTGATCGCGTTTCAGATTACGACCTGGAACGAGGATCGTGCGACGCGGGCGAGCGAGCGCGAATATCTTGAGCGGCTGCACAGCGACGTGCTCGAGCTGACGGATCGGCGCGCCGGTTACGACAAGTACCGCCCCATCACCGTCAAGGCGCTTGAGCTGTTGACCGACTTCACCAATGGATATCGCGACGACCTGTCCGAGATGAGGGCATACGTCCTGAAAGAATTACCTGCGCTCGAGCAACGGCCCGAAGTCTTGGACTCCTATCTTTGCAACTACATCGACTGGTCCTCCGCCCTCACCGTTCCCCCTTCCGAATTGCCGACCGCAATGGAACTCATCTCCGCCGGACGCGTCGACAGAATTGCGTCGGAGGAGGTCAAACTGGCGCTCCTTTCCTACCTGCAGCAGGCGAGGCGCTCGCAAGAATACAATTCGGCGCAAGTTCTCCGGATAACAAATATCTCTGCGGAGTTTCCGGACCTTTTCCAGATCCGGTATCCATTGGGGGTGGATTTGGCGACGGCGGAGGGAGAGAGTTATCCCGCCTATGTCTGCGACTACGACCAGATGCGCAGGAACAACGCCTTTCTGAACGCGCTCAACGTCAATCGCAGTATCTATACGCAATATTTCAGACGGGGAGTGGCGCCGGCAAGCGAACAGCTGGCCTTGCTGCACGTCGCCATCGACGAGGCGTTGGGCGTCGCTCACGCAGCCGACGCGCAGTCCGCGCCATGATCCTCCGCCGCATTACCGAACACGTCAAAGCGCAGAACTGGTTCGCAGTCGGGCTTGACTTCGTCATCGTCGTCCTCGGCGTCTTCATCGGCATCCAGGTTTCGAACTGGAATGCAGGGCGCGCTGAGCGCATCTCCGAGCGCTATTATCTTGCGCAACTGAGTCAGGACTTGAAACTCATTCAGGTCGAGGTGCGCGACCAGATTGAGTTTGAGCAGTTTCAGTCCCGGCTCGCCAACGAGATCGCCAGCGAAATCGTAGAGCCGGACGCGCAGGCGGAAAGAAGAATAGGCGTCGGACTGTCGCACCTCGCCAATAGGCGCACCCTTAAGGCCGCGAGCCCGACCTTCATCGATCTGCAAAGTTCCGGCAACCTTGAAATCATATCCGATCCCGACTTGCGCGCCGCGATCATTGCCTGTTTCTTCCGCACCGGCCGCCTTGAGGCCGCGATAGACAAAAACAACCAATCCTATGTTGATCAGGGCTTCATGGATTTTGTCCAGAATGAAGGTTTAGCCCATTACGAATGGGACAACGTGCTGATGGGCGCGCCGCGGCCGGCGTCGGTTGCGTATACCGCGCGCGTTCCCGATCCGACGATCTCGCATGCGCTGTCCGCCGGCGCCGCCATACGTGTCCTTGATACGCCCGGCCTGAAAGATAAAATCATCGCGCAGCTGAGCTGGCGCGCCCGCGGCTCGTCGGCCAATGAAAATATGGCGCAGCTTATCCTTGAAGCGGTGCAGGCGCTCGACGAAACGCTTGCTGTGCACATGAATGGAGCTGCGCCATGATCCTCCGCCGCGTCATCGCGCATTTCAGGAAGCAGGAATGGACGGCGATCGCCATCGACTTCCTGATCGTCGTCGCCGGCGTCTTTGTCGGCTTGCAGGTCAATAACTGGAATGAAGCGCGGGCGGAGCGAGCGTCGGAAGTGCGCCACCTCGAAGAGATTGCGGAGGATCTGCGGGCGGATCTTGAGATATTCGAACAGATCCAGATCGGCGCGAGAGCGCGCATCGGCGCTGTAGACTATCTGCTGCGCGAAGCGCGGAACGAGACACTGCCAGCGCAGATTGTCCTGTCGACGGATGTCTTCGCGGCGACCGGCGAGGAGCCCGATCCGGAGGAGGGGCGCTCAAACCTGCTTGGACGTGCGAACCTTGTACGGACAAGTTACGGCAATCGCACCGGCTTTGAGGCGCTGATCGGCTCTGGCGATTTGAAATTGATCCGCGACCGCGCGATCGGCCGTCAGATTCAGAAATACTACGCGGCCTTTGACGATGTCTGGAATACGCAGGCGATGATGCGCGAGATTCGCAATAACGGCGTAGCGGTGGGATACCCGCTCGGCCTTTCCGCCTTCGGCGAAGTCGCGGAGGAGCAGCTGATCGACATCGTTCGCCAAAGCGACGCCTACGCGGCGTACCTCAGAACATCGCGCGAGTGGGCCGCGATTCAGCTTGGGATGCTCGACGAGCAGGCGCGCCGCGCGCGCGCGCTGTTGACGAGCATCGACGACTATCTGGGTGGAAGGAACGAAAGATGATCCTCCGCCGCGTCATCGCGCATTTCAGGAAGCAGGAATGGACCGCGATCGCGCTCGATTTCATAATCGTCGTCGTCGGCGTGTTTGTCGGCTTGCAGGTCAACAACTGGAATGAAAGCCAGGGGGATCGCCGCAAGGAAAGCGCATATCTGCAACGCCTTCATGACGACGTTGCCTCGCTGCGCGCCGATACGGCGCGCGATGAGCGCAGCGTAAGGGAGCGAAACGCCCTTTTGCAGGCGGCGATGGCGGCGTTCGAGAGCCCGGACCCGGCCGGACTTGCCGGGCTGGGGGCTGAGCACTGCTCAGCGATCATTCGATCGCATATCTATGCCTCGGGCATCGTGACGCCGCCGACGATAAATGAGATTTTGCAATCTGGAGAGGTCGGAATCATTCAGGATCCGAAGCTTCGCGCCGCGATCGTCCGCTTCGACCAGGCCGTCGAAGACATGTCGCAACTGCGCACCGACCTGCAGATCGATCGACGCGCGCTCGGACGGATTTACTCGAATAACATCAAGGTCGGTCTGCGAGGCTGGGAGAGGTCGGAATGTCGCTTCGCTGAATTGATCAACGATCAAGGGTTTCTCAACGACTTCGCCGACAACCTTCGCCGCGATGACGCCTTCGCGAGCGCGGTCATCGGGCGGCTCAACACGATGCAGAGCGAGCTGCATTCCATGCTGGATGAGGCGTTAGCGATAGCGCATGAACCGGAGGCCGCGTTATGATCCTCCGCCGCGTCATCGCGCATTTCAGGAAACAGGAATGGACGGCGATTTTCCTCGACTTCCTGATTGTCGTCGCGGGCATCCTGATCGCCTTCCAGATTACCGAATGGAACGAGACTCGCCGCGATCATGCGCGTGAACGCGACTATCTGATGCGCATCGCCGGCGAACTCGACCACACCATCGTCGAAATCGAAGACGCCATCCGCATCGCTGAGGGGCGCGAGGCGATGGGGCGCTTCCTGATCAGTACAGTTGACGATCCATCCCTCGTGCCCGCTGAACCCGGCCGGTTCGTCACGGCGGTGATACAGGCCGGCTACACTTTTTCGCCGACCATCCGCGCCCACACCTTCGACGAGATGAAGTCGGCGGGCGACCTGGCGATTTTCCGCGACAAGGTGCTGCTGTTCGATATTTCCGAATTCTACACAGACGTGCAGGGCGCAGCCCAGTGGCATTATCTTCGCGAACTTTTGCAGACCGAATATACAAAGCGCAGGGCGGGCATCCTCACCCCTGCGCAGACACCCGAGGCGATGAAGTTCGGCGATGTCGCAGAGGCTGCCGCCGATGATGCGGCCGGCGCCTATGCGCGCATGCTGGAGCGTCCCGACTTTATCGAATGGCTGCCGATGGCGGCCAATCGGGGCGACGATATTCGCCTTTATGGAACCTGGCTGTCAGCTGCGACGGACCTGCGCGCGCGAATTTTGGCGGCGCTTGGAGAAGAACCGCTCCCCGCCACCCATGAAGAGCCCTCATCATGATCCTCCGCCGCATCACCGAGCACGTCAAAGCGCAGAACTGGTTCGCAATCTTCCTCGACTTCATCATCGTCGTCGTCGGCGTCTTCATCGGCATTCAGGTCTCGAACTGGAACGCCGCGCGGGGAGACCGGGCGAAGGAAGCGGCTTACCTGACGCAGCTTATCGACGATATGACCGCAGATTTGGCCCAAATTGACCGTGTCGCCAATGTCGCCAGCACGCGAATGGCGGTAATTGCATTGGTGCTGGACCAAGCCGACTTGACGCCGCCGCCGGCGACATTCCATTTTCAAGACTGCGCTTTCGAGCCTTGCAGCGGCCTGTTGACCTTTGAACCGAAAGCGCCTTTTTCGTCAGACCATCCAGCCGCAGCGAATGATGCGCTTTCTGATCTTCGGCTATATAATCCAGTTCGACACACCTATGACGCTCTCATCAGCAGCGGCGACATTGGGCTGCTCCGCAACGGCGTCGTCAGGCGCAATCTTCAAGCCTACTACGCAAATGCGCGAGAAGTCGAAAAATCTGAACAAGGGATTCTAAGCTACTCTCACGACCTTAGAGTCTGAATCATAAAGGAGCACGCCCGATCAAGGTCTTGCAAGCCTTCGTGTGAGAGTTCTGATCTGCGCGATGAAGACCCAGGCGAGAGCGCTTTCGATGGTGCGCTCCCAATCCTTGGCGAGGCGGCGCGATC
>JBGSSK010000197.1:0-1650 GCA_041737095.1 Parvularculaceae bacterium | reverse complement strand
CGCCTTGTCGGCCGCGCCTGCGCCAGCCGGGGCGCCGGCGCCGTGATCGCCGTCGACACGCCGCAGGAGCGTCGAGAATTCCATTTGCTTGAGGAATTCCGTCAGCATCGGAACATCAAGGCCGCGTATTTTCAGATCATCAAGCGGCTCGGGCAGCGGAACATCGTCCTTCAGCGTGACGAGGCGCTTCGAAATCCGCGCCGCCTCCGCGTATTCGATGATGTTCTCGCGCCGCTTGTTCTGCTTGATTTCCGCGGCGCGCATCAACAGCGTCTCGACGTCGCCATATTCCTCGATCAGTTGCGCGGCGGTCTTGACGCCGATCCCCGGAACGCCCGGCACATTGTCGACGCTGTCGCCGGCGAGCGCCTGCACGTCAATGACTTTCTCCGGCGGCACGCCGAATTTCTCGATGACTTCGGCTCTGGCGATCCGCCGGTTCTTCATCGTGTCGAAGAGGGAAATCCGGTCGCCTACAAGCTGCATCAGATCCTTGTCGGAGGAGATGATGACGCATTCGCCGCCCGCCCGTTCGGCGGCGCGTGCATAAGAGGCGATCAAATCGTCGGCTTCGTAACCTTCAAGCTCGATGCAGGGGACGTTGAAGGCGCGCGTCGCGTCCCGCACCATCGCGAATTGCGGCACGAGATCTTCCGGCGCCGGCGGCCGGTGCGCCTTGTATTCGGGATAGAAATCATTGCGGAAACTCCTGCCGGAATGATCGAAGATCACGGCGAGATGGGTCGGCTCGTGCTCGTCGGTCATGTCGGCGAGCAGCTTGTAGAGCATGTTCGAATAGCCCGAGACCGCCCCGATCGGCGCGCCGTCCGACTTGCGCGTCAAGGGCGGCAGCGCGTGATAGGCCCTGAAAATATAGCCGGAGCCGTCGACGAGATAGAGGCGGATAGGCGCTTTCGACATCAGGTGAATTCCGGCGCGATTTGAAGGCGTCGGTATCGCCCTATCGGACGCGATTGTCGAGCGCCCGAATGCGTCAGCGCCCGTGCGCGGCGTCGAGTTCGGCGGCGAGAAGCGCCGCCTCGGTCGCGCGCGGCTTTGAGAATCCGGCGAGCGCGAGGAACGTCACTGGCGTCAGGAACAGCGTGAAGATGGTCGCAAAGCCGAGCCCGCCGAATATGACCCAGCCGAGCGCGGCGCGCGATTCAGCGCCGGCGCCGGAACCGAGAATGAGCGGCAGCGCGCCAAGCAGCGTCGACAGGGCGGTCATCATCACCGGGCGGAGGCGGGTCAGCGAGGCGTCGAGAATGGCCTCGCGCACCGACGCGCCCTCGTCGCGCCGCTTGTTCGCGAATTCGACAATCAGGATGCCGTTCTTCGCCATGATGCCGATGAGAAGGACGAGGCCGATCTGGCTGTAATAGTTCAGCGATCCGCCGGTCAGCTGGATCGCGAATATCGCCGCCGCGAGGCCGAACGGAACCGTCAGCATGATGATGATCGCTGATATGAAACTCTCGAACTGCGCCGCGAGGACGAGAAGGACGATGAGGCCGGCGAAGGCGAAAACAATAAGCGTCGAATCTGAGGATTGCTGCAGCACCCGCGCTTCGCCGAGCAGAACCGTCGACATGGCGCCGTCAAGCGCGCCTGCGGCGGCGGCGCGCATCGCCTCGACCGCATCGCCGAGCC
>JBGSSK010000188.1:0-3754 GCA_041737095.1 Parvularculaceae bacterium | reverse complement strand
GCGGCGCGGCCGGCGACGGCCTTGCCTCAGGATACGGCGAAGGATTATCAGCGGCTGGCGATGCTGATAAAGCCGGTCCAGCCGAATCCGGCGATTGTGTCCTGAATGTCCGTCCGCGCCAGCGCCCGCGTGGAAAACTTCGGGCGCGGCCGCCCGAGAATCGCCGTCTAGGTGGAACGATGACGGATGCGATGACAGCGAGCGAAAAGACCGTGGGCGACGAGGCGTTTGACGCGCCGGTCCGCGGCCTTGGCGATGCGCCCGATATCGACGCCCTGATCGTCAATCTCGACGGCTATGAAGGGCCGCTCGACGTATTGCTCGACCTTGCGCGCACCCAGCGGGTCGATATCCGCAAGATTTCGATGATCACGCTCGTTGATCAATATCTCGAATTCGTCGCGGCGGCGCGCGCGAAAAGCCTTGAACTCGCCGCCGATTACCTCGTCATGGCGGCGTGGCTCACTTACCTGAAAACGAAACTGTTGATCCCGGTCGTCGATGACGGATCGGGCGAGCCGACCGCCGACGAGATGGCCGCGCGCCTCGCCTTCCAGCTGCAGCGCCTCGAAGCGATGCGCAAGGCGTCGCAGGCGTTGTTCGCGCTGCCGCAATTCGGCGTCGATTTTCATCCGCGCGGGCTTCCCGAGGGCGTTCGTGTCCTCAAAACGCCGCTCTGGCAGGCCGAACTCTTCGAGTTGCTGCAAGCCTATGCGCGACAGCGCGTCGCCTCGGTTGATCGCACCTACACGATCGAGCCGCCGAAGGTCTTTTCGATCGAGGAGGCGCGCGCCCGCCTGCAGCGCATTCTCGGAATGATCCCCGAATGGACGGAATTCGCGACGATCACCGCACCGGCCGGCGTCGACGCGCCGGCCTCGTCGGTCGTCGCAAGCTCGTTCAACGCGGCGCTCGAATTCGCCAAGAACGGATCGATCGAAATTCGCCAGCTTGGCGCCTTCGAGCCGATCTATGTCCGCCAGCGGCGCGGCGCGCCGGCGGCGGCGGTTACGGAAGGAGACGGCGATGGATGACGGACGCACCCGCCAATTCGACCAGATGGATGTGCGCGAGGCGCAAGAAGCGCTCGCCGAGGAACTTGAAGACATGATGGATGACGAAATCGACAGCGCGCAGAGCGAGGGCCCGACCGAAGCGGAGATTTCCGATGCGGTCTGGTCCGCGGCGCAGATGGCGGATCATCTCAGAATGGCCGAGGCGCTGCTCTTCGCGGCGGTCGAACCGCTTGATGAAGAAGCGATCGGCGCACGCCTTCCCGCCGGCGCCGACATCAGGACGCTGATCGACACGCTGGCGCAGCATTACGAGAATCGCGGCGTTCAATTGTCGAAGGCCGCCGGCAAATACCGCTTCATCACCGCGCCGGATGTCGCGCATGTCCTCGAAAGGGAAAAGATCGAGCCGAAAAAGCTGACGCGCGCGGCGCTCGAAACGCTGGCGATCATCGCCTACCACCAGCCCTGCACGCGCGCTGACATTGAGGACGTGCGCGGCGTCGCGGTGTCGCCGGGTTCGCTCGACCAGCTGATGGAGATCGGCTGGGTCCGGATGCGCGGCCGCCGGCGGTCAGCGCCGGGGCGGCCGATCCTTTACGCGACGACGCAGGCTTTCCTCGAACATTTCAATCTGGAAGGGGTCGGCGATCTTCCCGGCATGGCGGATTTGAAAGCGGCCGGGCTCCTCGATGCGCGCCTGCCGCCGGGCTTCAGCGTGCCCTCGCCGTCGGATGAGCTTGCCGACCCTGATATCGAAGACATCAGCGGCGAGACCGAATTCGTAACCGATTTCAACGATGAAGAAATATCGGCGGCAGACTGAATTGCGCTCACTCGCCCGAGGCCCTACATACATCGCACCGCGTTAGAGGAGGCCTGAATGGCCATCGGACCCTGGCAGATCCTGATTATTGTCGTGCTGGCGCTGTTGCTATTTGGCGGCGGCGGCAAGATCTCGTCCCTGATGGGCGATTTCGCCAAGGGCATCAAAGCCTTCCGCAAAGGTCTTCAGGACGATGACAAGAAGCTCGAAGACCGGGCGGACGCCGCCGTCGATGTTTCGCCGAAGACGAAAGACAACGCGCACTAGCACATGCGCCAGTGAAGTCAGGGCGTAAAGTGAGGGCGTCATGAACCTGATGCCGAGCGTCGGCTTTTTCGAAATCGTCGTTGTCGCGGTGATCGCGCTGATCGTCGTCGGCCCGAAGGACCTGCCGCGCCTGATGCGCCTCGCCGGCCGCACGGTCGGGCAGGCGCGGCGGATGGCGGGCGAGTTCACGGCGGCGTTCAACCAGATGGCGCGCGAAACCGAAATGGAAGAAATGCGCAAGGAAATCGATGCGCTGAAGCGCAACAACGTCTTCTCCGAGGCCAAGCGCTCGATTGACGATGCGTTGAGCCCGGTCGAGGCGGCGGTGCGCGAGGAGGCCGCCGAAATCACCGAGGCCGCGACCAAACCCCGAACCGAGCGCGCGGAGTGACGGTCCCGGCGAAGCGAGATGATCCGGCGCCGGAGGAAGACGAGGTCGCCGCGTCGTCGGCGCCGCTCATCGATCACCTGACGGAATTGCGGGAACGGCTGATCGTGTCGATCGGCGCGATCGCGATCGCCTTCGCGGCCTGTTTCATGTTCTCCGAACAGATATTCAATGTGCTGATCATTCCCTTTGTCGAGGCGGTCGCCAAGACCGATGCGGGGAAAGACCCGACGCTCTATTTCGCGCCGCTCGAATTCTTTTTCACGCGGGTTCGCCTTTCGGTTTTCGCGGCGATCGTGCTGGCGTTTCCGGTGCTCGCCTGGCAGTCCTACAAGTTTATCGCGCCGGGGCTCTATAAGCGCGAGAAACAGGCGGCGGCGCCGTTCCTCGTCGCGATGCCGATCCTCTTCTCGCTTGGCGGCTGTCTCGTCTATTTCGTGATGATCCCGTTCATCATGCAGTTCGCCGTCGGCTTCGAGGCGCAGGCGGGAAGCGACGCGCCGGCGAACTTCCAGTTGCTGACGCGGGTCGGCGATTATCTGTCGTTGGTCACGACGCTGATCCTCGCTTTCGGCTTCGCCTTCCAGTTGCCGATTTTCCTGACGCTGCTGGCGCGCGCCGGCATCGTCAATTCGAAGATGCTGGTCGAGAACCGCCGCGTCGCGATCGTCGGCATCTTCATCGTCGCCGCGTTCCTGACGCCGCCCGACCCGTTCAGTCAGATCGTCCTCGGTCTCTGCGTCCTTACGCTTTACGAGGTCTCGGTGCTCTCTGTCCGCCTGACGGAACGCAAGGCGACCGCGGACGCGGAAAAAGCGGTCAGCTGATCCCTCTCAGTCGCCTTCAGCGACAGCTCCCCCCTAAAGCGGGGAGCAGGTAGCGGCGGCTATCGCGCCACAAAAAATACTTCGTGATCGCCGTCACAGCCGGCCGCCCCGCTCGTCTTTGCTTCAAGGGCGGAACGGTTCCGCCGGCAGGAGTGAAAACAAACGCCATGCGCGCCGAAAAAAGACATGCCTTTCTGGCGGTCCGAAAGGGCGCCTTTTCCGGCTGCGCCCGGCGCGGAGGCTCGAAAAAGCAACGAGGCTGTGTTGGAAAAAGGGCGCCCAATTCCGGCCGGCCGGATTTGCGATCGACGGAACTCCGACTATACGTCCCGCCCATGCATGATTTGAAAGCGATCCGGGAAAATCCGGCCGGGTTCGACGCCGGCCTGGCGCGCCGCGGGCTCGGCGCGCGCAGCCGCGACGTCCTCGACCT
>JBGSSK010000172.1:0-19902 GCA_041737095.1 Parvularculaceae bacterium | reverse complement strand
CCATATCGATCCACCCTTGTCGGTTATTACCACGACAGGGTAGGAATCAGCGTTCGAAGCCGCCGAACATGAGTCAAATTAACCGGTGCAGGCCACTAGCTGGCTGACCTGGAGCTGCAGGCTGGCGCTGGACGATGGTCAATCCGCAATGGGTTCAGGTTGCTGCTTCAGGACGAGCTTTTCGAACTCCCCAAGGTTGCAAGCTCCCTGGAACATCCCGCTCTGCTGATCGACGATGTCAATGATTTCACTGGAACAAATCTGGCTGCCGAACAGCCTGATCTCCATCCGGGTGAAACTCGAATCGACATCCTTGCACTGCCCGCGGACTTCATTGAGGTAATAGGTCCCGGCGCCAACCTTGAAAAGCAGCCGGTTCTCATCAACCGCCGTTATGCTGGTCGAACGCATGCTGACGCAGTTGACAGTCTCCCCCGTCCGCTCGAAACGGTCGAGTGCGGTCTTGTCGCCGCGTTCCGCGACGGCGGCCGAAGTCAGCGCGACGCAGCTGCAAGCCAATACGAAAAATCTTTTCATCGCGGTCTCCCTGATCAAGCCGCCCCGAGCGCCGACACTCTCCGTCAACCCTCGCCGCACCGCAAGCGATCCGTCGCCGCGTCGCGGCCGTAAACGCCCCCATGAGCGCCAAAGAAACCGCCCGCGGAGCCGGCCAGATCCTGTTCGATCTCGTGGCCTGCACCGGTTAATTTGACTCATGTTCGGCGGCTTCGAACGCTGATTCCTACCCTGTCGTGGTAATAACCGACAAGGGTGGATCGATATGGCGGCCAAGAAATTCATCGTCGAACTCGACGCGAGCGAGCGCGATCGGCTGAATGCGCTGATCTCGAAGGGCAAGGCGCCCGCGAAGACGATCCTGAAGGCGCGCATTCTCTTGAAGGCCGATCAGTCCGCCGGCGGACCGTGCTGGCTCGATGCCCGGATCGTCGAGGCGCTGGACACCAATTTGAGCATGGTGTCGCGCGTGCGCGAGAAGCTTGTGACCGAGGGGCTCGATGCGGTGCTCACGCGCAAGAAACGCGAAACGCCGCCCGTTCAGCCGATCTTCGATGGGGAAGCCCAGGCGAAGTTGACGGCGCTGGCCTGCTCCGAGCCGCCGGCCGGCTGCGCGCGCTGGACCATCCGTCTGCTGGCCGAGCACGTCGTTGTGCGCGGGATCGTGGCGGCGGCGCACTTCAATACGGTCGGCCGCGCGCTTAAAAAAACGACCTCAAGCCGCACCTGACCGATTACTGGGTGATCCCGCCGAAGGCCAACGCCGCGTTCGTCGCGGCGATGGAGGACGTGCTCGAGGTCTACACGCGTCCGCACGACGCGGCGCGCCCGCTGGTCTGTCTCGACGAAACCTCCAAGCAGCTTGTCGCCGAGACGCGTCCGCCCGAACCCATGCGGAAGGGACAACCGGCGCGCCGCGACTACGAGTACAAGCGCAACGGCACAGCCAATCTCTTCATGCTGTTCGCGCCGCTCGAAGGCTGGCGCCATGTCGAGATCACCGAGCGGCGCACCGCCATCGACTATGCGAGCATCCTGCGCGATCTCGCCGATGTCCATTTTCCGAAAGCCGAAAAGATCATGCTGGTTCAGGACAATCTCAACACGCACGCGCCGGCCTCGCTCTATGAGGCGTTCGAGCCGGCCGAGGCGCGCCGCATCATCGAGCGCTTCGAATGGCATTACACGCCCAAGCACGGCAGCTGGCTCAATCTGGCGGAGTCCGAACTCGCGGTCCTGTCCTGCCAGTGCCTTGCCCGCCGCATCCCTGACGCCGCAGCGCTCAGGACGGAAGTCGACGCCTGGCGCTCGCGTCGAAATACCCTCAACGCAAAGGCCAATTGGCGCTTCACAACCGCCGACGCACGCGTCAAGTTGAAGAGCCTATACCCCTCGCTTTAGGAGATTCAGCCCACTCGGGCCGATCATCATTTTTGTCGCGACCTTCAATTTGTGGAACCGGGTCGATGCTGCGAACGCCATCTATGCGGCGACGGGAATCTTCATGGCGTCAACCGCCGCTATGATCGCCTACGCCTACGTCCGAACCAGAAAGGTCCCGCCTGTCCTTCTCATCAGCGGCGCCCTTGTAGTGGCGTTTGGCGGCCTCACGCTGCTGCTGCGCGACGAAACCTTCGTGAAGCTGAAGCCGACCATCGTTTATCTCTTTTACGCCGTCGCGATCTTCGCAACCTTGGCGGCAGGCCAGAACATCTGGAAGCTGTTATTCTCCCACGCCTTTACGCTGCCCGACCGCGTGTGGCGCATTCTCGCCCTTCGCTGGGGCTGCTTTTTCGTGGGGATGGCGGCCGTCAACGAAGCAATCCGGCTCACTCAGCCTACAGAGTTCTGGGTCAATTCAAGGCTCTTTGTCGGGTTTCCGCTGGTGCTCGCCTTCATGGCGCTCAACTTGCCGATTACGCTGAAAAATATCGGCAAGAGCGAAGACTAATGACAGCCTGGCCCGCCGGGCTGACACTGCGCGACACAGGACTGGTAGACCCAGCGGTCGCCATGTCCCTTGTACCCTTCCCGGCATTGCTGGAGGCAATCGGCCTCGCCGGCGACGCAAAGGCCGCCGAGCACCGCATCGTCAAATCCGCTTGAACCGCAAGACGCCGCGGCAATCGCCAAACCGACGGCGACCACGATCTTCTTCATCCGCATCCTCATGAGGCGCTCCGCATGACGGCTGGGACGACTGAAAGCTGCAATTGCGGAAAAATTGCGGCGGGGGTTCGGGTGAACCGCCGCGTACGGATGGCCGTGTCCCGGCCGGCGCGAAGATCACCGGCGGCGGCGCAGGAGGCCCTTCGGCACGGTCGCAGATTCGCGCGCGGCGGCGAGGTCGCGATTGGAAGCAACGTCGCCGTGTTTCAGGTCGATGATTTCGACCTCAGCCTCCCTTGTGGTCTCGGCCGCGCTCACGCGAATCGGGGCGCCCGCGGAGCCCGCCGGACGCGGCAGCGCCGCCGAGCGTTCAATCCGCGCGGACAGCTGACGCGCCTCAACCATGACATCTTGCGCATTGCGTAACAGCGCTTCGGCTTCGGCGCGCGCTTTTCTGGCCCCGCCCGCCGAGCGGGACGACATCACCGTCACCGCCAGCGACATCGCAAAGAGGAGGACCGTCGCCGCGAAGACAAGCAACTGGACTGCGAGATAGTCCCGCGCCAGCAAATCGCCGAGGCCCAAGGCGACGAGAAAATTCTCCGCGGTCATTGGCGACGCCCCTTTTGCACATACCCAATCTTGTTTGATTCTTATCCTGTTCGACGCATCCGGTCCACGTCCACGCGCGTAGCAATGCCGATGTGCGCTCCAGTTTCACTTATTTGGTTTCGTCGCGACCTGCGCCTCGCGGACAACCCGGCGTTGCATGCGGCGCTGCAATCAGGCCGTCCGGCGACGGCGCTCTATATACTCGACGAAACGCCGCATTTTGCGGTCGGCGGCGCCCAGAAATGGTTCTTGCACCACGCTCTCAAGAGCCTGCAATCCCGACTCCGAGCGATTGGTGTCCCTCTGGCGCTTCGGCGCGGCAAGGAGGCCGAGCTTGTCACGGCCGTCGCCCGCGATACCGGTGCAAGCGCGATATACTGGAACAGGCGCTACGCCCCTGAGGAGATCGCGACGGATCAGTCCGTCAAGACCGACCTGAAACGCCAGGGCGTTGAGGTTTATTCGTTCAACGGATCGTTGCTCCGCGAGCCTTGGGAGATCGAGACAAAAACGCGGGGACCCTATCGCGTCTTTACGCCGTTCTGGAATTCCTTGCGCGTGCTCGGCCCGAGCCGGGCGGGGACCCCCTGTCCTGCAAAGTCGCAGGCCGTCACAGACCTTTCCATTCCCGACGAGGCATTGGGCGACTTGAATTTGTTGCCGACAAAGCCGGACTGGGCTTCGCGGTTTGACGCCGCGTGGCGACCCGATGAGGACGCCGCATCGGCGAGCCTTGATCGCTTTCTTGCAGAGCCTGTCCGCCAATATAGCGAGGACCGGAATCGTCCGGACCTTCGCGGCACTTCGCGCCTCTCCCCGCATCTTGCGCTCGGCACGATCAGCCCGCTGACGATCTGGATTAGAACGCAGGACGCAATCGCTCAGGGCGAAATCCCGGAAGCCGAAGGGCTGAAATTCCTGTCGGAGATCGCCTGGCGCGAATTCGCTTATCATCTCCTCTACCACAATCCTCAGATGCCGACAGCGCCGCTGCGCGCCGAGTTTTCAAGCTTTCCATGGCGGGAGGATCAGCAGGCGTTCCGCGCCTGGAGCCGTGGCATGACCGGCGTTCCGATCGTCGATGCCGGCATGCGGGAGCTTTGGCAAACGGGCTGGATGCACAACCGCGTCCGCATGATCGTCGCCAGTTTCCTCGTGAAGAATTTGCTGACGCCCTGGCAGTTGGGCGAACGTTGGTTCTGGGATACGCTGATTGACGCAGACCCCGCGAACAATTCGGCGAGCTGGCAATGGGTCGCCGGATGCGGCGCTGACGCGGCGCCATATTTCCGGATTTTCAATCCCGTCACGCAGGGCGAGAAGTTCGATCCGGCCGGCGATTATGTCCGTCGTTATGTCCCGGAAATCGCGTCGCTGCCGGATGCTCTTATCCACGCGCCGTGGCAGGCGCCTTCGGCGATACGGCCGACCGGCTATCCCGCTCCGATCGTCGATCTCGATCGAACCCGCAAGCTCGCGCTTCACGCCTACGACGTGATGAAATCACACGCGCGACGACTGGAAAATCAGTTCACAACGTCTTATATCAAGGACGCATCATGACAGTGCCAGAACCATCCCTGCGCGGCGCTCTCGTCAGCCGTTCGACCGACATCGAACACTCCCTTGCCGGCGTCCCGATCTTTATGCGCCTCGCCTGCAATATGGCGTCGCGGATTCGCTGCGGCTCGCTTCGGTTCATTCTTCCGGACGGGCGCCAATTGACATACTCCGGCGCAGTTGAAGCGGAATCGCAAGGCGTCATTGTTGTGCGCGATTACGCCTTTGCGCGGCGGTCCGTTCTTGGCGGCGATATCGGCTTCTTTGAGAGTTTCGCCGATGGGCAGTGGGATTCTCCGAATGTCACGGACGTCCTCTATGTTTTTGCGAAGAACGCGGACTTTGTGCGCGAAGCGTTCCGGGCGACGCCGCTGATCGCATTCTTCGACCGCATACGTCACAATCTGAATAAGAACACCCGCGCCGGGTCGCGGCGCAACATCATGGCGCACTACGATCTCGGCAACGCCTTTTACGAGAAGTGGCTGGACCGGACGATGACCTATTCGTCGGCGCGGTTCGCCGGGGCGGGCGCCGATTTGTCGGCCGCGCAAACGAACAAATATCGCACGCTCGCCGAGTCGATTGCCCTCAAACCCGGGGAAAGCGTTCTCGAGATCGGTTCCGGTTGGGGAGGTTTCGCCGAATTTGCGGCCAAGGAGGTCGGCGCAAAGGTTACCGGCCTGACGATTTCCCCCGCCCAGCTCGACTATGCGCGCGCCCGGATTTTCCGCGAAGGCCTTGCCGAACGGGTCGACTTCAAACTTCTCGACTACCGCGATGCGAAGGGCGCTTATGACAAGGTCGCGTCGATTGAGATGTTTGAAGCGGTCGGGCAGGAATACTGGCCCACTTATTTCGCGAAAGTGAGAGATCTGTTGAAGCCGGGCGGGGCCGCCGGCATCCAGACGATCACCATCGCCGATAGGTATTTCGATAATTATTCGCGGTCGACCGACTTCATCAAGCGGTACGTTTTCCCCGGCGGAATGCTGCCGTCGCCGCAGATATTGCAAAGAGAAGTGGCGCGCGCCGGCCTCCTTTGGCAAGGCGCAGCGGCTTTCGGACAGGATTACGCCCTGACGCTGGCGGAGTGGCGTCGACGCTTTCTGGCGGCGTGGGATGAAATCGTCGCCATGGGCTTTGACGACAGGTTCAAGAAGCTATGGCAGTTTTACCTTAGCTATTGCGAAGCGGGCTTCAAGGCGGCGACGACGGACGTCATGCAGGTTCGGCTGGCGCGCGCCTGAGCGCTTCTAAACGGCGCTTGAGAAATTCTGGGGCCGATTTCGACTCTGCGTTCTTTTGCGGGATCGATGCGGGGCATGTGATAAGGCATAGGTTCGTTCGCCAGACCTTCAGAGGCCGCTCATGCGCTTTCACGAATCCGCCCTCGACGCGATCGGCAACACGCCGCTGATCAAGCTCCGCCGCGCCTCGGAAGAGACCGGCTGCCATATCTTCGGCAAGGCGGAATTCCTGAACCCTGGTCAGTCAGTGAAGGATCGCGCGGCGCTCGGCATCATTCGCGACGCGGAGGCGCGCGGCGCGCTGAGGCCCGGCGGCGTCATCGTCGAAGGCACCGCCGGCAACACCGGAATCGGCCTTGCGCTGGTCGGCGCGATCCTCGGCTATAAGGTTCGCATCGTCATGCCGCGAACGCAAACGCAGGAGAAGAAGGACGCGGTGCGTCTGCTGGGCGCCGACCTCGTGGAGGTCGATGCGGCGCCCTATGACAATCCGAACAACTACATTCATTTCTCACGCCGCCTTGCAGAACAGATGGCCAAGGAAGAGCCGAACGGCGCCGTCTGGGCGAACCAGTTCGACAACACGGCGAACCGCGATACGCACTACCGGACGACCGGCGTCGAGATCTGGGAACAGACGGACGGCGCCGTCGACGGCTTCACCTGCGCCGTCGGGTCGGGCGGCACGCTGGCCGGCGTCACGATGGCGCTGAAGGATCGCAATCCCGACGTCAGATGCGTGCTCAGCGATCCGATGGGGGCAAAACTCTATAGCTGGGTGAAGCACGGAAAACTGGAGAGCGAAGGCTCGTCGATCACCGAAGGCATCGGTCAGGGCCGCATCACCGCAAACCTCGAGGGCGTCAGTTTCGATGACGCCTATCGCGTCGAGGATGCGGAAGCGCTCCAGCTCATCTACCGGCTCGTGCAGGAAGAAGGCCTCTGCCTCGGCGGATCTTCCGGCATCAACATCGCCGGCGCGATTCGCCTCGCCAAGCAATTGGGGCCCGGCGCGACGATTGTCACGATCCTTTGCGATTATGGCAACCGCTATGCCTCGAAGGTGTATAATCCCGAGTTTCTGAGATCCAAAGGCCTGCCGGCGCCGCCATGGATGAGCTGATGCCGGTCGCCGCCGAATTTCCCTATCCGCTGGCGACGACGGACTGGCTGGCGGAAGCGCTCGGCGCCGGCGATCTGAAAATCGTCGATGGATCATGGCGCATGCCCGGCAACCCGCCGGCGCGTGCTGACTTTGAGCAACGACGCATTCCGGGCGCGGTCTTTTTTGACCTCGACGTCATCGCAGACCGATCGACAGCCTTGCCGCATATGCTGCCATCCCCGGACGAATTTGCGTCCAGAGTCGGCGCTCTTGGCATCAGGCGCGACGACGATGTCGTCGTCTATGATGACGCCGGGCTTTTTTCTGCGGCGCGTGTCTGGTGGACCTTTCGCGCCATGGGGCATGACCGGGTCAGCGTCCTGGATGGCGGCCTTCCCAAATGGACCAGAGAGGGTCGCGCTCTGGCGAGCGATCCAGCGCGACCCGACGCCGCCATTTATGCGATCGACGACGACAGCGCCTTGGCAAGCACCGCGGATGACGTGAGAGAATTGCTTCGCAGCAGGTCCGGCGCAGTCCTCGATGCGCGCCCTCCCCCGCGTTTTTCAGGTCTCGCCGCCGAACCGCGGCCGGGCCTTCGCAGCGGACATATGCCCGGCGCGATCAACCTTCCGCATGCCGCCTTGTTGACGGCTGCTGGAGAAATGCGACCCATTGCGGAACTCGCCCGGCTCTTTCGCGATCAAGGCGTTCATATGGACACCGAGGTCATTACGACTTGCGGATCGGGCGTCACCGCCGCCGTGCTGTCCCTCGCGCTCGAGCGACTTGGCCATCGCCGTCATCGGCTTTATGACGGCTCATGGGCGGAATGGGGCAGCGACGCAAATGACGCCGGGCGCTTCCCTGTCGTTCGGGGATGATCGCGGCATGGTCCGACAGGTTGACGTAACGATCACATATTTGCGCCAAAGAGAACGCCCAACCTACGCGCCGCAGGCGCGACCGCCGGGCAAGCTCGCGATCTTGAGGGCGGAAGACCCGCCGGCGCATTTTTATCGCTATCTCTACGATCTCGTCGGACGGCGATGGAACTGGGTCAGCCGCCGTTCATTGTCGGACGCCGAACTGCTGAAGATCATCCGCGATCCCGCCGTGAACATTTTCGTTCTCTATGTCGGCGGCGTGCCCGCCGGCATGACCGAGATTGACGCGACCGACAAGACATCCGTCGCAATACAGTTCTTCGGGCTTTCGCCGGATTTCATCGGCAAGGGGCTCTCCCGTTTTTTCCTGTCGAACGCGATTGATCTCGCCTGGTCGCATGATCCGTCCGAGGTCAGGATCGAAACCTGCACGCTCGACCATCCGGCGGCGCTTGCGCTTTACCAGAAGCTCGGATTCGTCGTATTCGACCAAGGGACCGGTCGGGTCGATCTCCTTGAGCAGGAAGGCCTAGTCGCGCCATGAAAGAGCGCACCAGAGTCATCGCCGCCGGGCGCCCCCATCGCCGGCCTTCGCATCCCGTCAATCCGCCGGTCGAGCGGGCGTCGACCTACCTCTTTCCAACCTATGACGATTTCATCGAAGGCGGAAAAAACATCGTCTACGGACGATTGGGCGGATCGACGCATCGCGCGCTGGAAGAATGCGTGACGGCGTTTGAAGGCGGCGTTGAAACGCGGCTTGCGCCCTCCGGGCTGCAGGCGGTCAACGCCGCGCTCCTCGCCTTCGTGAAGGCCGGCGATCATGTCCTGGTCACCGACAACGCCTATGATCCAACGCGGAAATTCTGCGAACGCTTTCTCGCGCGCTTCGGCGTTGAGACGACATTCTATGATCCGCTGGTCGGCGCGGGCCTCGCCGCGCAGATGCGGCCGAACACGAAGGTCGTTTTCGCGGAATCGCCGGGTTCGCTGACTTTTGAAGTGCAGGACCTTCCGGCTTTGGCGAAGGCGGCCCACGCCGGAGGGGCAAGACTGATCGTCGACAACACCTGGTCCGGCGGCGTGTTCCTGAAGCCGATCGCGCTCGGCGCCGACATTGTCGTTCAGGCCGGCACGAAATATCTCGCGGGCCACTCCGATTGCCTCATCGGCGCCGTCACCTCCGCCAGCGATGAGGCGGCAAAGCTTGTCTTTCAGGCCTTGCTGCAATTGGGATCGAACGTCTCGGCGGATGACGCCTATCTTGCCCTGCGCGGCATGCGGACGCTGCCCATCCGGATGGAGGCGCACCAGAAAACGGGCCTTGCGCTCGCGAAATGGCTGATGAAGCGGCCAGAGGTGGCCGAAGTGCGGCACCCGGCGCTGAAGACTTGCCCAGGTCATCTTAACTGGAAGCGGGATTTCACGGGCGCGTCAGGCCTCTTTGGCGTCATTCTCAATCCCGTCGGCGCCCCGGGGCTCAGGGCTTTCTTCAATGCGCTTCGATTGTTCGGCATGGGTTTTTCATGGGGCGGCTTCGAAAGCCTGTGCATTCACGTTCACCCCGAAAAAAATCGGTCAACGACCCCGTGGACAGCGGCGGGACCGATGCTCAGAATCCATGCCGGGCTTGAGGATGAGGCCGACCTCATCGCCGATCTGGAACACGCCTTCGGGGCCATGAATTCGATCAGGGGATAGCCCTTTTATGCTCCGTGTGCTCACGATGTTGACGGCTATCCTCGCGGCAGGCGGATGCCAGACGCTGTCATTCGGCGGCGGGAACGTCCTGACGCTGGTTTCAACCGCCCCGTCCGGCGCCGTCGTGCGCGTGGAGGGGTTCGGAGAGTGCGTCGCGCCCTGCACGATCGAACTCGACGCGCCCCGCAATATCACGATCGCCAAGGCTGGCTACACGCCGCAGCGTTTTGTCCTGCAGCCAGGCAAACGAAAAGTCGAAATTGTCCTGGAATTGTCGGCGCCGACGACAGGCGTCGACGAAACGCAATTGCCGGATCTTTGACGGGATCGCTCGCATGCTCGTTCAAGTGGCGACTCCGGCAGGACTTGAACCTGCGACCGCCCGCTTAGAAGGCGGGTGCTCTATCCAGCTGAGCTACGGAGTCGAAGAGGCATCGCTCAATGTGTCCACGGCTTGCGCCGGCGGAAAGAGAAATTGTCTGAATAGGCCTTGGCGACCGGCGTCGCGCCATGCGGTTCGATCACCCGAAACGGGATGTTCCGGCTCTCGGCGTATTTGACGGCGGCCTCCATGCTTTCAAAGGAAAGGCGGACCTGTCCGGCGGTGGTGTCGTCCGAGCTGGTCCATCCCATCAATGGATCGATGCGGCGGGCGGCGGTGGCCTCGAATTCAAGCAGCCAGACGCCGGCTTTCGCCTTGCCGGACTGCATCGCCGTTTTTGACGGTTGATAGATCTTTGCGAACATGATGCGCCCGAACCTCTTCATTCCCGGCCGGCTGGTCGGAGCGGCAGGATTCGAACCTGCGGCCCTCTGCTCCCAAAGCAGATGCGCTACCAGACTGCGCTACGCTCCGCCTCAGCCGGAAGACCCAGCCTATTGGCCAATCCCGAAGGGCCTGTAAAGCTCAATGATTTCCAAACAGCGGGTGGCGAACGATATCGCCCTCCTGCACGCCAAGCGCCTCGAACCGGCCGCCTTTGACCTCCAAGACGGCGGCGACCGGCGCCCCTGACCTGATCGAGGTCAGCGAGCGCGGCGTCGTCTCTGCGGCGATCCGGACAATGCGGCCGTCGCCGCCGATGAACGCCATATCGAGCGGAATGAGCGTATTTTTCATCCACATGGAATGTTCGCGGACGTCATGGGTGAAGTCGAAAATCATGCCGGCATTGTCCGCCATCTCGGTCCGATACATCAGGCCAAGCGTTCGTTCCTCGTCGGTGTCGGCGATTTCAACCTGAAACCGGTGTTCGCCGGTGGACGTTGAAATGAAGACTTCGCCCAAACCGGCTTGACGATCGCCCTTTGGCGCGCACGAGGCCGCGGACGCGAACGCCGCAATCAGCCAGATGACCAAAATCCGATGCAGTGCAGACATGGAAACTACCGACGCTTGACGTCTAATTCTCGAGGTCCGGCCTGATCTCGATCGCCAGCAGTCCCTTTGATCCGGCGGCGAACGAGACCTGGACGCGCTGGCCCTGAATCACTTCCCCCATCCCGCATTTGCGCAATGTTTCCATATGAAGGAAAATATCCTCGGTGCCATCGCCGCGCGTCACAAACCCATAGCCCTTGGCGCGATTGAACCATTTGACCATCGCGCGGATGAAGTCGCCGGCAGGCGTCTGGCTCATCAACGCGGTTGGCGGCGTCAAGGGTGTCGCCGTGCTGTCATCAATGTCGATTATCTTCAGCGCCTGAAGGCCTTTTGGACGGCGCACCACTTCGCAGACGATTGTCGCGCCTTCGCGTGCGGTCGATCGACCCGCATCGCGCAGGCATGATGAGTGAATCAGCACATCCCCGCCGCCATTGGCGGCGATCAGGAATCCATACCCCTTGGTCGGATCAAACCACTTCACGACGCCTTCGATCCTGAAAGTCTCTTCTTCAAGACCCCCCGGCGCCTTTGCGCCCGAGGCGCCCCCGATCATGTCCGCCATAGAAGCCGCAATCCCCGTCAGTTCATCCGGACGCTTAAAAGCAAGCCGCCCGAATTGCTCTGCCCTGATAGCCGTGACGCCTAATTCACCTGACTCGCGCGTTTACAACAAATGCGACCGTCGCCAGCCCGTCTTGGTAGAACGCCGAACGCACTTTGCACCAAATTGGCGAAGAGGTCTCGCGTTTTCCGCCGCCTTACGCAGGCGCCCGATCACTGCGCCGAACGGACTAGACGCTACCCTGCGCTCTGTAATCCGAGAGAAATTTTGAGATCAGCAGCAGGAAGACTTCGAAGTCGGATTCGATATTCCTGACCGTAACGCCGCCATTCGAATTGCGATCCATCTGCAGGGCAAGATCGCCGTCGCGATCGACATAGGCCCGACCGAATTTTACTTCGCTGTTGAATTTGCTGAGGAATTTGTGACCACCCTCGCCAAGGGTCACGCCATTGAGATAGGTGATGTAGGAAACATCCGAATCCGCCCCGTCGACGCCGACCAGCACCACATGCTCACCGACGACAACCGCCAGCATGTTCGGTTTGAAATCCTGGACCGAATACCCTTTTTGGGTCAGCGAGTTTGCGATCTGCGATTTCGAGACGCCGCCTTGAGCGGCGGCAGGTAAGGGCGCGAGCACCAACACCAAGGCGGCCAAAGCCATTGACAATGATTTGATCACGACGCCCCTCCACACTTCCAACGATCGTTTACCAAGCCTTAATACATCGGAAATTGGCGGCGAAATCAATCAGCCAAAAGGTTAACGCGAAGCCCTTCGCTGCAATGACAACGACTGAAAGATGAATGGTTTTCCCCATAGCGGGCCGGGGCAGCCATGTTGGTGGCAGGCCCTAGGGGAGTCGAACCCCTCTTTTCAGGTTGAAAACCTGACGTCCTAACCGATAGACGAAGGGCCCGCAGCATTCGCGGCTGCGAAGCGAGGGCGCTGTATAGGCGAGGATTTGCGAGCCGCGCAAGCCCTTTTAGCCGCCCTCAATCCGCGGGCTCCGCGACATCGACAATCTGAAATTGGCCCGCGCCGCCGCCGCGCCACGCATCAGCCTTGACCCGCCCGGCGACGTGCAATCTGGCGGATTTGGCCAGCGCGTCGCCAATGGGCTCGCCAGCCGCCCGGAACGCGACGGCCCGAACGCGTTCGCCGACATCGTTGACGAGGTCGCAGGCGACATGAGTGGAGCCGACCAGCCTGGAACGCTCGACGCGCATCGATGCCAGCGCAAACATCGGCTCGGGATTGCGAGGACCGAACGGGCCGGCGCGCGCAATCATCTCCGCAAAGGCAGCCGACACGGCGCTCGGCGCGATCATGGCGTCAATCTCGCGCACGCGGTCGCCAAGCGCACGCTCGACATCGTTCCGGCACTTATCTTCGACAAAAGCTGCGAAGGCGTCGATTGCGGCGGCGTCAATTGTCAGGCCCGCGGCCATCGCATGCCCGCCGCCGGCGCGCAGAAGGCCTGCGTCCCGCGCGGCGCGGATGGCGCTCCCGATATCAACGCCGTCGAGCGACCGTGCGGATCCCTTGCCGACGCCGTTCTCGACAGCAATGACAATCGCTGGCCGATCGAAACGCTCCTTGAGACGTCCGGCAACAATACCGACAACGCCCTGGTGCCAGCCTTCGCCCGCCGCGACGATCACGGCGCCGACATGCTTGCGTTCGACCTGAGCGATCGCCTGCGCCTGAACGTCAGCCTCAATCGCTTGCCGCTCAGCGTTCATGACGTGGAGTTTTTCCGCGAGCAGGCCGCGCCTGATCGGATCATCCGTCGTCAACAGATCGAAGGCGAGGCGCGCATGGCCGATGCGGCCCGCCGCATTGATGCGCGGACCCAACAGGAATCCGAGATCATAGGCGCTCGCCGGAACAGCGACGCCGGCGCGCGACCCGAGCGCCTGAAGGCCCGGGTTTCCGCCCTTGTTCAGCACCTTAAGACCTTGCGCCGTCAAAATTCGGGTCAGCCCCGTCATCGGCATCACATCGCAAACGAGGCCAAGCGCGACGAGATCGAGAAACTGCAAAAGGTCAGGCGCGGCCCTGTCGCCGAAAAAGCCCGCTGACTTCAGCGCCCGGTTCAGTGCGACGATCGCCATGAAGGCGACTCCTGCCGCCGACAAGTTATTCAATCCCGACCGATCATCCGGACGATTTGGGTTAACCGTCGCATAGGCGCCTTTTGGCGGCGCGCCATCCATCTGATGGTGGTCGAGGATGATGGTCTCAAGTCCCTCTTCGGCCGCAGCACCAATGGCGTCATGCGCGGCGGCGCCGCAATCGACTGTGATGATGATGTTGGCGCCGCCGCGCTGCAGCGCGCGAAACGCTTCGATGGTCGGCCCATAACCTTCAAGAATGCGATCCGGCAGATAAACATCGAGCGGCGCGCCGATCGCCTGGAAATAGCCTTTCAGAATCGCCGCGCCCGACGTGCCATCGACGTCATAGTCGCCAAAAACGCCGCAGCGCTCACCCGACATCACGGCTTTCGCAAGCCGCGCGGCCGCGATATCCATGTCGATCATGGTTGACGGATCCGGCAATGCATCACGCAGCGACGGATTTAGATATTGGGCCGCCTCGCGCGACCTGACGCCTCTCGCCGCAAGAATGCGGGCGATTGGCGCCGGTGAATTGGTCGCGGCCTCAATCGCCAGCGCCTCTTTCTCGTCAAATTGTCGGAGCACCCAGCGCCGACCGCTAGCGGGCATCAACATCGGCGGCAGCGCAAGGCGTCCGAAATGTCCCTCGACAGGCGAAAGATCATCGATGACGGTGGCTTGGGACGGCATTCATCGTCCTTTGTTGTTGCCCTGTTAGGCCGCGATTCGTTTCGCGAGAGCGCTGCCATTTCTGCGGGCGCAGGACGGTTAATGCAATCAGGAACAGAAGTGTGGCGTCCAATTTGCAAGCAAACCCGGGAATATCGCGAACGACGCGCCGTGCAATGGCGGCGGCGATCGGACGAATGCGACTGATTCAGGTGTGCAGGTGACGTCGGCTGGGTTCAGGATCGGGGTCTGCGCAGCCGGGTTTCTGCTTCTGGGGACAACGGCGGTTCATGGCCCGTTTGGGAACAGCCTGATCGACGCGTCGATTGCTCGGGCGGCGCACCTGGCCCTGTCCGACGCCAAGAGCGGCTGGGCGCAACTGGCGGTCGACCAGGGCGCCGTTGTTCTGTCCGGCAGCGCTCCCGACGAGGCCGCCCTCGAAGCCGCCCTTTCGGCGCTCGTTGCAGGCGGCGTCACACGCGTCGATCACACAGCCGTAAATATCAGTGCGCCGATCGTGCCGATCGATGAATATCGCTTTACGGCGCAATGGCGGGACAGGTCGCTCACGCTGGCCGGGCTAGCGCCAAGCCAGGCGGCGCGAGACGCGATCCTCGCCCCCTACGCCTCCGTCGCCACGGCGACCGTGAAAGACGATACGGCGACGGGATATCTTGAGGATGAGGGCAGCTGGGTCACGGCGGCGCGCGCGGCGCTGCATGCGCTCTCGCTGCTCGATGCGGGCTCAGTGACCCAGCATGGCCGCGCATTCAGGATCAGCGGCGTCGTCAGCGATGCAGCCATTGCGGAAGCGGCGGAGGGGCTCATTGCCGGCGCTTCCGGCGTTTTTGCTTTCGAACTCTCGATTCAACGCCGCGGATCGGCGCCAGACGCCTCGGTTGTCGCCGGCGCGGATCTTCAGCGCGACTGTCAGAGCGCGATCAACAGGGCGCTGAATGGCCGCAGGCTGGAATTTGCGCCGGGCAGCGCAGAGCTTGGCCTTGCGCAGCGTGCGTTGCTAGACGACCTTGCCGAACAGATACGGGCCTGCGGGGAACTGACCATCGAAATCGAAGGCCATACCGACGCGACAGGAACACAGGCCGGTAACCTGGCGCTGAGCGAGCGACGATCGACTGCGGTTCGCGACTATCTTGTTCAAGGCGCGGTCAGAGCGACACTGGTCATCAAGGCCTATGGCGAAAGCCGGCCGATCGCGTCCAACCAGACCAGGACCGGACAGCAACGCAATCGCCGGATCGATTTTGTGGTGGTGGGCGACAACCTCAAATCGGACTCGCAGGGATGATGATGGTCTGGCTCATTTCACAGATGTGGGCGCTCTTGCTGATCGCCTTCGCTTCCGGCATCGCCGCCGGCGCATGGATTCAGGCGGCGCGCGCCCAACGCGCCGCAGGCGAATTCTCATCGACCGGGATAGGTCGCGACTCGCCCGGCCGAGCCGCGGCGCCGGCGATCCTCCTTGATGCGCCAAATGGCCAGCAGGACGATCTCACGCAGATTATCGGCCTAGACCGGGCGACCGAACAGAGGCTCAACGCCCTCGGCGTATTTCACTTTCGGCAGGTGGCGGGCTGGGACGACGGCGCCGCCCGCTGGATCGAGATCAGGCTGAACGAGCCGGGCCGAGTCGCACGCGAGCGATGGACCGAGCAGGCAGCGACCCTCAGCTGACGGCCGCCGGCGTTTTGACAGGGCGGCAGGGCCGGCGTAGGTCGCCGGACAAGAGGAGGCCCGCATGATCCCCCGCTACGCCCGCGAAGAAATGACCGCGATCTGGTCGCCGGAAACCCGCTTCCGGATCTGGTTCGAAATTGAAGCGCACGCTGCGGACCAGATGGCGGCGCTCGGTGTCATTCCGAAAGAAGCGGCGGTGCAGGTTTGGGAGAAAGGTCGCAACGCGACATTCGACGTCGAGCGCATCGATGCGATCGAGCGCGAGGTCAAACATGACGTCATCGCGTTCCTCACCCATCTTTCAGAAATAGTCGGTCCCGAGGCCCGGTTTGTCCATCAGGGCATGACGTCCTCGGATGTCCTCGACACCTGTTTTTCCGTCCAGCTGACGCGCGCGGCGGACATCTTGCTTCGCGACGTCGATCGCGTGCTCGCCGCACTGAAATCGCGCGCCTTTGAACACAAATTCACGCTGACGATTGGGCGCAGCCACGGCATCCACGCCGAACCGACGACTTTCGGCGTCAAGCTCGCCGGCTATTACGCCGAATTCGGGCGCGCGAGAAAACGATTGATCGCCGCGCGCGAAGAAATCGCCGTTTGCGCGATATCGGGGGCGGTCGGCACCTTCGCCAATATCGACCCGTCGGTCGAAGCGCATGTCGCCGAAAAGCTCGGCTTGTCGATCGAGCCGGTCTCGACGCAGGTCATCCCGCGCGACCGGCATGCGGCGTATTTCGCGACGCTCGGCGTCGTCGCCTCGTCGATCGAACGGCTGGCGACGGAAATCCGGCATCTTCAGCGAACCGAAGTGCTTGAGGCGGAGGAATATTTCTCGCCGGGCCAGAAAGGCTCCTCGGCGATGCCGCACAAGCGCAACCCCGTCCTGACCGAAAATCTCACCGGACTGGCGCGTCTTGTCCGCATGTGCGTGACGCCGGCTCTTGAAAATGTGGCGCTTTGGCATGAGCGGGATATTTCTCACTCGTCCGTCGAGCGCGGGATCGGCCCCGATGCGACCATTCATCTCGACTTTGCGTTGAACCGTCTTGCCGGCGTCGTCGAGAACCTCGTCGTCTATCCGGAACGAATGCGCGAAAACCTCAACCGGCTCGGCGGTCTCGTTCATTCGCAAAGGGTGCTGCTCGCGCTCACGCAGGCGGGCCTCTCGCGGGAAGACGCCTACCGCCTAGTGCAGCGCAACGCCATGCCGGCCTGGCGCGGAGAAGGCGCATTCATCGACAATCTGAAAGCCGATCCGGAAATTGCGGGCCGGTTCAGCGATCGGCAACTGGACGCCCTGTTCGACGATGCACACCACACTCGGCGCGTCGACGCCATTTTTGAGCGCGTCTTCGGCGCCCAGCCCTGAAAGATCCGCGCTCAATGTCGTTCATTGGCAGATTGAGAACGCTCTATCGCGGCGCCGATGAGCGCACGCGATGGTTCCATTTCGCCCTCGCCGCTTTCGATCTTGCGACCATCGTTTTTCTGATCGCCTCGTCTTTCTTTCCGGACTCTGCGACGGTCGAAGCGATCGATGTCGCCATTGGAATAGCGATCCTTGTCGAGTTGGTCATGCGTGTCGCCGCAAGCAGGTCGCCAGCCAGAGAGATCTTGAGTCCCTACAGCCTCGCCGACATCGCCGTTATCGTCTCGTTGCTGGCGCCGATCATCGGCGAGGGATTCGCATTCCTGCGCGCGCTTCGGATATTGAGACTTATCCGTTCGTATCGGGCGCTGAAGGAATTGCGCCCTGACTATCGTATTTTCCGACAGCATGACGAAACGATTATCGCGGCCACCAATCTGTCGGTCTTTCTGTTCCTGATGTCCGCGCTTGTTTACGAGAATCAGAAGCGTTCGAACGACATGATCAACAATTATCTCGACGCCTTCTATTTCACCGTAACCACCCTGACCACTACCGGGTTCGGCGACATCACGCTGCAAGGCTCCTCCGGGCGGCTCATCGCCGTCCTGATCATGATTGTCGGCGTATCCCTGTTTCTAAGGCTTGTGCAGGTCATGATCCGGCCTCAGAAGACCGAATTCAAATGCCCGGATTGCGGCCTGATGCGTCACGACCATGACGCGGTTCATTGCAAGGCCTGCGGCCGTGTGCTGAATATCGAGGATGAGGGCGCAGTCTAGGTTTATTTCGTCCCGTCGCAGGACCCGAACGCTCTGCCGCAAGCCGCTTGTTCGGGCGTAGCAGAATGGACGCAATCCGCGTCGGCTTAATCCCGGGGGGTGTCATGCGCCTATTCCTGTTGGGTCTGTGCAGTTTTCTGGCAGCCGGTTCGGCGACCGCGCAGCAGGCGGAACGCGCGCCGCAGTGGTATCTCGACGACATCAAGACGCTGAGCGCCGAGGGCGGGCGCTGGATCGCCGACAATTCTGACTACAAGAGCGAGACCGAGCCGTTTGAAGCTTATGGAACCGAATGGGTGTCCGGTTTTGACGGCGACACCATGACCGGGCGTCTGTTCGGCGTCAAAGACGGCAAGGAACTGAACTTTGATTTCTGGGAATTCCGTCAGTATTGGCGCCCTGACAAACGGGAAGCCGTCGTCGAACAATTCGGCTGGGGCGGTGCGCTCGGGCTCGGCGTCCTCCGGCAAGACGGCTCTGGAACCCTCTCAGATCAGACCTTCTACAATGCAGACGGCAGCGAGACGCGAACGGGCCACAAAAGCCATTTTCCCGACAAGGACACGCATGTGACCGAGAGCTTCGATATCGTCGACGATGCGTGGACGCCGCGCCGAAAATATGTGTGGAAACGTCAGCCCCCGGAACGGAAATGAACCGCCCGGCGGGGTCTGCCGGGCGGTTCGGTTGCCGTTCGGAGGGGTTTGAACGGCGGGGGGTCGTTTCAGGCGAAGACCGCGCCGGAACGCGGTGACGCCGCGAGGCCGCTGCGACGTTTGCGACTCTCTTTCAGCCGCCAGCCGACACCGGCAAAGCCGAGCATCATCAGAGCCCAGGCCGCGGGCTCCGGCGCGTTGCTGACGCCGCTGACGCCGTCGATAAGCGCGCCCGGCGTATTAAACGCCGCCACGTTTCTGATCCTCAGCAGCGAACATCCTGTCGCAGAGACAGTTGAACACAGGGCGGTCAGGTCGAAGTTCTGAATGCCGCCGGCGCCGAAATCGGCGAAGGCGAATTCTCCGGAGAAGGTCGCAACGCCGCCAATCACCTCGCCGATTGCGACAGCGATGAAATTCGCCGCGGGCGATGTCGCCAGCGGTAGCAAGGTGGCCGCGATGCTCCCGCCGGTCAGCGGATTATTGTAACGCAGCACTAATTCGCCGCCGGAAAGGATCAGGGCTGCGTTCCCGTTCGCAGCAAAGAGCGCATTGCCGGAATTGGTGACATTCGACTCGCTGTAGACCGACGACGCATAGACTGTCGTTGCTGCGCGCGCCGGGAACGCAGCAAGCATCGCAGCAAGTGCGACGATGACGATACGGGTAGCCATGGTCATGGCCTTTCTCCTTGGACGTGACTTCGCCACGCCCCCCACATTCAGCGAGTTGGAGAATAATTAGGAGCCTTTAAAGGAAGCTTGCCCGTTCCTTAACAATTCTAGCGATCTGGCGCTAATTCACCTGCAGGAGGGCGGACGCAAAATGACGTCGCTTGAGACGCCAGGCGACGGCGCCAAAGCCGAGCAGCATCAGCGCCCAGGCCGCAGGCTCCGGCGCATTGCTGAC
>JBGSSK010000164.1:0-5271 GCA_041737095.1 Parvularculaceae bacterium | reverse complement strand
GCCTTTGCAAATTTTTCATTCGTCTTTGCGCTCCACAACTCCCTGTTCTTGTTTCACTTTTTCCACTCGATCCCGTGCAGACGTGAAGGGTTGCCAACAGATTTTAAGTCCGTTGCGTCTACCGGTTCCGCCACGCCCGCAGCGAAGGGTGGCGATTAGCACCCCGCAAGCGCCGCGGGAAGTCGCGCCGGCCGGCGCGCCTTGAATGCGCGGACTGACGCGGTTATCGCGAGGGCGCCGCCATTATCGCCGCCCGATGATTCGTTCTGTCGCCGCCATTTTTTCGTTGCTGCTGGCAGCCGCCATCCTTCTTGCGGGGAACGGGCTGCAGGGAACGCTGCTTGCGGTGCGCGCCAACATCGAGGGTTTTCCGACCTCGCTGATCGGCGTCCTGATGTCGGCCTATTTCGGCGGGTTCGTGCTCGGTTGCCGGTTCAATCCGGCCTTCATCAAATCCGTCGGCCACATCAGGACCTTTCTCGCCCTCGCCTCGATCGCGTCGGCGTCGGCGCTGATCCATCCGCTGGTCGTCGATGTCTGGATCTGGGCGGTGTTGCGCGCGATCACCGGGTTCTGCTTCGCCGGCCTCATCATGGTCATCGAAAGCTGGATCAATGAACGCGCGACGAACGCCAATCGCGGCGAGATCCTGTCCGTCTACCGCATCATCGATCTGACCGCGACGCTGCTTGGCAATGCGCTGCTCGCGACCGCCGATCCGGCGGATTTTCACCTCTTCGCGCTTGTCTCGATTTTGTTGTCGCTGGCGCTGGCGCCGGTCGCGCTGACGAAGAGCGATGCGCCAAAGCCGATCGAGACGGCGCGCCTCGATATTCCGCGCCTCTTCAAGGTCTCGCCGGTTGCCGCAGTCGGTGCGCCGCTGGTAGGACTTGCGAACGCGTCCTTCTGGGGCGTCGGCGCAGTTTACGCGCAACAGCTTGGCTATTCGACCGCGCTGATCGCAGCGTTCATCAGCGCCGTCATTGTCGGGGCGGCCCTGCTGCAATGGCCGCTCGGCTGGCTCTCCGACCGCATCGACCGCCGGCGCGTCATGTTCGGATCATCGATCCTCGGCGTCGTCGCTGCGCTGGCGCTGGCGCAATTCGGCGGCGCCTCGCCCGCGGCGCTGCTCGGCTTCGGCGCGCTGTTCGGCGCCTTTGTCATTCCGATGTTCGGGTTGAACGCCGCGCATGCGAATGATCATGCCGAGCCTGGCGCCTCCGTCGAGACGAATGGCGGCCTGTTGCTGCTGCATGGATGCGGATCGGTTGTCGGGGCGACGCTCGGCGCGATCGTCATGGCGACATTCGGTCCGCCGGCGCTCTTTATCTATATCGCGACGATCTATGTCGGCTTCGCGGCTTTCTGCTTCTACAGGATCATCAAGCGACCGCCGGCGCCCGACGAGAAAAAATCGCCGTTCACGCCGGTGCCGAAAAACGCCGCACCGACCGTCTTTGAAATTGGCGAGAACGAGCCGGCGGAGGAAGCGTCGCAAGAACAGCCCGCCTAGAGTCCCAACTCCTGCTGCACGCGCTGCCGCGCCAGGCCGCTTTCGACATCGCCGACATGCAGCAGACCGCAGACGCGGCGGACCAGCATGTCTTCAAAGCTGTGCTTGGCGCCGTCGGATAGGATGACCCGCCAGAGCGATTCAACCAGCGTCACCCTCTCGGCCGGCGAAAGCGCCTTGGCGTCGCGGATGAACCGGTAGAGATCGACCGAGGCTTTCTGCCGCGCTTCACCCTTGGCGAGAATGGCGGGCGTGTCGCTTTCGTCGACGCCGAACTCGCGCACCAGAAGCCGGCCGATCAGCGCGCGCTCGTCCGCCGTGTAATGTTCATCGGCGACAGCGGCCTCGACCATGAGCGCGGCGATCGAGATCATCAATTCCTCGCCGGCCTCCTTCCGCTCGGCGACATCAGGACCGCTGAAGAGTTTTCGAAAGGCGTCTAGCAATCGGGCCTCCTAACATTCGACGACATTGACGGCGAGACCGCCCTCGCTCGTCTCCTTGTATTTCCGCGACATGTCGAGCCCGGTCTGGCGCATCGTTTCGATAACCTGATCGAGCGACACCTTGTGGCTTTCCGAAGCGCGCAGTGCAAGCCGCGCGGCGTTGACGGCCTTGACCGCGCCGATTGCGTTACGCTCGATGCAGGGGATCTGCACGAGGCCGCCGACCGGATCGCAGGTTAGGCCGAGATTGTGCTCCATGCCGATTTCCGCCGCATGTTCGATCTGCGCCGGCGCGCCACCCCAGACAGCGGCGAGACCGCCCGCCGCCATCGAACAGGCGACGCCGACCTCGCCCTGGCAGCCCATTTCGGCGCCCGAGATCGAGGCGCGCTGCTTGTAGAGCATGCCGATCCCGGCGGCTGTGATCAGGAAGCGGCGGATATGCTCCGTATGCGGAGCCCCGTCTTCCTCGCAATAATGCCTGATGACCGCCGGAATGATCCCGGCGGCGCCGTTGGTCGGCGCGGTGACGACGCGGCCGCCCGCGGCGTTTTCTTCATTGACCGCCATCGCATAGACATTGAGCCAGTCGAACAACTGCTCGCGCTCATTGGCGAGCGGCGCATCGACGAGTTTTTTGAAGAGCGCCGGCGCCCGGCGCTTCACCTCTAGCCCGCCCGGCAGGACGCCGGAGGTCCTGAGGCCCCGGTCGATGCAATCCCGCATCGCCAGCCACAGGCGGTCGACGCCGGCGAGCGTTTCGGCGCGCGGCCGGATCGCGTCCTCATTCCTGAGGATCACCTCGTCGATCGCCAGCGCCTCGCGATCGCAAATCGCTAGCAGGTCGCGCGCCGAGCCGAAATTGTACGGGCTCCTGTGCGGGTCCTTGATGAGATCGCCGGGCGCCGGCGCCGACAATTGCCGGGCGCTCGCGATGAAGCCGCCGCCGACCGAATAATAGACCTGCTCGAAAAGCGTCGCGCCCGCCGCATCGAAAAGCGCAAGGCGCATTTCGTTCGGATGGACGGTCGGAATGATGTCGCCGCGCAAGTCGAGATCGCGGGCGGGATCGAAATCGATTTCCGGTCCCAGATGGAGCGCGAGCCGGCGCTCGGCCCTGACGCGCGCAACCGCGCGCTCTGCGACATCGGGATCGGTCTCGTCGGGCGCAAAGCCGAGCAGTCCCAAAATTGTCGCCTTGTCGGTTCCGTGGCCGATGCCGGTCAGCGCCAGCGACCCGTGGAGATCGACTTTGACGCGCGTCGCCGCCATGAGCGCGCCCGCCTCCTTCGCTTCGGCGAGGAACCGGACGCCGATGCGCATCGGCCCGACCGTGTGCGAACTCGACGGGCCGATACCGATCTTGAAAATGTCGAATACGCTCAGCATCTAATGTTCCGTCGTTCTTTCCACTCCGTCGAGGCGTTGGCGCAGCCGGTCGCTATCATAGAGCGATTTTGACGATGCTTCTCTTAGCATGATTTGCACGATGCCAAACCGCCGCAGCACGTCCGTCGCCATCGCCCGCGCCGCCGCCGGATCGCTTTGCGCGCTTGCGCGCAAATCGCCGATCGATCGGGAAAGCGACGTGATCGCCGTACGCTCTTTTTCAAGGTCTGCGCCGTCAAACCGCTCATGCGCCCGTTGCAGGAGGAGGCGCGACGAGGCGAAGAGGAAATCGGCGGTCGCGTCATCGCCGCGGCCGAGCGCCTCGATCGCGGTTTCGATGGCGACGCGCGGGTATCTCATGTCGAAATCGGAATTCACGCCGATCCCGCGCGGCGGGCAATGTTCGCGACGCAATCGCTTCACGTAAATCGCAAGCGCCGAGATCAGCGCTTCCGGCGCGTCGCCATGGAATTCCTCGGCGACGGCGTCCGAGACGAATGCGTAAATCGAGGGATGCGGCGCTCTCGTTCCGAAAGACGATTTACGGCCGGAGTCGACGAGGCTCGGGATCGTCGCCGGATTGAAGACGCCGTCCTCGCGGGTTTTGCTGAAGACCGATGACGTCACATCCGCGGTCCCTGGCGCGCCGCTCAATCCTTCCAGATGGAAATCGCGGTTGTCGTGACCGTCGCGATGGCAGGAATTGCAGGACAAGCCAGTGCGCGCCGCAACGCCGCCGAACAGCAAGGGCGAGCGGAAGGCGACGGCGCCGATATTGACCTCATGCGCGTCCTTCGGATCGACCGGCCCGAGGCACTCGCCCGGCGTCGCCGACAACAGGCGGAAAAGATCGGCGTCAGCATGCGTCCAGCGCGCATCGCCGATCGGGAGCCCGACAGCGGCCAGCGCCAGGACAGCAAACGCCGCCGCAGGGACGCCGGCCATCAGCGCGCCGCAACGGCGCCGTCACGGCGGGCGATGAGCTTTGCAAGGTCTTCGCGTTCCGCGCAACCGAACGCGCAGATGCGGTCAAGCGCCGCCAATTGTCGCCGCGCATTCGCCATGTCGCCGAGTTCGAGAAACAGCTCGCCGAGATATTCATTGGCGCCCTTGTGATCGGGATCAATCGCCAGCGCCTCTGCGTAATAGGCTTTCGCCTTGTCGAATGCGCCGAGCTTGCGGTGCGAAAAACCCAGATAATTGAGAATGTCCGGATGCGGGCCGACAATCGCTGCCGAGCGATCAAGTTCGGCGATCGCCTCGACGTAGCGCGCTTCATTGATGAGGCGCACCGCCGCCAGATATGAATCGACGCCATCGCGGCGCGGCGCGAAAAAGAGCGCCTGCTCGTCCTGTGCCGCAGTGTCGCCGTCGCCTTGGTCCTTGTCCTCGCCTGCGACGCCTTCTTCGCTTTCCTCGCTTGTCTCGCCCTCGATCGCCGGGTCCGCGGGCGCCGCTTCGGCCGGCGAAAGCGCCGACGTGACGCGCTCGATTGCGGCATCGACGCGCGCGACGAAATCGGCTTCGCAGTCGCCCTTCGACGCGCATTCGTCCTTGAGTGCGCGGATTGCGGCAAGCTGTTCTTCGGCCGGAGCCGGGTCGCCGAGCTCGATCGAAACAAGCGCCAGCTTTTCGCGCGCCTCGACGAAATTGCCGCGCTCCCTGATCGCCTTTTCGAGATAACGGACAGAATTCTTCGTCTTGCCGTTCCCGATCTTGGCGAGCGCCATGTAGTAGTTCGCCTCCGGATTCTTCGGTGCGACAGAAAGAACGTCGCCGAATTTCTTCTCGGCGGTCTTGTAATCCTTGGCCTGCAGCGCCGCGACCCCATCACGGTATGCTTCAGCCGGATCGACGCGTGGCCCGCTGGTCGCCGGAAGGCCGCCGCCTCCGCCGCTTCCCGCGGCGAGCGCCGGCGCCGTC
>JBGSSK010000154.1:0-9323 GCA_041737095.1 Parvularculaceae bacterium | reverse complement strand
GAAATTTTCCGGCGATTTTCCTTTTAAAATCAAAAGCGTAACTTTTTGACGGTCTTAGCGGCGGAGTTTGTTCGTCGCCAAAATAAAATTGTGAGTGATTTCAAATGGTTATATGCTGTTGGAACAATCGAGTGGGAATGAGGCGCGCCGCGCTGTGGGCGATCTCAGGATAATCTTCGGCGATCAGCTTTCACATGCGATCCCGGCGCTCACCGGACTCGATCCGGCGCGCGATGTCGTGCTGATGATGGAGGTGATGGAGGAAAACGCCTATGTCCCGCATCACAAGCAGAAGATTGTGCTGGTGCTGTCGGCGATGCGCCACTTCGCGGATGAATTGCGCGCGCGCGGCGTCAAGGTCGATTACGTCACCCTCGATGCGGTTGAAAATCGCGGCGATCTGACCAGCGAGGTGCGGCGCGCGGCGGCGCGGCATGCGCCCGACCGGCTGATTGTGACCGAGCCCGGCGAATTTCGCGTCAAGCAGATGGTCGATGGGTGGGAAGCGCTGATCGGCCGGCCGGTAGAGATACGCGCGGACGACCGCTTTTTCGCAAGCCGGGCGCGGTTTGCGAAATGGGCGCGCGGCCGCCGCGCGTGGCGGATGGAGCATTTCTATCGTGAAATGCGGCGCGAGCACCGGGTCGTGATGGAGGGCGACCTGCCCGCCGGCGGCGCGTGGAATTTCGATGCGGAGAACCGCAAGGCGCTGCCGGCTTCGTTGCTTCCGCCCGAGCGGCGTCGTTTTGCGCCGGACGCAGCGACGCGCGCGGTGATCGACCTCGTCGAGCAACGGTTCGCAGACAATTTTGGCGAGCTTGAGGAGTTCGGCTGGCCGGTGAGCCGCGAGGATGCGCTGTCGGCGCTTGATCATTTCGTCGCCGACATCCTGCCGCGGTTCGGAGATTATCAGGACGCGATGAGGGCGGGCGAACCGTTTCTGTTTCACTCCCTCCTCGCGCCGGCGATCAATCTCGGGCTTTTATCGCCGCGCGAGGTCTGCAAGGCGGCGGAGGAGGCGTGGCGGAAAGGCGTCGCGCCGCTGAACGCCGTTGAGGGATTCGTGCGTCAGATCCTCGGCTGGCGCGAATATGTGCGCGGGGTCTACTGGACCTTGATGCCGGAGTACGAGCGGCGGAATGCGCTGGAAGCGAGCCGAACGCTCCCCGATTTCTACTGGACGGGCGACACCGAAATGCGATGCGTTAGCGAAGTCGTCGGCGCTACGGCGCGCCACGCCTATTCGCATCACATTCAGCGCCTGATGGTGACCGGCAATTTCGCGCTCCTCGCCGGCGTTGCGCCGCGCGAGATCGAGCGTTGGTATCTTGCGGTCTACGCCGATGCGTTCGAATGGGTTGAAATGCCCAATACGCTCGGCATGGCGGTTTTCGCGGATGGCGGCCAGATGGCGTCGAAGCCCTACGCGGCATCGGGCGCCTATATCGACCGGATGTCGGACTTCTGTTCGAAATGCGCTTTCGACGTCAAACAGAAGACCGGCCCGAAGGCGTGCCCGTTCAATTATCTCTACTGGGCGTTCCTGATCCGGCAGACGGACCGCCTCGCGGGCAATCCCCGTCTCGCCATGCCGTATCGCACGCTCGCTGGTTGGCCGAGCGAGCGCCGCGAAGCGATCGTCGCCGAAGCGGATTCATTTCTCGATACGCTCCAATGACGAGCGGATTGCGGTCGGCGAAGTCTTGCCGGATTACCGCGCCGCGGCCGCATCGGCCGGATGTTCGACGCCGATTTCGGCATCCAGCACTTTGTGCAAGGCCGCCAGTTGAGCGCTGACCGGCAACACGGCGCGCTTGGCGTAGACATTGTACATATAGGCGTTCTCGCCGAGCTCGTTCCGGAAAGCGGGATCGGCGCGCATCGCCCCGGTGCGGCATTCGGGGTTCAGCCATATTTCATCCTCGACGGATCGCGACGGACCGACATGATGCGTGATGAGATGCGGGTGCGCCTTGCCGAGATCGCGCCCCGAATCGGTGATGACCATGATGAGATCGCGGGCCCGCGCTGCCTCCTGCACATAGGTGAGGACGGCGGTTCGCACTGTCGCCGATGTCAGCTGGTCGAGCCGTCCGGTCGACAACAGCTCCGCGACGGTCGGCAGTTCCGCCGGCGGGATCGTCGTATGCGCCGATCCCGCGATCGCGTCGCATTGCTCGAGCGACAACGAAACATTCGCGTCGTCGAGGTCGAGCGTCTCGATAGCGCCGATCAGGTCGGCGGAAAACTTCGCGCGTGTCCGATCATACCGCGCCCGCGTCGCGAGGAGCTGCTCGACTTCGCCATGCAGGCGGGCGAGATAGTCGCCTTCGTTCTTCTGGCGGTCGCGCTCCACCGCCCATGCCTGCACCTGCAGGCCGATGAAGACGCCAAGAACGACAATCGCGAAGTCAAGCGCGACCGCGAGCCAGTTCTGCGCTTTGACATGCTCAGCGAAACGGCGAAGCAGCATTATCGTTCCTCCGCGGCCCCTGCCGCGCGCGTGTCATCCGCGTTTCTGAATGGCCGGCAAGCGGCGATAGCGCGACTCGCGTCGCGGCGCCATCGCACAGGCCGGCGCGAGGAAGTCCTGCATTTCGACATCAGCGTCGACAGGTGATGCGCGGCGCGCGGCTGGAAATCGACAGGCGGGACGTTATGGGTTCGCCTGCGCCATGATCGCCAGCGGGCGGCCTTCATTGTCCTCGAAGAAATTCATCCATTCCTCCGTCCCGTCGGCGTGTTTGTGGATCATGTGCGGCGCGTCGGTGAACTTGACGCCGCGCGCGCGCATCTCCTCATTGGCGGCGTGAATGTCCGCAACGCGGAAATAGAGGATCGAGGCGCTTTCGCCCGCGTCGCCTTCTGAAAGAAACAGGCGGACGCCGGCGCAATCGAAGAAGGCGAGATTTCCGAATGTGAACAAGTGCGGAAGTCGCAGCACGTCCTTGTAAAAGCGCTCCGACGCCTTGATGTCCTTGACGGTCCTGGCGATCTGGCCGATTTGTCCGAGATTGAGTTCTTCCATTGCCTTTTTCCTTCCAGCAAGAGCGCTTGCTTTCGAAACGCCGTCCCATCGGCGAAGCGCGCGCTTGTCATCGAGGCCGAGCTTTGCGAGCGCATTGGCGATGTGGAATTTCACCGCATCGATGCTGACGCCCAATCGCCCGGCGATCGCCTTGTTTGTCATCCCGTGACGGACGAGTTCGCACACCCGCCATTCAGCGGGCGTCAGCAGGTCGTCATGGGGCGGCCGTCCGCGGCCGTCGGTTCTGGTCATGGCGGCGATTTACTCGGTCTTCCGGATAATTACCCTACCCGGCGCTGCGCCGCATTTGCCTCCGGCCGGAAATGACACTAATTCGACCGAAATGGCCGACACGCTTTCGCTTTTCGTCACCCGCATCCGACGCGCGTCGCTCCCAAAGGCGGCGGCGCTGAATGATGATATCATCGCCGCGGCGCTCTCATTCGCCGAAGAGGACGCGCTCGGCCTACAATGGTGCGAAGAAAACGCCTATCCCGGCTATACGTCCTACGGCTCGCTGACGGATCTTCCCGCGCGCGCGCCGTGTTTCGCTGCGCTTAAAAAATTTCTCGATGCGCAAGCGGCGCAGTTTGCGGCGTCGGCGCATTTCGATTTCGGCGGCGGCAAACTGAAACTCGACAATATCTGGGTCAACGTGCTTGACGGCGGCGGCTTTCATTCAGGGCATATTCATCCGCTCAGCGTCATTTCAGGAACCTACTACGCGAGCGTTCCCGACGGCGCCGCGGCGATCAGATTTGAGGACCCGCGCCTGCCGATGATGATGGCGGCGCCGCCGCGCACTGATTCTGCGCCGCAGGATGCGCGCAGTTTCGTTTACCTGGCGCCGGAAGCCGGTGTGGCGCTGATGTGGGAAAGCTGGCTGCGCCACGAAGTCGTGCTGAACCGGAGCGACGCGCCGCGCATTTCCGTCAGCTTCAATTACCGCTGGGCGTAAAAAACGCGTTAACCATCTAACGCGTTGAAAACAATGCGAAACAAAAATCCGTCCTACACCTTGCGTTTGGCTTTAGAATGATTTCGTCCGCGATTTCAGAAGGGAGCGCGCCGCTTGGAAGACAATCGATCGATCAGCCGCGACGCCGGCGCGCCGAAAGGGCCTGCTTTTCCTTTGGGAAAAAGGGCGCCTTTTGCGGCTGAAACCCGCGGAAAGTCTCGAAAAAGAAACAAGGTCGCGCGGACGAAGGCAGGCCTTTCAGCGTCGGCCCCGGACGCCATAGGTCATGCAGCGCGTGCCGATTTTCTCGTCGATGACGGCGAAGCCATGGCGCCTCAGGATCGCGGCGCATTCCTCGTTGGTGCGGCGGCCCTGTCTTTCGGCGCCGGTGTCGAGCGCGACGCCGTTAACGATCGGAAAGGCGGCGCCGATCCCTTCGAGGACTTCCGGCTCAGCGCCCTCGGCGTCGCATTTGACGAGGTCGATCTTTGTGAGCGCGCGCGCGCGCGCGAAGGTCTCGATGGTGAGTGCGCGCTTCGACATGCGCGGTCCCTCGGCGAAGATCGAACTGTCGGCGCGCTCGGGCGCAAGGCCGAAATCGACCGAACCGTCTTCTTTCCAGACGACGTCGTCATAGGCGCTCGCCGCCGGCAGCGCCGCAATGTTCTTTTGAAGGCAGGCGAAGACCGCGGGATCGGGCTCGAAGCAATGCGCGGCCGCGCCGTAGCGCGCGGCGACATGCGCGAATTCGCCGACGTTGGCGCCAATATCAAGAACGACGCCGCCAGGGTCGAGAGAGAAATGGCGCCCGACGCCATATTCCTGCTCGAGCCGGTCGAGACGCGCCGTCCATCCCTTCCGATAAAGCTTCCAGCGAAGCGGCGAGGGAACAGCGATCCGCGCCTCCTCGACGCAAACGAAAAGTCCGTCGGCGCCTTCCTCCAGCCGGACATCGACATTGCCGCCGACACGCAGCGCAGCCAGCGCGCGCTGGCGGACGAGTTTCAGGCGCTGGATGAGCGGCAACTGCAAAAGAAATCCCGTCGACGGCGCCCGTCCGCTATAGTTTGCGTCCATTGGCCTGTCACGCCGCGCCACGGAGGACGCATATGACGAAAATCGAAACTCTCGAGATCCGCAGGGACGACCTCGCCCGCACGCGCCGCACGACCTGCGAGGCGCCGGCGCTGAATGACGGCGAAATCCTCGTCAAGGTCGATCGCTTCGCCCTGACCGCCAACAACATCACCTATGGCGTCGTCGGCGAGAAAATCGGCTACTGGAAATTCTTTCCGGCGGAGGAAGGCTGGGGCGTCATCCCGGTCTGGGGGTTCGCTGATGTCGTCCAGTCGAAATGCGCCGATATCAACACGGGCGAACGCCTGTACGGATATTTCCCGATGGGCAGCCATCTCGTCATGACGCCCGGCAAGGTGAAACCGGAACGCCTCCTTGACGCTGCACCGCATCGCGCCGGCCTGCCGCCCGTTTACAATTCGTACGCGCGCATCTCGGGCGAGCCGCATTTCGATCCCGCCATGGATGACGAACGCATGCTGCTGTTTCCGCTCTATGCTACGTCGTTCTGCCTTTATGATTTCCTCGCCGACAACAAATGGTTTGGCGCAGAACAGATAATCATTCTAAACGCTTCTTCAAAAACCGCCATCGGCCTCGCCATGGCGCTTGGCGATGATAACGCCGCGCCGGCGATCATCGGAATGACGTCGGCGGCGAATTTCGGCACGGTCAGCAAACTCCGCCTCTATGCCAGCGTTCATTCCTATGACGATATCGGCTCGATCGACTCAAAGACGCCGTCGGTCATTGTCGACATGTCGGGCAATGGCAAGGTGCTCTCGGCATTGCACAGGCATTTGGGCGACAACATGCGCTTCTGCTCGAATGTCGGCATCACGCATTACGACGAGAACGCCATGGGTCCCGATTTCATTCGGGAGCGGAGCGCCATGTTCTTCGCGCCCGGCCATATCCAGAAGCGCGCGAGCGACTGGGGGCCGGGGATTTTCGAGAAGAAGGCGTTCGTCTTCTGGCGCGACGCCGCGATCCGGAGCCGCGACTGGCTGAAGCTCGACCGGGCGCTCGGGATGAACGGGCTTGAAGACGCCTATCAGCGCGTGCTGAGCGGGCGGGCGCCGCCCGATCGCGGCGTCATCGTGGAGCTGTAGCCGTGCCGGCGATCCGCTCCCTCAAACTCTATCATTTCGGTCCGAGCCGCAGCGCCCGTGCGAAATGGATCCTGCACGAGACGGTCGGCGACGCGTTCGAATCGGCGCGGCTCAATCTATACGCCGGCGAGCAATATGCGCCGGCCTACCTTGCGAAGAACCCCAATCATAATGTGCCGGTGCTCGAAATCACTTTCGATGACGGCGGGACGATGGCGATGCTCGAAAGCGCGGCGATGGTCGGCTTTTTCGCCGACGCCTATCCGGAAAAGCGCCTTGCGCCGCCGCCGGGACTGTCGCGCGCCCGCGCTGACTACCTGCAAATGCTGCATTTCGGCGGATCGACCATGGACATGATCCTCTGGCAGATCCGTATCCATGAGCATGTGCTGCCGCCGGCTGAGCGCGACCAGCGCACGGTCGATCGCTACCGGAAGAAACTCGCCAGCGAGATCGAGCCGCAACTGGCGGCGCGGCTCAGCAGGCACAAGTTCATCTGCGGCGACGAATTTTCGGCCGCCGACTGCGTCATCGGGCATAATGTCGCCTGGGCCGACCTTTATGGTCAGTGCAAGGACGATGTGTTCAAGCGGTATCTCGGGCGGCTGGCCGAACGGCCGGCCTTCCGCGCGGCGTTTTCCGACGCCGCAAGTTTCACTCCGGCGGCGCCGCAACGCCCCGACGGCAAGACGCTTTTCACCGGCTGAGGTCAATGCGTGGCCGCCGCCAGCATCACGGCGATGACCGTAGTTGGAAATTTCATGAGGGTTCCCAGCGCTTCGACGCAAAGGCCGACCTGCAATTGCGGCTCCTAATAAGGAAGACAGCGCAACCTTCGCGACCGGCCGGTTCTGGCGAAAGGTCAGTCGACGACGTTTACAAAACCTTGAGCGTCATCTTGATGGGACCTTCGGCGCGGCCGTTCACGAACTGGTCGACGTAAGGGTTGCCGGAATCATCGATTTTCGCCGACGGGCCGCGCCAGACGATGCGCCCCTGATAGATCATCGCAATATCGTCGGCGATCTTGCGCGCCGAGATCATGTCATGAGTAATCGAAATCGCCGTCGCGCCGAGCGCCCTGACGCGCTCGACGATCAGACGGTTGATGACGTCGGCGGTGATCGGATCAAGACCGGTCGTCGGCTCGTCGAAGAAAAGGATTTTCGGGTCGGCGGCGATCGCGCGCGCCAGCGCCACGCGCTTTTGCATGCCGCCCGACAATTCCGACGGCGCGAGGTCGCCGACTTCCGGCGGCAGGCCGACCTGCGCGAGGCAAGCGGCGGCGCGCTCCTTCGCGACGCGGGCGGATTTCCCTTCGCCATGGATGAGGCGGAAGCCGATATTTTCCCAGACCTTCAGGCTGTCGAACAGAGCCGATCCCTGGAACAGCATGCCGATCTCGCGGGTTTTCCGGGCGCGCTCGAAGGACGACAATTTCACGATGTTGACGCCGTCGATCAGGATCTCGCCGGCGTCAGGGGTCATGAGCCCCAGAATACACTTCAGCAGCACCGATTTGCCGGTGCCGGAGCCGCCGATGATGACGAGCGAGCGTCCGTCTTCGATATCGAGATCGACGCCGCGCAGAACCTCCTTCGATCCGAAGGATTTCGTGAGGCCGCGGATTGCAATTCTGGGCGTCGCGCTCGTCATATCAAAAGTCCACGAACAGCGATGTCATGAAGTAATTCGAAGCGAGGATCGCAACCGCCGAGGCGACGACCGCAGAGCGCGTCGCGCCGCCGACGCCTTGCGCGCCGCCGCGGCTCCTGAAGCCGTAATAGCACCCCATGACCGAGATCAGGAAACCGAAGACGCCCGCCTTGACAAGGCCGGACGTCACGTCGTCGATCGTCAGGAACTGCTCGATATTGCGGATATAGGTCGCGCCCTCGAATCCGAGCGCATAGACCGCGACCAGCCAGCCGCCGAGGATGCCGATGAGGTCAGCGACAAGCACGATGAACGGCAGCATCAGCGTCGTCGCCAGAATGCGCGGCGACACAAGGTATTTGTACGGATCGACGGCGAGCGTCGACATCGCGTCGATCTGGTCGGAGACGCGCATGGCGCCAAGCTCGGCGGCGATCCCCGATGAGGATCGACCCGCCACCATCAACGCGGCGAAGCCTGGCCCCAATTCACGCACGATCGACACCGACAGGATCTGCGGCAGGAACGTCTCGGCGTTGAACCGCAGCGAGCCGTCATAGATATTGAGCGCCAAAGCTGCGCCGGTGAAGATGGCTGTCAGTCCGACGACGGGAAGCGAATTGAACCCGATGCGGATCGCGGCGTTGCAGAATTCGCGCGTGTAGAAGGGCCCGGAGGCCCAGGCGAACGCGCCGCGCAGCGCGAAGACCGACAGCGCGCCGATCTCCGACAGGACTGCGATCGCTCCCCGGCCGATATACGCAAGCAAATCCATGCCTCAGTTCCCCTCGGGGCCGGTATCCGCAAGATCGACCGGCGCGCCGTCGAAGAGGTATCGACGCTCGACCCGCCCGCCAAGCCCCCGGCGCGGCCGCGACAATCCGCCGATCGCGGTCAGCAACTCATAACCGATTGTTCCGCAAGCGCTTGCCGCGGATTCAATCGGCAAACTTCGTCCGAAAAATTCGGCGCGATCGCCGACCGCCGGCGTCGTCGCCGCAGCGTCAAGCACGATCAGGTCCATCGAGACCCGCCCGACGATCGGGCAAAGCGCGCCGCCGAGGAACGCCGCGCCCCGGTTGGACGCGGCTCGCGGATAGCCGTCGCCATAGCCGAGAAGAACGGTCGCGAGGATAGACGGCGCCGCTGTCGTGTAGGTTGCGCCATAGCCGACAGTTTCGCCCGCTGCGACTTTTTTCACCGCTATGACCGGCGCCGACAGCGTTGCGACTGGCGCAACGACGGAGGCCCCGCAATCCTGCGGATTGACGCCGTAGAGTCCGACGCCGAACCGGACAAGATCGACGCCAAAGGTTTGGTCAAGCAGGGCGCCGGCCGACGCCGCAAGGCTTTTTCGCGCCCCCGGAAACAGCGCGGCGATTTCAAGAAATCGCCGGCGCTGGCGGTCATTCATCGGATGCGCCGGTTCCGATGCGCAGGCGAGGTGGCTCATGACGACCGCCGCGTTGAGCCCGGCGATCGCGCGCACTGC
>JBGSSK010000111.1:0-4097 GCA_041737095.1 Parvularculaceae bacterium | reverse complement strand
GCGGCGACCGGCGATCATCTTGTCGACGGCGCCTTGCGCAAGGCGGCCGCGCCGCCGCTCGCGCCCCCGCTTTTTGCGCTGGCGATCCGCGCCAGGAATGACCGCGACGACGTGAAGCTGTCGACGGCGCTCGCAAAAATTCTCGACGAAGACCGCTCGCTCTCGACCGAACGGCGCGCCGACACCGGCGAGACGATCCTCAGCGGGCAGGGCGACGTGCATCTGCGTCTCGTCGCAGCGAAACTGAAACACCGCTTCAACATCGAAATCGCGACATCGCCGCCGAAGGCCGCCTATCGCGAGACAATCCGCGGCGTCGTCGATCATCACGCGCGCCACAAGAAGCAAAGCGGCGGACACGGACAATTCGCCGATATCAAGGTGAAGATCGCGCCCCTGTCGCGCGGCGAGGGCTTCCGCTTCGACGAAAACATCCATGGCGGCTCAGTGCCGAAGCAATATATCCCGGCGGTCGAGGCCGGCATCGTCGAGGGTCTGGAGACGGGCCCGCTCGGCTTCCCGGTCGTCGATCTCTCCGTCACGCTTTATGACGGGCAATTCCATTCGGTCGACAGCAACGAGATGTCGTTCAAGATGGCGGGGCGTCAGGCGATCCGCGAAGCGCTGCCCGACTGCCAGCCGATCCTTCTGGAGCCGATCTGCAAGGTCGCGATCCACACGCCGGCGACGCACACCAGCAAGGCGCACGGCCTCATCTCGTCGCGACGCGGACAGATCCTCGGCTTTGACGCGCGCGAAGGATGGCCCGGCTGGGACAGCGTCACTGTGATGATGCCGGAGCCGAATATGCGCGATCTCATCATCGAACTTCGATCGGTGACGCAAGGGTCGGCGACCTTCGAGGCCGCGTTCGATCATTATCAGGAAGTGCACGGCAAGGACGCCGAAAAGATCGTCGAGGAGAGACGTCGCGAACTCGGTCACTGAGGTCGCGCGGTTTGTCCTGTCGAAGCGAAGTGTCGTCGCAGCGGCGCCTCAGCCGAGCTTCCATGCCGGCCGGACGAAATGGCAGGTGTAGCCTTCGGGATATTTGTCGAGATAATCCTGATGATAGTTTTCCGCGGCCCACCAGTCGCCGGCGGCGACGATTTCGGTCAAGACCTTGCCGGGCCAGACGCGTGAGGCGTCGATTTCGGCGATGATCTTTTCAGCCTCGCGCTTCTGAGCGTCGTCGAGATAGAAGATCGCGGAGCGATATTGCGTGCCGATGTCATTGCCCTGACGATCCTTGGTCGTCGGGTCATGAATCTGGAAAAAGAATTCAAGCAGCGCGCGATAGGATGTTTTCGCAGGGTCAAAGGAAATGCGTATCGCTTCGGCGTGACCCGTGCGCCCCGTCTTCACCTGCTTGTAGTCGGGGTTTGAAAGCGCGCCGCCGGTATAGCCGACCTCGGTCTCAACGACGCCCGGCAGCTTGCGGATCAAGTCTTCCATGCCCCAGAAGCAGCCGCCAGCGAGGATCGCGGTTTCGGTTGTCATCATCGCCTCCTAATAGCTCGCGCCGAATTCACGGCCGGCCAGAAACTTTTCGGCTTCGAGCGCCGCCATGCAACCCATGCCGGCGGCGGTCACCGCCTGGCGGTAGATGTCGTCGGTGACATCGCCGGCGGCGTAAACGCCTGGAATGTCGGTCGCGACCGTCCCGGGCTTCACGATCAGATAGCCATTGTCCTTCATCGGCAATTTGCCGGCGAACAGCGCCGTCGCCGGCTTGTGGCCGATCGCGATGAAGACGCCGTCGGTTTTCAATTCCATCGTCGCGCCGTTCCTGGCGTTTTTCAGTCGAACGCCGGTTACGCCCGGCGGATCGTCGGTCCCCAGAATTTCGTCGACCTGATGGTCCCAGACGATCTCGACATTGTTCTTCGCGAAGAGCCGGTCCTGCAGGATTTTCTCGGCGCGAAAATGGTCGCGGCGGTGAACGACGGTCACCGATTTCGCCAGTCCCGAAAGATACAGCGCCTCCTCGACCGCCGTGTTGCCGCCGCCGACGACGACGACATCCTTGCCGCGATAGAAAAACCCGTCGCAGGTCGCGCAGGCCGAAACGCCGAAGCCCTGGAACTTCTGCTCTGACGGCAGGCCGAGCCATTTCGCCTGCGCGCCGGTCGAGATGACGAGCGCGTCGGTTTCGTAGATCGCGCCGCTGTCGCCTTTCAGCGTGATCGGCTTTTTCGCGAAGTCGACGTCGGTGATGAGGTCGGCGATGAATTCGGCGCCGACATGTTCGGCCTGTTTTTGCATCTGCTCCATCAACCACGGCCCCTGGATGACGTCGGCGAAACCCGGATAATTCTCGACATCCGTAGTGATCGTCATCTGGCCGCCCGGCTGCAGCCCGTGTACGACTACCGGTTTCAGGCCCGCTCGCGCGGCGTAGATGGCGGCGGTCAGGCCAGCAGGGCCGGAGCCCAGAATCAGCAATTTGGTGCGCATCGGATCCCCGTCTATCCGCCGCGATATGGCGGCTTCACGGCGGCAGGGCAAGGACGCTCGCGAAGGCTTGAAGGGGCGACGCGTAAATGGTAACATCTGTTACTAATTCAAAGGAGCCGCCATGCGCAAGTGGATCACTGCCTCCCGCGTCGAGGGGGAAGCCTCGCGGCAAGCGCATGCCGACATGCCCGCCGGCACGTATGAGCGCGAGATTTCGAAGGAGGGGTTTTTCGGGCCGGCCGCCTTCCTGCACCATCGACGACCGCCGACCGGATGGTCGAATTTCGAGGGGCCGCTGCGTCCGCGCGCCTTCGATCTGGCGGCGCTGGACAGCGCGCCGGCGAGCCCGTGGTCGGCGCCGCGCGTCCTTTACAATAACGCGACCGAAATCCGTTTCTGGAAACTCGCCGCTGCGATGCCCATGCTCGCCCGCAACGCCGACGGCGACCAGGTCCTGTTCATCCATGCCGGCGCCGGCGATCTTTTCTGCGATTACGGCCATCTCGCTTTCGAGGCGGGCGATTACATCGTCCTGCCGCGCGGCACGATGTGGCGGCTCTCGCCGTCGTCGCCGGTGTCGATCCTGATGATCGAGGCGACGAATTCGCATTACACCCTGCCAGACAAGGGCCTTGTCGGGCCACATGCGATATTCGATCCGGCGCTGTTCGACGCGCCGAAGATCGACGCGGAATTCAAGGCGCATCAGGCTGACGATCGCGAAACGCGCGTCGAGATCAAGAAGCGCGGCGCGGTTTCCGTTGCGACCTATCCCTATAATCCGCTCGACGTCGTCGGCTGGCATGGCGAGCTTGCGCCGGTCAGGATCAATGTGAAACACATCCGCCCGCTGATGAGCCACCGCTATCATGTGCCGCCTTCGGCGCACACGACCTTCCTCGCGGACCGCTTCGTCATCTGCACGTTTGCGCCGCGGCCGTTCGAATCCGATCCCGGCGCGCTGAAAGTGCCGTTCTTCCACAATAATGACGATTACGACGAGGTTTTGTTCTATCACGCAGGAGATTTCTTCAGCCGCGACAATATCGACGCCGGCATGATGACGTTCCACCCGTCCGGATTCACGCACGGGCCGCACCCGAAGGCGCTGAAAAACATGCTGGAGCAGAAAAAGCCGGCGACGGACGAATATGCGGTGATGATCGATACGCGCGATCCGCTGGAAGTCGGCGAAGACGCCGCGACCGTCGAATTCGCCGGCTATGTCGACAGCTGGAAGCCGAAAGACGCGGCGGAGTGACCGAAGCGACGTCAGCAAGGGCGCAGCATCCCGATCCTTCGGCGCTCTGCTGCCCGTCGATGCAGGCGGCGCTGCAACTCGACTGCGCGACCCATGACGATCCGTTCGACTGCCCGGACAGCCTTGTCGCCTATCACGAAGGATTGAACCAGTTCGCGCTGATTGTTCATGATGGCGAACGCAACGTCGTCCTGATACGCTATTGTCCGTGGTGCGGCGCATCGTTGACCGAAGGAACTCCTGAATGAAACTCGCTTCCCTGAAGCATGGCCGCGACGGCCGGCTCGTCATCGTCTCGGAAGACCTGACGCGCTGCACCGATGCGACGCGGATCGCGCCGACGTTGCAGGCGGCGCTCGACGACTGGGGCCACGCCGAG
>JBGSSK010000100.1:0-5337 GCA_041737095.1 Parvularculaceae bacterium | reverse complement strand
CGCCGTCAATCAGGCTGCGGCGCTCCGGGCGAGCGGCGCAGCGCGGCGGCGTTCCGCAGCGGGCGGTTGATCATGGCGATCGACGCTACCCAATTCATCTGGATGGACGGCGCCTTGAAGCCCTGGCGCGAGACGAGCGTTCATGTGATGACGCATGCGCTGCATTACGGCACGTCGTTTTTCGAGGGCGTGCGCGTCTATGATACGCCGTCAGGTCCGGGCGCCTTTCGTCTCAAGGACCACATCGATCGCCTTTATGACTCGGCGGCGATTTACGGATGCGTCATTCCATACGAACGGCAGACGCTGATCGATGCCTGCGACGAGGTTGTGCCGTCGAACGGTCTCGACAGCGCTTACCTGCGGCCGATCGTCGTTTACGGCTATGGCGAGATCGCGGTCGCGCCAAGCCCGGCGCTGCCCGTGCAGGTCGCGATCGCCGGATTTCCCTGGGGCGCCTGTCTCGGCGAGGAGCGGCGGCGGAACGGCGTCGATGTTTGCGTTTCAAGCTGGCGTCGGGTCGCGCCGGGGACGATACCGGCTGCGGCGAAGGCCGGCGGCAATTACCTTTCGGGCGTGCTCATTTCAAGCGAGGCGAAGCGGCGCGGCTTCGCCGAAGGGATCGGCCTTGACGTCAACGGCCTCGTCTCGGAAGGCGCCGGGGGGAATCTTTTCGTGGTGCGCAAGGAGAAGATATTCACGCCGCCGTCTTCCGCATCGATCCTGCAGGGCGTGACGCGCGACACCGTGATGACGCTGGCGGCCGCCGAGGAGATTGAAGTCGTCGAACAGGCGATGCCGCACGAGGCGCTATATAGCGCCGACGAAATTTTCTTTACCGGCGCCGCGGCGGAGATTACGCCGGTCAAATCGGTCGATCATCGTCCGATGCGCGCCAATGGCTGCGGGCCGGTCACGGCGCTCTTGCAGGAGCGCTTCTTCGGCCTCATGACGGGGAAGACCGAGGATCGCTGGAACTGGCTGCATCGCGTCAAGATTGAAAGAGGAAACAACCGTCGTGAAGCCGCAGTCGCTGTTTGACAAATTATGGGCGCGTCATGTCGTGGTTGCGGAAACCGCCGACGCGCCGGCTGTTCTTTATATCGATCTGCATCTCATCCATGAGGTGACCTCGCCGCAGGCGTTCACGGCGCTGGCGGAACGCGGCCTCAAGGTGCGGCGGCCTGACCTGACGATCGCAACGCTTGACCATTCGACGCCGACTCTGCCGGCCGACAGCGCCGGCCGACTTCCCTATGGATCGAAAGAAGCCGAACAGCAGGTTGCGGCGCTGATCGATAATTGCGCGGCGCACGGCGTCACGCTGTTCGGTATCGGCGACCCGCGTCGCGGCATCGTCCATGTCATCGGACCGGAGCTCGGGCTGACGCAGCCTGGAAAAACCATCGTCTGCGGCGACAGCCATACGTCGACGCATGGCGCCTTCGGCGCGCTCGCCTTCGGCATCGGCACGACCGAAGTCGGCCATGTGCTTGCGACGCAATGTGTGATGCAGCGCAAGCCAAAATCGATGCGGATCTCGTTCACGGGTCGCGCCCCCGCCGGCGTCAGCGCCAAGGACATGGCGCTCGCGATGATCGCGCAGATCGGCGCCGATGGCGGGCAAGGCTACGCGATCGAATATGCGGGCGAAGCGATCAGCGCGCTGTCGATGGAAGCGCGGATGACGCTTTGCAACATGTCAATCGAGGCGGGCGCCCGCTCCGGCATGATCGCGCCGGATGAGACGACCTTCGCGTGGCTGAAGGGCCGCGACAATTCGCCGAAGGGCGCAGCGTTCGAAGCGGCGGTCGCTGAATGGCGCGCGCTTGCGACGGAGGAGGGCGCCGACTTCGATCGGGAAGCGACGATCGATGCGACCAAGCTGAGCCCGATGATCACTTTTGGCATCTCGCCGGACGCCGCAGCGCCAGTCGATGGGATCGCGCCGGCGGCCCGGAACGAGAATGAACGCCACGCCGCCGACTATATGCGCTTCAATGCCGGCCGGCCGTTCGCCGAAGCGCAGGTCAACCGCGTCTTCATCGGCAGCTGCACGAATTCAAGGCTCGAGGATCTGCGCCTCGCCGCGACCGTGATGCGCGGGCGCAAGGTCAAGGCAGGCGTCGTCGCTCTCATCGTTCCGGGTTCCGAGGCGGTGAAGCGCGACGCGGAGGCGGAAAACCTCCATCGCGTCTTCATTGACGCCGGCGCACAGTGGCGCGAGCCGGGCTGTTCGATGTGCATCGCGATGAATGGCGATGAAGGCGCGCCGGGCGACCTTGTGGTGTCGACATCGAACCGCAATTTCATCGGACGGCAGGGCAAGGGCGTCAGGACCGTCCTGGCAAGCCCCGCGACCGCGGCGGCGTCCGCGATCGAAGGCCGGATCGCCGATCCGCGCCCCTATCTGGAGAAAACCGATGCCGTTTGAGCCGTTCAGCACGCTGACCTCCCGCACCGTCGTTCTCGCGCAGGAGAATATCGACACCGACCAGATCATTCCGGCGCGCTTCCTGACGACGACGGTGCGCGGCGGCCTTGGCAAGGCGGCGTTTTACGACTGGCGCTTTGATGAAAGCGGCCGGCCGAAAAATTCTTCGGTGTTCAACGGCGTCAATCCGGCGACGCATCAAGTGCTGGTCGCCGGCTCAAATTTCGGTTGCGGCTCGTCGCGCGAACACGCCCCCTGGGCGCTCGCGGATTTCGGTTTCCGCGTCGTCATTTCGTCCGACATCGCCGATATATTCAAAAGCAACGCGCTGAAGAACGGATTGCTGCCAGTGACGGTCGATGTGGCGACGCACCGGAAACTGCTGGCGTCGCCGGGCGCTGAAGTCACCGTCGATCTCGAGCGCGAGACCGTCACGATGAGCGATGGCGCAACGACGCCGTTCAGGATCGAGGCGTTTGCGCGACGCTGCCTGCTGGGCGGGGTCGACCCGCTTGGCGCGCTACTCAATCATTTGCCGGCGATCGAATCCTACGAGGCGTCGCGCGCATGACATCGAGGATCGCCTATCTTCCCGGCGACGGCGTCGGACCGGAAGTCGCCGCCGCCGCGAGAGCCGTCATGATGCGCGCCGGCGACATTTTCAGCGCGCCGCTGAAATTCGACGAACATGATTTCGGCGGCGTCGCCATCGATCATCACGGCGATCCCTTGCCGCCGGCGACACTGACGGCGTGCCGGGAATCCGATGCGGTATTCCTCGGCGCCGTCGGCGGGCCGAAATGGGAGACGGGCGGGCCGCGCCCCGAGACGGGGCTCCTGGCGCTCCGCAAGCATCTTGAGGTTTTCGCCAATCTGCGCCCGATCCGCGTGATGCCGGGAATGGAGGCCCTGTCGCCGCTGACCCCGGCGCGCGCCGCCGGCGTCGACGTCCTGATCGTCCGTGAACTGACCAGCGGCCTTTATTTCGGCGTACGCGAGGAAGGAATTGATCGCGCAAGCGACCATTGCGTCTATACGCGCGAGGAAGTGACGCGCGTTGCGAGGATCGCGTTCGAGGCGGCGCGGGGACGGCGCGGCAAAGTGACGTCGGTCGACAAGGCCAATGTCATGGCGACGTCACGGCTCTGGCGCGCGGCGGTCATCGCGCTTCATGACGCGGAGTACCGTGACGTCGAGCTTGAGCATGTCCTGGTCGATGCGATGGCGATGAAGCTGATCCAGCGCCCGGCGCAGTTCGACGTCGTCCTGACCGAGAACCTCTTTGGCGACATTCTCTCCGATGAAGCCTCGGTCATCGCCGGCTCGATCGGCCTTGCGCCGTCCGCCTCACTGGGCGAGGGATCGCGCGGGCTTTACGAGCCGATCCACGGTTCGGCGCCCGATATCGCCGGCGAGGACAAGGCCAATCCCGCCGGCGCGATTCTCTCCGGCGCGATGCTCCTGCGGTTCAGCCTTAAAAATGACGCCGCGGCTGACGCGATCGAGCGCGCGGTCGAGAATGTGATCGCCGCCGGCCATGGCACGGCGGATATCGGCGGGCGGGATAGCTGCAGCAAATTTGCGGCGCGCGTTGCCGATGCCGTTGGCGAATAGCCGGCGCCGCTAAACGCCGAGGCCGATGGCAAGGTCGTTCAGAGCCCCGGCTCCATCGCCGCTGAACGATGCGCCATGCATGACCGCCAGCGTTCGCGGGTTCAGCGCCGCCAGGCGATCCAGCGTCGCCCTCGTTCCGGGCGCCATCGACATCGCGTGAAACATCTGCTCGGCCGCGAGCGCGGGGCCGACGATATCGCCGTCGGTGATCGGAAGGGTTTTTCCGGCATGCGTGAAGAGATCGCCGCACAGCAGCGTGTTCGACCTCTCTTCGAAGAATACGCCAGCGTCCCAGCCATGCGGAACATGCGGCGTGCACATGAACCTCATACGCTTTCCGCCGAGGTCGATCACTTCATCGTCGGCGAGCGGCTGCGGCTTGCGGTCTGCAAGATCATTAAGCGAAATGTCGCAGGCGACTTGCCCATGGGCGACGATCGCATGGGGCGCTGCGGAGAGCCAATTGTTCATCGCTCCGCACTCATCCGACTCGACATGTCCGAAGCTGATCCAGCGAAGGCGGTCCAGAGAGATGAGACGCCGCAGCGCCTCCGATACGAGTGGAAACATCGCGCGGGGGCCGCAATGGAAGAGCATCGGCTCGTCGCCGCGAATGAGGAATTGATTGAAAGTGAACCCGTCGGGCGTCACCTCCGGCGTGAATGTCGACAGGCGAAAAATATCGAGGGCGATTTCGTCGATTTCGGTTCTCATCACGTCTCCTCGGCGATCGTTGTTGTTTCTGACTGCTCCGCCTGAAATAAAGGGCGCAATGGCCGCATTCGCTACCGCAAATCCGCCTCGACCAACCTCGGTCCCTTGATTTCCAGCGCTTCTTTCAGCGCTGCGCGAAATTCTTCCGCTGTCCCGGCGCGGACAGCCGGAACGCCCATGCCGTGCGAAAGCTCCACCCAGTCGATCATCGGATTTGAAAGATCGAGCAGCGACAGCGCCTTGCGTCCCGGGTTCTCGGCGCCGACGCGCGCGAGTTCGATGTTCAGGATCGCGTAGCTGGCGTTGTTGAGAATGATCGTCGTCACGTCGAGTTTTTCGCGCGCCATCGTCCAAAGCGCCTGCACGGTGTACATCGCGCTGCCGTCAGCCTGCAGGCAGATCACCTTGCGGTCGGGGCAGGCGATCGCTGCGCCGATTCCCGCCGGCAGGCCGAAGCCGATCGACCCGCCGGTCAGCATCAGCCAGTCATGAGGGGGCGCGCCCATCGTCATCGGAAAGGTCGCAAGGCCCACCGTCGCCGCCTCATCGATGATGATCGCCTGCGCCGGCGTCAG
>JBGSSK010000009.1:0-7739 GCA_041737095.1 Parvularculaceae bacterium | reverse complement strand
GCCGCTCGCGTTCCTCCGCACTCAGCCGAACCACATACTTCTTGACCGCAATCGCTTTCCCCGACACCTGTCATCTCCGTCGCCGCTGCGCGGGGCAGTGATTCATGAGTTGCCGTCATAATCAATGACGTGGGCCACTAGCCCTCCCTGAAATCGCAGGGCCCCGCCGGCGCCGCTGGCGGGGTTTTTTTGCAACGATCGGCGGTCGACAGGCGTTTGGCTCTCGGCCTCGCCGCTCTGCGGCGCTAAGATCGCGTCCGGCCGGCGGCTTGCCGACCTTTGAGATCGGAGGGGAGCTGCATGGGACGGAAGAATTCATTGGCTCTGCGGATGGCTGCGGCGACGCTCGCTATGCTGACGGCGACCGCTTGCGGACGCGGCAAGCCTGTCGAAACCGGCGGCGAGGCGGCAAACGCCGTCGAGGCGGCGATCGCCGACCCGTCAGCGGAGTTTCTGGCGATGGCGGACCGGCATGCGCGCACTTTCCTTGCGACGGCGCCGGAGACCGCGACTGACCTCGGCGTCGGCGAAGAGATCGCCGGCGAGGGGTTTCTGACGCGACTTGGCCACTATGCTTTCGATGGCCACCAGACCGCGCGCACGATGAACGAGGCGTTCCTGCAGGAGCTGCGCGGGTTCGATCGCACAGCGCTTACCGGTACGGCCGCAACCACCTATGACGTTCTGAAGAACGCCTATGAATTGGCGGCGCGGCGAAACCAGTTCGACTTCGGCGGCGCGTCGCCATTCGGCGGCGGCCTCCCTTATTCCGGCGACAGCTGGGCGATGACGCCCTACTACATGACGCAGCTGACAGGTCCGCACCTTTCTCTGCCGCGCATGTTGATGACGCAGCATCCGATCGATTCACGAGAAACGATCGAGGCCTATCTCTCGCGTCTCGCCGACCTCGGCCGCGCGCTTGAAGAAACCCGGCAGACGATATCGACGGATGCGGGCTTTGGCGTGACGCCGCCGCGCTTCGCGGTCGAAAAGATTATCGCGTCCCTGAAGGACTTCACCGCCGCGCCGGCGCGCGAGCACCCGCTGGTCGCGACGCTCGCGGAGCGGATGAAAGCGGTCGATGGGCTTGCCGACGAAGAGCGCACAGCGTTCGCTGCGCGCGCGGCGCGGCTGGTCGAGGAAGCAGTATACCCCGCCTACGAAGACCTTGCCGAGGGCGTTGAGTTGACGCTCGAAGGGGTGTCGGAGGACGCTGGCGTCTGGCGTCTCGGCGAGGAAGGTGAGGCTTTCTATCAGCTCGCCTTGACCGCCTACGGCGCCGGAAACAGGACGGCGGATGAAATTCACGAGGTTGGACTCGCCGAGATCGCAAGGATCACCGGCGAGATGGATGCGATCTTGAAGTCGATCGGGCTTGCCTCGGGATCCGTCGCCGCCCGCATGGAAGCGCTCGCCGCCCGGCCGGATAATCTCTATCCGGATACGGACGCGGGGCGCGAGGCGCTCCTGCAATCCTTGCGCGATCAGGTCGACGCGATCATGTCGAAATCGAGCGACTGGTTCGGCCGGCTGCCGCCGGCCAAGGTCGAGGTGCGGCGCATTCCCGCACATGAGCAGGACGCATCGCCAGACGGTTATTATTCCGGTCCGTCGCTCGACGGGACGCGGCCGGGCATCTACTGGATCAATCTGAAGGAGACTGCTGACAATCCCAAGCATTCGCTGAAAACGCTCACTTATCACGAGGCCGTTCCGGGCCATCACTTCCAGACCGCCTACCAGCGCTCGATCACGGATATGCCGCTGATCCGGAACATGCTCGGCTATTCCGAGTACGCCGAAGGCTGGGCGCTCTACGCCGAAGAGCTCGCGAAGGAAATGGGCATGTATGAGGACGACCCGCAAGGCGATCTCGGGCGACTGCAAGCTGAACTCTTCCGCGCGGCGCGCCTTGTCGTCGACACCGGTCTTCACCACAAGCGGTGGAGCCGCGAGCAAGCGATCGATTATATGGTCGAAGCCACCGGCGAGACCCGTGAGTCGATGACGCGCGAGGTTGAGCGTTACGCAGTCGTGCCGGGACAAGCTTGCGCCTACAAACTCGGCATGTTGAAGATCAAGGAGTTGCGGGCGGACGCCGAAGCCGCTCTGGGCGACAGGTTCGACATCCGCGAGTTCCACGACACGGTCCTGTCGATCGGTGATTCGCCGCTGCCGGTTCTCGAAAGCGAGATCAGGCGCTGGGTGGCTTCGAAAAAAACCTGACGCCTTTGCGCGCGGACCCGTTGCCGGCGGAAAAGGAGCTTGGCGGCATGCGTATCCGATATCTGTATCTCGTGACACTCGCATTTTCAGCCTGCGCTGCAGTCCGGACGCCGACAGATCCAGTCGCGGCGGATCCCGAAGCGATCAGCGTGATGGTCCTTGGTTCGTGGCATTTCGCCGGATCGAACAGCGACCTCGTTTCGGTGGAAACGGGCAGCGTGCTGACGCCGCAGCGGCAACGAGAGCTCGCAGTCGTCGCCGAGCGGCTCTCAGCCTTTCAGCCGACGGTCCTTGTGACCGAGCGCGTGACAGCGCCGCCGGAATATATCGATCCTAAGTTCAGCGACTTCACCGCGGCCGAGCTTGAGACAAACGAAGACGAGCGCGTTCAGCTCGGTTATCGAATCGCCGCAAGCGCCAGCGTCAGACGCGTCTATGGCCTTGACGAACAGCCTGAGACGGGCGAGCCGGATTATTTTCCCTTCGACAAGCTGGCGGCGCACGCCGAGCAGACTGGCCAGTCGACACAATTAGATACGGCGATCAGACGCATTCAGTCACTAGCCGCCGAAGAGATGAGCCGTCTGTCAAGGATGACCATGGCGGACGGGCTGATCAACGCCAATAGCGGGGCGCTTTCATCGCCTGAATTCTATTACGAACTGCTTCAGCTCGATGTCGGCGAGACGCAGCCGGGGGCGGAACTCAACGCCTATTGGTTCATGCGGAACGCCAAGATCTTTTCGAAACTTATCGACGTGACGAAGCCCGGTGATCGCGTGATCATGGTCTACGGCGCGGGCCACAAATTCTGGCTTGATCATATGGTAGAGAATACGCCCGGCTTTCGGAAAATCGACCCGGTCGATTATCTCGCCGCGCCTGCAGACTGATCCGTCGGTCGGCGTGCGGCCGCAATGCGCATGTTTTCTTCCGCCTCATCGAGACAGCTTAGCGTGCGCGACGGCGTGCAGGTGACGAGAAGGCCCTGCTCCTTCAGAAAAGCCGCGAGGAGATCGGGCCGGTCGGTTTGAATGAACCGGGCGCCGGCGCGCAGGCTGTCACGATAGCCGGTCTCGTTGTCATCAGCGCCCATCACATTTGAAAAGAGCGTGAGGCCGTTATCGCGAAGGGCGCGCGCTGCGGCGAAAGAAAAATTGCGGCGACGCAGGCCCATGATCTCGACCCCATCCTCGCGCGCCGCCTTCGCGGCATGAGCGATGTTCTGGAAATGCGGCCGCAGCACGTAGCGCGCTGGCAGAGGCTTCATTTTTTCATAGTTCCAGGCGCGCACGAAGACCGTGACCAGCGAGCCGTCGTCAAAGCCCTCCTCATCGAGGATCTGCGTAATCAGTTCCGATGAATTAGACGGTCCGGCCTTAAAGTCGATGTCAACCGCAGCGCGGCCTTTGATGTTGCGCAGCGCTTCGCGCAGGGTCGGCACCGGCTCGCCGGCGAATTCGGGTGAGAACCACGACCCCGCATCAAGCGCCTTGATTTCCGCCAGCATCATCCGCGAGACGAGCCCGCGTCCATTGGTGGTGCGATCGACAAATGGGTCATGCATCACGATGAACTCGCCGTCGGCTGTCATCCGGACATCCATTTCAATCGCGCGGGCGCCCATCTCGATCGCCTTGTTATGAGCGGCGATGGTGTTTTCCGGAGCGAAATTCATGACGCCACGATGGCCGACGATGATCACCGGCGCGCCGGTCGGGCTCATCGATTCGCGCGCCGCTCGCTCCGACATCGATGTCGATGCGACCCCGGTTCCGGCGGCGACCGAGATCGCCGCGGCGACGGCGGCCAGCCAGTATCGACGGGAAGGAAGGTGCTTTGAAGTCATGACGAACGCCCCGGCTCCGACTACCGGCTGGGCTAAGGCGATTTTGCGACACCATCATCTCAGGATGCTGACGAATTATTGTCAGTCCTGTATCCGTTCCATGAATAAGCGCAGGTCGTGCGCGAACGGTCGCTCTTAATGCTTAATGCTAATGGCCCGCGCACGCGGCACTAAGCGTCGCGCAGCGATTCCTCGTCGGGCATGCCGACGATGTGGAAGCCGGCGTCGACATGCAGCGTCTCACCTGTACAGGACGCGCCGAGATCCGAAAGCAGATAAAGCGCCGCGCCGGCGACGCCCTTCGGGTCCGTATCATCGCGCAGGGGCGATGCTTTTCGGTTGAACGAAAACATGTGGCGTCCCGATGAAATTCCGGCGGCCGCGAGCGTCTTGATGGGACCGGCCGAGATCGCGTTGACCCTTACGCCTTTCGGGCCGAGATCGCGCGCGACATATCGCATCGACGCCTCGAGCGCCGCCTTGGCGACACCCATGACGTTGTAGTTCGGAATGGTGCGCTCCGACCCGAGATAGGTGAGCGTGACCATCGATCCTCCGTTCGGCATCAGCCTCGACGCCCGCGCCGCGGCGTCGACAAAAGAAAACGCCGAGACGTCCATTGTGTCCTTGAAATTCTGGCGCGTCGTGTTGTCGACGAAGGAGCCTTCAAGCGCCGCCTTGTCAGTGAAGGCGATCGAATGGACGAGGAAATCGAGCGAGCCCCATTCCTTGGCGATCGTCGCAAAGGTGCGATCCATATGGAGGTCGTCGAGGACGTCGCATTCGATGATCAGCCTGGCGCCGATCGATTCGGCGAGCGGCCGGACGCGCCTTTCCATTGCTTCATTGATGAAGGTGAAGGCAATCTCGGCGCCCTGCGCATGCAATTGCTGCGCTATATGCCAGGCGATCGAATTCTTGTTGGCGACCCCCATGATGAGGCCGCGCTTGCCCTTCATCAGCGACCCGGCGGCAAAGACGGTTTCTTCGCTCATTGTGCGACCTTTCGAGACACTATCAGTTATTCGGCGCGGGCGACGACGAGGCAGCCATTGGTGCCGCCAAAGCCGAAGGAGTTGGTGAGGAAACAGTCAATCTTCGCGTTGTCGACCCGTTCGCGGATAATCGGCAGATCGGCGAATTCGGGATCAATCTCCTCTATATGCGCGCTTTTGCACAGGAACCGGTCGCGCATCATGATGAGCGAGTAGATCGTCTCCTGCGCGCCGACGGCGCCGAGCGAATGGCCGGTCAGCGACTTCGTTGACGAGAACGGCGGGATCTTCGACCCGAACACCTCGCGCAAGGCGGCGGTCTCCTTCGAATCGCCGACCGGCGTCGATGTCCCGTGGGTGTTGACGTAGTCGACCGGCTGCGAAACGGTTTTGAGGGCGGCGTTCATGCAACGGACCGCGCCTTCGCCTGAAAGCTGCACCATGTCGTAGCCGTCGGAATTTGCGTAATAGCCGACGATCTCGCCGTAAATCGTCGCGCCGCGCGCCCTGGCGCGCTGCATTTCCTCAAGGACGACCACTCCGGCGCCCCCGGCGATGACAAAGCCGTCGCGATTCTTGTCATAGGCCCGGCTCGCCGTCGACGGCGTCTCATTGAACGCTGTCGCCATCGCGCCCATCGCGTCGAAGAGATTGGCCATCGTCCAGTGCAAATCCTCGCCGCCCCCGGCGAACATCACATCCTGTTTGCCCCAGATGATCTGTTCGGCGGCCGCGCCGATGCAATGAACCGAGGTAGCGCAGGCCGACGAGATCGAATAATTCGTGCCGAGAATCTTGAAGGGAACAGCGAGCGTCGCCGAATTCGTCGATGACATAGCCTTTGGCACAACGGTCGGGCCGATGCGTTTTGTACCCTTGGTCTCACGGGTGACGTCTGCAGCCTCGACGATCGCCTGCGTCGACGGTCCGCCCGAACCCATGATGATCCCGGTCATCGGGTGCGAGATTTCATCCGGCGCGAGGCGCGCATCCGCGATCGCCTCCTGCATGGCGATATAATTCCAGCCGGCGGCCTCGCCCATGAAGCGGCGCGTCCGGCGGTCGAGCACCTCTTCGACCTTGACTGCGGGTTTGGCGTAGACTTGGCAGCGAAATCCATGCTCGGCGAATTCCGGTGCGAAACTGACGCCCGATTTCGCTTCCTTCAGCGCGCGCGCCACTTCAGCGACATTCGCCCCGATTGAGGAAACGACGCCCATTCCGGTGATAGCAACGCGACGCATAGGCCTCCCATAAGATGGTGCGGATGATCTACCCGAGCGCACCGGCGCTCAATTGCTCGGCCGAGAAGAGACCGACCCGCAAATCGCTTGCCTCATAAATTTTTCGCCCGTCGACAAGGACGCGACCGTCGGCGATGCCGAGAACAAGTCCCCGATTCATAACGCGCCGAACGTCCAATTCATACCGCACGAACTTGGCGGTCGGCGTCACCTGTCCGCGCAATTTGACCTCGCCGCAACCAAGTGCGCGGCCTTTGCCAGGGAGACCCGACCAAGTCAGAAAAAATCCGACCATCTGCCAGAGCGCGTCGAGACCGAGACAACCCGGCATGACGGGATCTCCGGGGAAATGGCATTCGAAGAACCAAAGATCGGGCCGGATATCGAGTTCGGCGATCATCTGGCCTTTGGCATGGGGTCCGCCGTCGCGACTGATCGCGGTGACGCGATCGAACATCAACATCGGCGGCACGGGCAGCTGCGCCGTCCCGGGCCCCGCAAAACCGTGGATGCCGCATTGCAGCAATTCTTCGCGGGTAAAACTCGATTTATCTGTCATTAATCCGGCCGGCTGCGCGAGCGTCAATTGCAGCGTTGGTAGTCGTCGCGGCTGCCGCGGTCAATTCTGCTCGGGCGCGTCGGCCAGCGCGTCTCCGCCCCAAACGTCGGCGGTCGGCGCCCAACCTCGCGCCTCGCCGGCCGAGACATATAGCCATTCGCCCTTCCGCTTTCCGAGCTTGGCGAGAACGCCGTCGCCAAGCCGCCCGGTGACGTCGGATGGCGCGGACGGCTGGCGGCGCAGCGTCGCGCCTTTGATCACCAGCACATGGGTTTGCGCGCGGATCGTCGTTTGATGGACCCAGCACTCATCGCCAAAGGAATCGCGCACCTTGCGCCAGTGGTCGATCGATTCGGCGACGACCAGCACTGGCGCGCCGGCGCGGCGAAACACATACCGGACCGGATGGTCGAAGCTCGGGCCGATCCGGCAGTTTGTTTCGTCTTCCTTCAGACTGACGAAACGTGGGACAGGAAAGCCTGAAGGCGTATCCAGGCGGAAGTCCGCCGTCGGGCGCGGCGCGGCTTGCGCAGTCGGCCCCGCCACGGTCAAATGCAAGGCGAACACACTAACGGCGGCGCGAAACAACATGACAGCGATTACTGGCAGCCGACGAGACCCGGCGACTGCCCCCATGATGAATAAAGTCTTAAACTGCGCCGCCGACCATTAATGGCTGGTTAACCCGAAGGACTTTTCGAGAAATCCCATGCCGCATCGCCGCCTCAAAATCGGAGTGACCCGCAAGCTGCCGAAGGCGGTGGAATCCCGCCTGTCGGCGTTGTTCGAAGTTACGCTCAACGCGGCCGATGCGCCGCTCGGCCGCGAACAGCTGGCGGCGCTGGCGCGCGACTGCGACGTCC
>JBGSSK010000345.1:0-2965 GCA_041737095.1 Parvularculaceae bacterium | reverse complement strand
GCTTTTGCGATCGTGGCGCGCCGCGCGCTCCCCGCCGCCGGCTTCAGGTTTTCCAGCGCAACGTCGCCGGCGACAGCGGGTTGACAAAGCCGGCGCCCGGCGGCTGCGCGATCCAGGCGCGCTTCAATGTCAGATACCACTTGGCGGGCTCGTCCGCCTCGCCGATATAAAGCGGCCGGTGGTCGACACGCGAGAGATTTTCATTCTGCAGGCTGAGGATCGCGCCATCCTGGCTGAGGAAATCGTCCGCCATCGACTGCGCGACTGGCCGAATGACATCAAGCAGCGCAAAATCCCAGAACAGGAAATGCGCGATGCGCGTTTCATTGGCGGCGCCCGGCGTCATCGCGGTGAGTCCGAGAATGCGGCGCTTGCCGGCGCGAATATGCTCAAGCCGCAAGCCTGGCAGGCGGAATTCGATCTCGGTCGTCGGCGCGCCGCCGATGAACTGATAGATCCGCGTGTTCGATGACGGCGGGTGCGCCGGCATCTTGAAGCCGAGCGGCGTCGGCTCGAAAATCTTGGCTTTCTCCTGCCGCGCGGCGCCCTCCCGCCACCACCATTGTTTGTGCACGGTCGGCGTGTGGGCGGGATCGACAAGGCCGATCACCGCTTCATCGAACGGGCCCTTCGCCTCGACGATCGTCGCCGTCTTCGGCGTAAAATCCGCCGGCAGGCCGATATCCGGCGGCGCGATCTGCGGCGCGCCGGCCCCGCGATAGATCCACAACAGGCCGTTTGCCTCGAACAGCGGAAAAGCGTCGACGCCGATCAGCGTGAAGTCGCGCTTCTCCTGTTCGGAGAGCGCCGGGATCGCCGCGCATTTCCCGTCGGCGATACGGAAAGACCATGCGTGATAGGGGCACTCGACCGCCGCCGCGCCGCCGATCTCGCAAAGCCGGCCGGCCGAGAGGGGTGCGCCGCGATGCGGGCAAAGATCGCTAAGCGCGAAGGCGGCGCCCGATTTCGTCCGCCCAAGGACGACCGGAGCGCCGAAGAGGCTGCGCCGCAGCATGCCGCCGCGTTTCAGCTCTGCGGAGTGCGCCGCGAGATACCAGAGGCCGCCGAGTATTTCCGCCGATCTCATGCAGGACGACGGGTCTTCATCGCCGCGGCGAGCGTCCCCTCGTCGAGATAATCAAGCTCGCCGCCGACCGGGACGCCCTGCGACAGGCGGGTCACGCTGACGCCGCCCTCCGGCAATTGGTCAGTGACGTAGTGCGCGGTCGTCTGGCCGTCGACAGTCGCCGGCAGCGCCAGCACGATTTCCCGGACCGGCGGCGCCGCGCGCGCGATCAGCGTCCCGAGATTCAATTCATTGGGGCCGACGCCATCGAGCGGCGACAACAGGCCGCCCAGCACATGATAGCGGCCCTTGTGCGCGCCGGCGCGTTCGAGCGCCCAGAGATCGCCGACATCCTGCACGACGCAGAGGATCGCCGGGTCGCGCGCCGTATCGGCGCAGATCGCGCACGGGTCGATCGAATCCCAATTGCCGCAGGTTCCGCAGGCCCGCACCTTGTCCGCCGCATCCGACAATGCGAAGGCCAGCGGACGCATCAACGGCTCACGCTTCTTCAGAAGATGCAGCGCCGCCCGCTTGGCCGACCGGGGCCCAAGCCCCGGAAGTTTCGCGAGCAGGTCGATCAGGCGCTGCAGTTCAGGTCCGATATTGGCGGCGGGCATGGTCGCTTCTCTAATACCTACGCCAGTATTGACGGGGTATTCTTACTAGGACCATTTTGCTATCGACTAAGGAGAGCCGTCTTGTTGTATTTTTTTCGTGCACAAAAATTGTTCTCTTTACTTTTTGAATAACTATCTCTGTGGCACCGTCAATAGCTTGCTCGGTCAAAAATTTCTTATAGACATCCCTTTCAATGCTGCATGCATGAAGCCAGTCTGACTTAATCGGCTTCACCTTACCCTGACGGATACGGTCAAGTAGCTTTGCTCGACCTCGAAGCCTCGGAGCGGGTAACAATCGGCACGCTTCCAGTTCAAGGTTGAGTACCAAAGCATTCTTTTCCCAAAACAAATTCTCGGCATCCGCTCGATGATCAAATATCTTCACCTCGTCTTCGCTGCCATCATACGAATAGACGGCGAAAGCAGATATCTTGGGCATCTTCGATCTCTAAAACGGCAGCTTCATTCCCGGCGGCAAGGGCAATCCCGCTGTCAGCGATTTCATTTCTTCCTGCGCGCGGGTTTCAAGTTTCGCCTTCGCGTCATTGATCGCGGCGGCGATCAGGTCCTCAAGGACCTCGCCTTCTTCGGCGTTGAGGAGCGCGCGCTCGATCGCCACGCCCTTCGCATAGCCCTTGCCATTCAGCATGATCTTCACCATGCCGCCGCCGGACTGGCCCTCGATTTCCATCGCGGCGATTTTTTCCTGTACTTCGGAAAGCCGCGCCTGCATGGCGCCGGCCTGCTTCATCAACTCGCCAAGGTCTTTCATCACTCGCTCTCGTCCTCATCAGGCGCCGGGATCGGCGCTTCACCGTCATCGGGTTTCGGATCGCGTATGGCGATTATCTCCGCGCCGGGAAAGAGTTCGAGCGCTCGTTTGACGAGCGGATGCGCCAGCACTTCGGCAGTGCGTGCGTCGCGCAGCGTTTCACTCCCGGTTTCCTGCGCGTTGACGGAAACGATCCAGCGGCGCCCCGTCCACTCCGTCAGCCGCAGCATCAGCCGGTTGGCGAGATCGACCGGCGCCCGCTCATGCATTCGCAATTCGATGCGCCCGGCTTCGAATGAGATGACGTGAACATAGCTTTCGAGTTCGACTTTCAGCTTCGCATCGCGCTTGCGATCGGCGAGCTTGACGACGTCAAGAAGGCTTTCGAGTTTCGGTCCGCCGGGCGCATTGGCGGCGGCGACCGGCTCATAATCCTGGTGCGGATCGGCGTAGGCGGCCTGCGGCGCGGAGGCGCTGCGCCCCGGCGCGCCTTGCGACGGCGAA
>JBGSSK010000408.1:0-2343 GCA_041737095.1 Parvularculaceae bacterium | reverse complement strand
GCCGATGCGCGCGCGCGCCTCGCCGCCCTCATCGAAAAAGCCGCGACGGCGCCGAAGCGCCGGATCGCCACCGCGACGCCGAAATCGCAGAAACGCCGGCGCCTCGAAGGCAAGGCGCGACGCAGCGAGACAAAACAGGGCCGGGCGAAAATCCAATCGGATGAGCTTTAACGGGTTCAGTTTCCGGCTGACATCCGATAGGATTTGGCGATCGAAACGCTGGGGGAGACCATCATGATCCGCGCCATCGCAATCGCTGTCACGTTCGCTTTCGCCGTCGCTCCGGCGCTCGCTGCCGGTCCGCTTACCGAAGACGAAGTGCAACGCTTCGTCAAAACGCTGGCGCCGGTTCATGAGATGGGCGCGCGGCTTGAAAAGAACGGGACGCTGGAGCGCTTCGCCGACCGCGAGCCGCTGATCGGCAAGGAGTTCAGCCCCTATTCGACCGCCGTCGCCAATCTGAAGGCGAAGGCGCCGGCCGAGCACCAGGTGCTCGCCGGGATCATTCGCCCGCACGGCTTTTCCACCGATGAATGGGGCGCGGTCGGCGACCGCGTGATGACCGCCTATATGGCGCTCCGCATGGAAGAAGAGAACCCGAATGCGATGAAGCAGATGAATGGCGTCGATCCGTCGATGCTGGCGCAGATGCCGCCGGCGATGCGCAGCCAGATGGAACGGGTCATGGCGATGATGGAGACCGTCGGCAAGACGCCGGCCGCCGACAAGGCGGCGGTGAAGCCGATGATGAAAGCGATCGAAGCCGAAATCGACAAGCCGGCCGAGTGACGCCGACACAGGAACGATTCCGCTTCGCAGCCCCCGCCGTTTCCGCTATTCGGGTCGCGCATTTTGAGGGCGGGGTTGATCGATGACGAAGTTCAAGGATGTGAAGAAAGTCGTGCTCGCCTATTCGGGCGGCCTTGATACGTCGGTGATCCTGAAATGGCTGCAGGTCGAATATGGCTGTGAGGTCGTCACCTTCACCGCCGATCTTGGGCAGGGTGACGAGCTGGAGCCGGTGCGCGGCAAGGCCGAGCGCAGCGGCGTCAAGGAAATCTATATCGAGGATCTGCGCGAGGAATTCGTCCGCGACTTCGTCTTCCCGATGATGCGCGCCAACACGCTTTATGAAGGCCAGTACCAGCTCGGCACCTCGATCGCCCGCCCGCTGATCGCCAAGCGCCTTGTCGAGATCGCGAGGGAGACGGGCGCCGACGCCGTCGCGCACGGCGCCACTGGCAAGGGCAACGACCAGGTGCGGTTCGAGCTTTCCGCCTATGCGCTCAATCCCGACATCAAGGTGATTGCGCCGTGGCGCGAATGGGACCTGACCTCGCGCACGAAGCTCATCGCCTGGGCCGAAGCGCACCAGGTCGATATCCCGAAGGACAAGCGCGGCGAGGCGCCGTTCTCGGTCGACGCCAATCTCTTGCACACCTCGTCCGAAGGAAAAGTCCTCGAAGACCCGGCGCAGCCGGCGCCTGATTATGTTTATCAGCGTACGGTCGATCCCGAAGCCGCGCCGGACAAGCCGGAGGTCATCGAAATCGGCTTCAGGCGCGGCGATGCGATTTCTCTCAACGACGAGACGATGTCGCCGGCGGCGCTGCTGACGGCGCTCAACGAACTCGGCCGCGCGCATGGCATCGGCCGGCTCGACTTTGTCGAGAACCGCTTTGTCGGGATGAAATCGCGCGGCGTCTACGAAACCCCTGGCGGCGCGATCCTCCTCGCCGCCCATCGCGGCGTCGAGCAGATCACGCTCGATCGCGGCGCCGGGCATTTGAAAGACGAGCTGATGCCGCGCTACGCCGAGCTCATCTACAATGGCTTCTGGTTCGCGCCGGAACGCGAGATGCTGCAGGCGCTGATCGACAGGAGTCAGGAACATGTCGAGGGCGTCGTCACGGTGAAGCTCTACAAGGGCTCGGCCAATGTCATTGCGCGCTCGTCGCCGAAATCCCTCTACTCGATTGCGCATGTGACCTTCGAGGAGGACGCGGTTTACGACCAGAAGGACGCCGAAGGCTTCATCAAGCTGAACGCGCTTCGCCTGAAACTGCTTGCGCGCCGCAACATGCGGTGACCGTTTTCGGCGAAAGCGCGCTGCGTGCCGCCCTTCAGGGTTGTCGGGAGATCGCCGCCGCCGCCCGCGCTTTCCCATTCGCCCCGCCTTCGGCTATAGTCCGGCCGTTAGGCGTGTTGAGGGTGGGCCTGCATCATGAAAAGCGTTGAAGCGATTTTCGGTGGAATTCTGGCGCTGGTGGTTCTCGGCGCCGTGATTTTCCTGCTTGCGGGCGGTCAGTGGGGCGCGCGGCCGACGCCGCCGCCCGGGCCCGG
>JBGSSK010000364.1:0-46848 GCA_041737095.1 Parvularculaceae bacterium | reverse complement strand
TCTTGGCGATCGTCTCCACTATCAGCATCCCATCCTCGGCTCCCATGAATATGGAAGCCAGTGTGGACCCAATGTCCCCGGGGTCCCTTTTGGATGCCGATCACCCCGAAAACGGGGTCCTTATTCCATGCCGGTTCACAGAGAAAAATTAAATAGAGAGGAAAGATTCGGAAGCCGCGCCGGACGATGAATTTCAGTGCGAAACGAATGTCGTTCGGCTTGTTGTGCAGAAGAAATTGCCGGGTCAGCAGGTAGGCGCTCAAGCCGAAAAACAGCCAGACGCCAAGCTTGCCCGTCCCATCAAAGTCAAGGAAGGGAGCGATGAACATTCCGTCGCGGCTGCCATGACTTAGAACGACAGCAAGCGCGGCTAGCCCGCGCAGGCCTGTCAGGGAGTCAAGTTTGCCTGGCTGGACGGCCGCAGCCGAAGCGGGTTTCATGGGCGGAACCTAACCGGTCAGGGGCGCGTTCAAGTGAAATCTGTCAAATTATACATTTTGACGCCACTACGTCAGTCATAAATGAGTTGGTGCGCCCGCTCGCAGAAGTATGTGTGGCGCCGGTCAAGCTATTTCGATTGTAGAGCGGCGATTTGGAAAGGAGAGTTAGTTGTCAGTCTGGAGAAGTGATGTCGAAATGCTCCAAAGCGTGTTCGCCGAAATCCTGAGCGCTGACAGGGAGTTATTTGTCCTGGTCAACTCGCAACAGCGGTCGGGGTCCAAATATCTGCAAGGCGTCCTGGCCTCTGCGTTCGGGCTCAGGAGCGGGCTTTCGCCCGAATTCGTCGGACCCGAAATGCACGGTTTGTTTCGGCGTTCTTATCCGGTCAATCCCGGCCACACGCATGGCCTGTCAGATCAGCGCCTTTCCGAGCTTACCCACATGCTGGAGAAGCGCAAAGATCCGACCGGCCGCGAGCAGAAAGATCAGGCAAAAGCGGGTATGTTGCTTCGCTACCGTGAACGTATCTCACGTACTGCAAAGGTGATTGTCTTCACTGTCATCCGCGATGACGACGACCGGCTTATTTCGTCATTTGTGCTACAAAAGTCTGGCGGCCTTGAGGGAGTTTCGGATGCGGATATCGAAGCCGAATATGTCCGTTTTCGCCGGGGCAAGACGTTTGACGATTGGGTCCGAACGGAAATGACCGGCGTGTTCGGCGTTCCCCCCGTCACAAAGGAGAATTCAGCGCCGTTGATCCTGCAGGATGGCAAGATGCGATTTGTAGTCGTTCCGATCGATTGCCTCGACGCCTTCTTGACGAAGCATCTATTCAGCGTTGCGACCGTCACGGAATTGGCCGACCGAAGCTGGAATTTCGGACTGCGTTACGGTCTGGGCCAGCGCAATTCTTCTAGAAACAGAGGCCTTGAAGAAGTGACGAGGCGGGTGCGCACGGCATTGAATCGGGAATGAATGCGGTCAGCTTCATCCTGCTTGTTGGTCGGTTTTCAATTCCTCGCGTCGGATCAATTCCAGGAGCGGCGGCCAGCCGAACTTGATGGCTGTGTCGCGGCCGGCCGCCGCGATTTCAGCAAGTCTTGGCCGGTCGAGAGGCAGGCCATCCCGGCATTGCAGGATATCGACGACGGTCTTCATGTGCTCGAACTCCCTCGGCGAGCCATCGTCGAGATTGGTGAGAACGGCGGCCCCGGCCTGCATAGCTGTGCTGACGCTTGAATTGTTTGCACGAACGCCGCTTTGGAAGAAGGCCGCGAAATAAGTGCAGGTCCGAAGGAAAGCGTACAAGGCTGAATCGGAAACAAATCCGAGGAAGAAGAGTTTCTCGCTGAATATCTTTCGCAGCTCAAGATACGCAGCCGTGAACGAGTCATCGAGGCTCGTATCCTCGTGAATTGCCGCCGAAATATAGATAACGTAACGCTTGTTGGTCTTTTCCAGCAATTCATGCAGGCGATAAAAATAGTCGGTCCGCAATTTATGCGCCATGCCGAAAGTATAGATGCTGATTTCGGCTTCCTTGTCGAATTCGCGCGTTTCAAAGAGATAGCCAGGACACCAGGCCGTTACGACGTCGTTGTGGCGCTGACGCACGCGCTCGGCGAGCACGTCATTGCCGCAATAGACCTTTGTTGATCGGTCCACCAGGAGCCGCTCGACATTCGTGTCGGTGTAGTCGTGGAAAAACAGCCGCAGCTCCGGCCAGATGTCCTGGTTTCTCGCAAGACTTTCGAGCCTGAGGATCGCTTCAGGCGACATCTCGGACGCCTTGAATGAAAAAAGCGGCGATAGTGTTTTCTGCGCTTCGCGCGAAAAAACATTGTAGACCTTCAGGTCAAGCATATCTGCCAGCGCACGATTGAATCGCGCGACCCCGCAGGTCAAGGGGTTCATGTGATAGCCGAGAATGGAGTCCATGATGATCAAGCTGCAGATGTTGAGTTCTGGTCCGGGCTAGCCCGCCGTCAAACAGTGGGAGGCAGACGATGTGAAGGGAAGCGTTCGGCGTGAGCAAGCGCGGCGCGAATCTGCCGCTGCGCCAAATAGAGACCCAGCCTGTCGTGGCGGCTTGTCCCGCACCCAGCGATTCTTTGCATGATCCCCGCCGCATCGATTGCCGAAAGCGTCTCGTCGCGACGCCGGGACCCTCTTTGCATATCGACTTTCATGTTGCAATCGGGTCAGCGCCTACAAGCCATGCCGCAATGGCTTCCCTGACTATTGTGCAACAATGGCGACCCCGCGGCTAGCTCTGCTCAAATTGACGCGCCGCGCCGCCTGGCTGCAGATCTTGACCGCGCCACCAACAGATGTTTTGTGGCGAAAGCTTGAAGAATGCGCTGAAAACACCACATCTGACCGCCCGAAATCATGCAAAAGAAGCTCCTCTTTGTTCTCAACGACTCAACGCAAGCGCGGCACTTTTTCAGCCTGTTCAAGGAACTCGTCCGGCGCGGCTGGGATGTTAATCTGCGCGTCTATTATTTTGGAGAAAAGGAACTCAAGCTTCCCACCTATCTTCGACACATCCCGCAACTCAAGATCGCGCCGCTGAAGATCAGGTCGGACATCTGGGGTGAGTATGCGCGGGCATTTCGCGGGACGCGAAATTACTTTCTCTATTACCACCCGAAATTTCCCTCTGAGTCCGTGTTCAGGGAGAGAGCGTGGGGGTGGTGCGACCCATTCCTTCGGAGATGGATGCCGCGAGATGGCGTCGCACCGCAATGGTTGGGCAAAGCGCTCATGGCCGCGGAAAACGCGATTCCCGCGGACTCCGAGATTTGCAAGGAGATCGCGGATGGCGGTTATAATGTTGTGCTTGTCTCACCTTACATCTTTTATCAATGCACGTTCCACAATGACTACGTGAAGGCGGCGCATGCCCTGGGCGTGCCGGTTGGGTTTCCGGTATTCAGCTGGGACAATTTGACGACCAAAGGTAATGTGCAAATTGTTCCGGATCGCATCTGGGTCTGGAACGACATTCAGAAGCAGGAATTGATTGAGCTTCATGGAGTGCCTGAACCGGTGGTTCGCGTGACCGGCGCCTATCGGTTCGACGACTATCGGGATCTCAGTCCTTCGAAGTCGAAAGAGGAATTCTGCCGTGAGCTTGGACTCGATCCGGCCGAAGCGATCATCGCATATCTAGGTTCCTCGCCTGCCGTCGCGCCAGACGAGAGCGAATTCGTCGATCGTTGGGTCGAGAGCGTTCGCGCGTCAGCCGACATGCGTCTTTCCCGCGCCAATGTCGTTGTTCGCTCGCACCCGCGCAATGTCGATGCATGGAAAATGCTCGGCAGTATCGTTTCGCGCGAGCGACTGGTTTTCCAGGAGCCGGTCGCTTCGGATTTCTGGAACACCCAGAATCTTTACGACCTCCTCAGCCATGCTGACCTTGCCGTCGGGCTGAATACTTCCGCGATGCTGGAGGCGTCTATCCACGGTCTTCCGGTTCATACCGTGATCGAGCCGAGCACGAAGTCAGGGCAGGAGGGTGCCGTCCATTTCTGGTATCTGACGGAGGCTGGCGGCGGCCTCCTTCATCTCGAGAACAATCTCAACGATCACGTGACCGGGCTTGTGAGGTCACTGAATGATCCGGTGAAGCCAGATTCAAAGGCAGCCTCGTTTTTCAAATCATTCATCGACGCTGAAAATGACGATCGTACGCCGACAGTCAGATTTGCTGATGACATCGAAAATCTCACCGCGTTCCAGAAGAGGAAGCGCCGGCGGAGGCTCCGCGATCAGGTCGCGAATGAGATGCTGAAGGCGGTGCTGAAATTTCGACTGCTTCCGGTTGATGCTGATCCTGACTACGAGCTTGCTCACAGAAAAACGCAACCGCGCGCAAGTCGATCGGGAATCGTCTGAGCAACTCCCCGTCGAGACCGCGCGCACGAATTCCCACTATTGAGGCCAGCCCCGTGATCGTTTACGCGGCTTTTGAAAGCGTCTCGTCGCCGAAATATTCGATGAACAATTTCATGATCATGTCGACGAGCCAGGTTGAGACATGTCTGGAATAGCCGTCGTCAGCGCCGAAAACAGGCTTTTCTGTGAGATACGGGCCTAGCCAGCGAACGATCTCGTAGGACGGCCAGTAATAAGCGAATTCCCCCGTTTCCTTGAGGTACTGGTCGACCGTCAAACGCAAAGTCGATTTCGACAGGCAATCGGCGACGATCGCTGATCCCATTTCATAGGTCGCCGCGAGCGGCACTGGTGAGACAGTAATGACGAATTTAGCGCCCGGGCTCAGTCGACGCGCCGTTTCTACGATCGCCCTGAGGTTTCCCAGATTTTCGGCGACTGTGGTTGTCCGGAACTCGGCGATTTCGGGTAAAAGCTTGTTCTCGCTTGCGCCGCCGTGAGCAAGCATGAAATCTCCGGTCTTCCGGTCGAAGAACGCCGGCGCGACTCCGAGCGTAAATATGAAAACGCCTGTCGAGCTGAATCGCTCGTGAAACTCCGCGCGCTGGTCGGCGCCGTAAATTCCCTCGAGTTCGGTCGTCAATGCGCATTGCGGCCCGTTCTCGATCCACTTCAGTAAAAAGCGATTCGCGAAAGTATTGTTGATGTCCTCGCCGATCTGTTTGTAGAAAACACTGACGCCGCGTTCATTCAGTCTCTGTGCGATATGGCCTGCAAAGCATGAGCCGAGGGCCGAAACCGCTGTCGTCTTCGTCAGAAGCTTTTTTTCCGGTTCAAAGTCCTTCAGCATGAATTGGCGGACAAGTTTTTCCGGATCCTCGAATTTTTCCATGCGGCTTGGAAAAATGGACGGCCGCTTGCGGATCGGCACGGCAGCCTCCGCCATTCGGCGGACGACAACGAGTTCCTTTTGAACCTTGTCGGCCTTTGCCCATGTCGGGTTGCGGTTCAACGCATCATTGAAGGCGTCGATGGCCTCCTTGTTCCGGCCGGCAGCTGACAAGACAAGTCCGAGCGTGTACGCCGCATCAGGATCCGTTGCGTCGAATTCGGCGGCTCTGCGCGCGTATTGAATGGCTGTTTCGTGCTGATCGCTCTGGCTCAGCAGCAGCGCATAGCGTTTCAGCGACGGGCTATTGTTGGGTTCAAGTTCGACCGCGCGCGCAACGATCGCCATCGCTTCATCATACCGTTTTACGCCCTGCAGTTGCTTGGCGAGCAGGGGGCGCGCCGAGACATTATTCGGATCTTGCCGCAAAGCGGCCTCATAGGCGCCAATTGCGTCGTATTTTCGCTTGAGGACGGTAAAGAGCCTTCCCAGTTCGAGATTGGCATTGACCATGGCCGGGTCGAGTTCAAGCGCGCGTCGCAAATGGCTCTCCGCGCTTGCATATCCGAGACGCGCCAAGGCTGCGCCGATGCCGAACTCGACCCCGGGGTCGTCGGCGCGAATCGCCTTCGCCTGACGGAAGCTGTCCAACGCTTCCTGAAACCGTTGTTGGGTGAAATGATTTTCAGCTACCTGCAAATAAGCTTCAAAGGCGGTCGCGGCCACAACACTGTATCCTTCTTCATTTGCCGAGCGTCGAAATTGCTCAATCGCGGTGGCTAATTCAACCCATTTAAAGGCGATGTCACATTGCGCAGGCTTATCACCGCCCAATGTCCTGTCGAGCCTCAGGCCGCACCTGGCGGGCGCCCTTCCTGCATCTCATTGACACGCGTTTTCCCTCGGCCTAACGGCAGGACGCCGGAAGCAAGGCAAGTTTGCAGGACAAGCGCGGCGCCTTGATCAACAATAGTACGACGCACAGGCTTCTTCTCGAGTTGAGCCAATTTTTCAATTGCGTCTGCCAGCCGATCGGTCGGGCGGACTGACCCAGGAGGTCGAACAAACGCCTCAAGGAACGAACAAGCCCGTTGATCGGACGCGCCGCGCGGACGGTTCAGTGGCGAGCCGAGTGATTTTATATGCTCGTCAAGATCATGCGCGACATGAAGGAGGCCGCCGCCAGCTTCGGTCAGGTAGTCGAAGTGTACAGTGCCGTCCTGACCTTCACCCGCGAGATCCGTGATGATGGTGTGTACCGGTTTGCCGAGGATAGCGGCCTCGATCATCGCTGATGTCACAAGGCCGACAACGGCGTCGCAGTTACTGAGCGCGTCGTGAAGATCGTGCGTTTCGAAAAGGCTGAGATGGTCGAGCGCCTGAATATTGATGCGCGGTTCGCTGATCGCCTTTATTGAATCCCACCATGCAAGCTCGTTTCGCGGATGCGGGCGAATAAGGATATTGGCGCGTCGGACAGATGCGTCTGGCGACTTCCGGATTGCGGCCGCCCATTCGTCGATAAAATCGCTCTCGGTCGCCGCCACAATGGGCGATGAGCCGATATACAATATCGTACGTTCATTGGTGTCGAAGCGGTTTCGCCTGCAGAATTCCGCGTAATCCAGTCGCGGCCTGAACTCGGTGAATTCATCAAAACGCCACGCACCAAGAACATCGACCTGGTCGGGTGTTGCTCTATGATACGCGAGCGCCTCGCTTCGCTGGAACTCGTTCCAGACGAAAATCCTATCTGGCTGAGTGTGGATCGTGCCTTTGGTCGTCAGATTGTCCCAACTGAAGACCGGAAAGGCCACCGGGACGCCAAGGTGATGCGCAGCCTTAACATATTCATTGAGGTCCAGCATCTCGTTGAAGATTAGAGGACTGACGAGGACGACATCCGGTTCTTCGGCCTCCAACTGTTCGACAACGACGGGATCGGCGGGGCATGCTGCCTCTGCCGCCGTGTACGCTCGCTCCAGCAGCCGCCTGAACATGGGTTTATCAATCCTTCGCAGCGAGCGCAGGAATGGGTCCTCAAACCCCTCAGCGCGGCGACGGAAAACAGTCGCCTTCGCCATGGCGGGATGATCATAAAAGAGGAGATTGCGCGAAGCCCGCCACCTGTTGGCGTACGCGCCCCAGAAGTCGTTTCGCGGTGGTGCGATGAGGTCGTAGTCGACGCTTTTTATGTGACGCATGTGCTTTGGCGTCTTGACCGGCCGCTCGCGCCGGTCCGGATGATGTTGCGCCAGCAATTTGAGTTCGTGCCCGCGGGCGAGGAGCTGTTCAAATACCGTATGGAAATGCCGCGAATGAGAAAACAGATGGAGGACGAACAGCACTTTCATGGGCGGTGTTCTTGCGCCGCGCGAGGTGCAAGCGGCTTGACGCTTGGTCGGCTCGTTCGCCGGACTTGACGTTTGTATAGCGGTGGCAAGGCCATCGTCGGAGCTTTCGCGCTGTCGCAGGCAGGCGGTTCATCACGCCCGGTCTCAGCCTTGCGACTTCTCGTAGACCATCACCCGGCCCTTGTTCAGCCAGTCCATTTTCGCTTCGAGATCAGGTCGCCTCACAAATCCCTGCAACACGAAGAGGACCCGCATCATTTCCATATGCATGAGGGTGATGTGGGTCGGGTCTACATGAAATTCAGTCGTGACGTCGAACAGGGTCTTCGGCGTCGGATGATAGCGAGTCGTCATATAGATAAAACGCGAAGAAATCCGGCAGATGTTCGCGACGGCCTTCTGGACTTCGAGGACCGTTAGATGCTCCAGAACCTCTCGGCAGATGACGAGATCATAGGCGTCGGAGGAAAGGTCAACATCGACGACCGATCCGATCGTGATCCGGTCGCTAACCTCAGACGGCGCCAGATTCTTGCTCGCCGCCGCGAAGTCCACACCGTCTGCTCTGACGCCGAGTTCGTGGAGTAGGAACATGAGGGCGCCGGGTCCGCATCCCATGTCGAGCACGCGTTCCGCCTTGAAGACATCCCGGATTAATTCAGGATTTCTGCCCTCAAGGCGCCGTCGTTCCTCGACTGTGTAGCTGCCGCCCGTGTCCTTCCGCCATTCATCCTGGAAATAAGCGGCGTCATAGACTTCGGCCGCCATTGATTTCTGCTTTTGGACGAATGCCTCGAAGTCCGCGACCTGCTCGGCCAAAGGCGGACCGACAATGTCGCGCATCCGCTTCGAGGATGAATCGATCCAAGTGTCCGCGTACTCAAGCCTCACGCCGTACTTCTCGCAGAGCGCGACCTCTGCTTGCGGTAACCTGCTTCGCCAGTCGGTGCCTTTGAGATAAATCGCCGGTCGCACCTGCTCAAGAACTTCTGCGCTTGGGCGCGAAGATGCATGGACATAATCGATCGATCGAAACTCATCGATCAGCCTGCATCGAGCGTCCTGCGGCAACAGGACAGGATGCTTCGTCGAGACGTATGAATCGGCGCTGACATTGCACAGGACCGGCATATCGAACTTCTTCGCCGCTTGGAAATAAAGGACATGGCCCGCATGGAGAGGATCAAATCCGCCGTCAACGAGAACTACTTTGCCCCGCAGGTCGGTAAGGCTAGAAAAGTCAACAAGCATAGACGCCCGCCATCCAGATCAAATCGTGGGCGGAAAAGCGCCGCGCAACCACCCCAGATCAATCGCGGCAGCATTTGGCATAATCAGCATTGATTGGCAACTTGGCCGGACTTGCGGGTATGCTCCGGTGGCCGCGCCTAGGGTGCTGCCGCCTGGTACTGCGGGTCTCGTCGGTTGAGAGCTTCCCGATGATGAAAAGCTTTAGGCCGGTCCGCCCTGAGCGTCCTTGGTCCTGGCTCTGCGCGCCCAATTAGCCTCGATATTGCCCAATGCGGACGGTCCGGACTATGAGACGAAGTCCCGGCCTGTCCTCGTGTGCGTGTCGGCCGTTTGCCGGGATGGGGCTGGCCGATTGATCTTGTGCCTTCCATCGGCCGAGCCCGGACGGTCCAGAGTGTTGATAAATCTTTGCGGGGAGTCTTTCCACTTTGGGCGATTACACAAACCAAGTCAACGCACTCAGGAAAAGCGCGCGTCATTGCGAGTCGAGCAACGACATCGCTGGCGCGATTTCGAACTGGTCGCAATTGGCCGATCTTGTTGACGACGGCGAGGCATTTGAGCGCCTCGGCGTCCTGGCGATGCGCAACGGCGAATTTCGAGAGGCTTACCGGTATCTCTGCAAGGCGGCGATGTTGGCGCCGGAACGCGCGAAGACGCGCGTCCTCTTGGCGCGGGCTGCGGATGAAGCGGCGACGCCGGAGGAAGCTCTTGAGGCGTGGGCCGCCGCAGCCCAATCGGAGCCTGGCGCCGAAGCACACTACCGGATGGGCGTCCTTTCAAATGAACTCGGTCGCGAGAAAGAGGCTATTGATCATTTCGAAAGGTCGTGGGCGGCTGACGCCAGCAAAATAAAGCCGGTGAGGGCGCTTGCTCGACTTCATGAACTTCGCGCCGACTATGACAAGGCCTCAGAAGTCTGGCATCGAATAAGTTTCGGCGAAAACCGGAATGAATCACTCGGCCATCTTGGACGGCTGTGCTCGCTTACAGGTGACCAGGAGAAGGCGCTTTCCTATTTCGAGGACGCGCTTGCCGGCGGCGATGACGCGCAGATCTTGCGAAAAGTCGCGGCGATTCACGAACAGCGCGGCGCGCTGCAGAAGGCGGAGGACGCGTGGCGTCGCGCCATCAGGGCCAAGGATGAGGCGATATCGCGCGATCGTCTGGGCGTCTTGCTGCGCGATCAGGCGCGCGTCGATGAAGCAATCGAAGAGTTTCGCGCGGCTGCGGCGCTTGAGCCGAACATCCGCCGATACTGGTTGCAGATCGCCCGGGCATGCGAAAGGCTAGGGCGCCTTGAAGAGGCGGAAGCCGCTTGGCGCAACATCGTCGCCTTTGCGCCTGACGGCGATGCTTACCGGCGATTGTCAATCCTGCAGCTGAAACTGAACCGCCCGAAGGAGGCGGTGAAGACGCTTGAGAAGTATGTTTCGATTTCCGGCGAGACCGCTGAATCCTGGCGCAAGATTGCGGACGCACTCGAGGACGCTGACGAGTCGGCAGCGGCAGCCGACGCCTGGAAGCGTGCGCTAGCGCTGGATCCTGCTGATGAGGTCGCCCGACGACGACTCCTTCAGCTATACTTCAACGAAGATCATTACTCGGAAGTTCTGCAGAGTGAACCAGCCTCGCCAGTCATAGGTGCTGGCATTGGCGAATGGATCGGTGCAGCATTCGGCCTCCGGCGGCGGACCGGGGATAGCTCCGGTCCCTTTCAGGAAGGCGCAAGAGACAGCGCGATCGTTCAGGCGATGCGTCGCGAACTTGACGATATCGCCGCATGCAGGTCGCCGGTTCTGGTCGGGCCGTGGCTTTCTGAATTCGGCTTTGAGCTGCTTTACTGGATTCCGTTTCTGAAGTGGGTGCTCCGAAACCACGAGATTGCGCCGGAGCGCGTCATAGTGGCTTCCCGTGGCGGGATGCGGCCGCTCTATGCCGCGCTGGGGGAGTCAGTCCGGTATCTGGAAATCTTCGATTTCGTTTCGCCCGACGAGTTCCGGACGCTCAATGAACGCCGATGGCGCGATACCGGGCTGCAGAAACACCTGACGATCAGCGAAGCGGATGAATTGGTGATCCGAAAATTCAATCTCGGTGCCGATGTGCGCCTGTTACATCCAAAAATGATGTACATGCTGTTTGCAAGTTTCTGGGCGGGAAGAACTGGGTTTCGCCGCTTCCGATCTCATGTCGAACTAATCCGTATGCAACCGGTGAAGCACTCGATTCTGAAGAGCTTGCCGGCGTCTTTTGTAGCCGCGAAATTCTATTCGCGACCGTCATTCGAGAATTCGCCTCAGAACGCCGAGCGGTTGCGGCGGTTTGTCGGTCGCCTTGCCGAAAAGTCGCCGGTCGTCGTCATGAATACAGGCCTTTCGCCCGACGAGCATGGCGAATTTGAATTCGAGGCCGGCCACAATATCTACTTTGTCAATGAGGCGATTTCACCGTCGGAAAACCTCCACGCCCAAATGGCGATCGTATCTCATGCGACACATTTCCACTGCACCTATGGCGGGTTCGCTTATCTGCCGCTTTATTTCGGCGGTTCAGTTTCCAGCTATTATTCGGGGGATCGTCATTACCTTCATCTTCACAGTCCGGCAGCTTTCTGGACCGCTGAGATGCTTGGCTCGCGGATGAGCGTTATTGACGCGGCGGCGCTGGATGCGTGAGCGCCTTGAGGCGTTGGCGGGAGTAAACTGCTGGCGCCTCGTTGCGAGGGGTCGCAAGCGATGGTCGCGGCTAGAACTCAAACTTCTGGTGCCGCCGATCATCGCGACGCCGACGGCTGACATTCGCCGCCAGAGCGACTAGGTACTAGTTCGCCGCCCCCGGCGCAGTGCAAGGAGACGAATTTTGCGGACAAGGCCAGCGACAGATTTCGGCTACATGGCGATGTTGGTCCTGGCGCTCGCTAGGCGCGATCTGAGCGCGCAATACCGCGAATCCGTGTTTGGCGTAGCCTGGGCGATCCTGAAGCCGACACTGTTCATGCTCGTGTTCTCGGTCGTGAAGGGCATTGTCAGGCTGCCAAGCGAGGGTATTCCCTATCCGCTCTTCAGCTTCGCGGGCATTTCGCTTTGGCTCTTGTTCGTCTCGATCCTGAACGGGGCGACGCCCAGCATTACAAGAAACGCTGGCATCATCCGCAAGATGCCGACGCCGCGGATCGTTTTTCCGGTCTCGGGCGTGACGCTGAGCCTCAGCGAATACCTGTTTGCGCTGACCCCGCTGGTCGGCTTGCTGATTTATTTCAGTTGGGATGTCTCCTGGACGGCGCTCTACCTCATCCCGATTGCGCTTATAACGGCGCTGATGACTTTTGCGCTCGCCCTGCCGCTCGCAACCCTTAGCGTCTTCCGCAACGACCTCGTGATGGCGTTGCCCTACGTGTTGCAGGCGGGGCTCTTCATGTCGCCCATTCTTTATCCCTTGAGCGCGGTTCCGGAGAAATACCGCCTCCTTTATTCCCTCAATCCGATGGTTGGACCTCTCGAGGGCGTGCGGGCTGCGGTTTTGTTTGGGCGCGAACCCGACTGGATGCTGTTCCTGCCTGCCTTTGCAATCATCCTTTTCGTTTTGCCTTTTTCGCTTCTCCTTTATCATCGCGTTTCACGCTATTTCGCGGACTTCTTCTGATGTCCGAAACGCCAACGCCCGCCAATGACGCCATCATCTCTGTCATCAACGCATCAAAGGCGTATGGCATCCCCTATGCCTTCTCGCCAATGCGATTGTTGAAATTTTTCGCGGAGGGGCCAAAGGCCTTCCGCCGGACGGACATGGCGCCTGCTGTGTCGAACGTCAGTCTGACAGTGCGCCGTGGAGAATTGCTCGGCCTGATCGGCCGCAATGGCGCCGGCAAGAGCACGCTCCTAAAGCTAATTTCCGGCGTCTCGCAACCGAGCGCCGGCAAGGTAAAGGTTGTCGGCAGTCTGTTTCCGATGATCGAGCTGAACGCCGGGATGAACCCGCGATTTACTGGACGCGAGAACATCTATCTCCTCGCCGCGATCATGGGGATCAAGAAGTCGTTGATTGAAGAGCGGATGGCCGACATCGAGGAATTCTGCGATCTCGGCAAGTTCTTCGACATGCCTGTCCGCACCTATTCGAGCGGCATGCCGGGCAGACTCGGTTTTGCGGTCGCGGTTCATGCTGACGCCGACATAGTCCTTGTCGATGAAGTTCTGTCGGTCGGCGACGTTAATTTTCGCGAGCGCTGCACGACCAAGATGGAAGAGTTGCGTGACTCCGGCAAAACGCTTGTCCTTGTGTCGCACAATATGGCGGCTGTCAGCACCTTGTGCTCGCGCACGATCGTTCTCGACAATGGCGAGGTCAAATTCGAGGGTGCGACGGCTTCGGCGATCAAATATTATTCCGACCTGATGCGGGCTACCGCGTTGAGAAAGATCCAGAAGACCTATGATCGCGCAGCGATCAGCACCGTTTCAAAGCGAAAGACCGCCGAGATGGATGTATGGGGCCTCAACATCCTCACGCTCGACGGCAGGCTGGTTTCGCCGATGGAGGCCAAAGATGGTTTTCGTGTCTCCTGCTCGGTGGCGCCGAAAGAGAGCGTCGAGGAAGCGGTCGCGTTCATACAGATCAGCGACAGCGCCAATTTCATTCTTGTCGAGGAATCCGACCTCATCCGCCTTTCAGGACGGGCCCGTGAACCTTACGAGATCAGGTTCACTTTTTCTGACGGCGTCCCCCTGAAGAGCGGTCGTTATTCGGTGCGGATAGGGTGCAAGGACCGCTTCGGCGTTGAGACGCTTGCCTCGATCGAACAGGAGCTGATCGTCACGGCGGAAAGCGCGAGCGCCGGCGTCATTGCGCCCGCCTTCGAGTTGGAGGTGCGTCGCGAAGACCCCGTCGCGTCGGTTTCCGGTCCGGCGCGCGCCAGCTTCTGAAACGCAACGAGGTCAGGTGGTTCCCTCGGCTACCGCCGCGGCGGATTTGTCCAGCCTTGTCGGCGCCCCATTATCCGGCGCCGGATCGCCGATTTTCGGCCGCACCCATTCCAGACAGCCCAGGACGATTCGGCGCCAGCCGTCTCTCCCAGCGCTTTCGAGGGTCGTCGCAAGGCTGTCCCAGTCCCGTTCGCGCGTTGCCGCGCGCTTCAAGGCGCTCGCGAGGCTTTGCGGATTTCGCGGCGAGAAGCCTTCGGAAAACGGCGCGAGGATCGGGTCGAGCCGTTTCAAGGCATTTGTCGGCGCAACGATGACCGCACCGCTGAGCGCGCCTTCGGCGAGTCGTGACGGGTGGCCTGAGCGGAAAATGTCGCCGATCGCCATGACGGCCGAGGATGACAACAGGCCGAAATATTCATCCTCTTCAACAATGCCCATGAATGCGAGTATTTTTGCGCCGCGCATGAGTTTGCCTTCCGGTCGCTTGCCGCAATGGACGATCGACCAATCCGCGAGACTGGCGTCTGCGCTCTGCGCTAGATCAAGATAGGCCGCGGCGCGATAGGCCTGACGATTTTCAAACTGGCTTGGCGCGACGTCGCCGACGACGACAATCCTCTTCGCCCGCTGTTCGCCTGCACTCCTCGCGGCCGACGCCTTGCTGCAAACAGCGCGCGGCGGGCAGGGCGCGACACAGGCGAATTTCCGGCGCGGTCCGAACAGTCGAAGATAGAAATCCCGCTCCCAGCGGGATGACAAAATGACAAGATCGGCGTATCTGACCGAGGCTCTGTCCTTGGCGAGCGCCTTTTGAATCGCCGGCCAGCTTCGCTTGATCGCCCTCAAACGCCCGACGCTGAAATCGATATTGTCGATGACAGTCATCAATTTCGTGCGATTGAGGCGCACCAGATATTGCAGATGCGGATAATGCGCCCGCGATATTTTCGCCGTACCCTCCGGCAATTCCTGCTCGAAAAGGATGGCGTCAAAAGAGTTCGGCGAAGCGGCGATGATGCGTCGGTTGAGCTCCTTGTTTTTCTGCGGAGCGTCAAACGCAATCACTTCAACGCTGACCGGAAGCCCGGCGAGCGTTTCAGCAATAAACGCGTGGTCCTTCGCCTCCCGGCTCATCGAACGCGCGGTCGAACCGCGCTCGGGCATCTGCAGCCACAACAGCCGGAGCGAAGCAGCTTTTTCCCGCTGGACCCTTCTCAACGCCGAACCGTTGAAGAGCCGACCGACCCGGTGATCGAGACACGCCTTCCACACGGCCCAGGTTCGCGCGACCTGAATGCGGCTCGCGAAACGTGCGGTCGCGTCGGGCTTCGGACTGATCAATGTCTGGATGCGCTCGCCAATGACATGGGTCAGGCGTTCGCACGCGGCGCGATAATACATTTGCGGCGACCTGACGCCCTGCGCCAGGATGTGGCGGGTCATCTGGTAGTCGGCGACGGCGATCCGGGTTGCCTGAAACTCGTAGGTGAGCCTTTGCGCCGGCGTGTGGTGAAAAAGTTCGCCGTCGATCGCGTAATAAAGCCTCTGGTCCAAAACCGGCGTTGATTCCTTGTATGCGTCGACCAGCAGGCGCTCTTCGAGCATGCCGACCTTGTCGCCGCTCATTCCAAAGCGGGGGTTAAAGCCGCCAAGCCGGTCAAGTGTTGCTTTCCGAACGCCGAAATTGCCGCCGCTCATCGTCACATCGCGGTGAAATCCTGACGATGCTGCTTTTTTTCGGACTTCAAGATGCTCAGGAAAGTTCCTCGGCAAACGGTCTGCGTAAATGGGAAAGATCGGCCCGCCAAAAAAATCCGGATCGAATTCATTGATGATCTGCAACATGCGCGCGACGAAGCCGTCGGGAACGAGCGCGTCGTCATCGAGAAAAAGGAGATGCGCGCCCCGCGCCTCGGCTGCGCCTCGGTTTCGCGCATTGGAAAGTCCTTGCTCGCCTTCAAACACATAACGGACAAATGGATTATTTTCGGCGATCCCGGCGACGGTCTTTTGAGTATCGTCGCGCGAATTGTTATCGACGATGACGATTTCGACGTCGCGTCGGTGCGCGCACTGCCACAAAAGCCCGAGCAGCAATCGCCGCACGAACGCTGCGCGGTTATAGGTGCAGATGATCAGGGAGAGCGCGGGTTCCGTCATTCTTCCAAGGGCGCGAGCGGCGTCGAAGGGGCTTGATGTTCGATACGGGCTTCCGTCCCCGGCTTCAATCGTTCAGGCGGGGGATCGCCCCGCGGGCGGCGTGTCTCCAGCCCGACTGACGAAGCCGAGGGCGCGGAAGACAACGTCGCCTGGGGAAGGTTCAGCGACCTCGATCGCGGTCGCCGGCGAGTCGAGCAGGAGGCGTAGCAGGATGCGCAAGGACGGGCGACCGCGAAACCGGACGACATGGAAGGCCCAAGTGTCGAATTCCGGCCCAGGCGCATGTTTGAAGTCCGCGCCTTGCCTCAATATTTTTTCGGGCGGCGAGAACGCCGGTTTTCCGCCGGCGCGCATCGCGCCAAGCGTGAGGCCGATCGCCCCTATGCTTGCGAGACGATATCTGGCGCAAGTCTTGCCGAAGCCGTCCCTCACTGACGCAGCCGGGGCGGCGAGGACGGCGCCGCCGATGGTCGTGATAAGCGCGGCGAGCGTCGCCAGCCGATAGGCGTTACGGCGCTCCGGCCGTGCGAGGCCGACGAACAGCCTGCCTTTTTCAAAATGGCTCCGCCATGCGCGCCTTGCGAGATACTGAAGGGTCGTCGCCTCGCGCGGCATCGGATGGCCGACGGCGCAATCGAGCGCGTAATAGATTCCGGCTCCTGTCCTTTTCGGCGAAGCGCGGTAGCGCAAGACGAACTCAAGCTCCTCCAGGAACGCCATGCGCCGTCCGGCCATTCCAAGGTCCTCGCGAAAACCGCCGATCGCGAGAGCCAATACGCGGCGGACGGCGAAATTGCCGCCGCTAACGGCGCCGCGCGCGACCCAGCCGGACTGCTGAGCCTTGCGGCGCGTCACATATTCAAGCGGAAGCCAGGCAGATGGTTCGCAGTCGAACACGGGCTCGATTGGAGCGCCGAGAATATCGGGCGAAAACTCCCTCAGCGTTGCGACTACGCGCTTGAGAAACCCGGCCGGAGGAATGATGTCGTCATCAAGGAAGAGAACATAAACGGCGTCTGACGCTCGAAGCGCCCGGTTCCGCGCGCGCGAAAGCCCTGCCGCATCGTCATGTTCGAACGCGACGTCCGGAAGTCGCATTGCAGCCTCAGCAATCGATCGCGTTGCACCGTTATTATAGATTGAAACGGCGACGCCTTCGAGCGTCCGCGCCTCGACGGAAAGTTTTTCAGCAAGCGACACTGCAGACGGCCGGTCAAGCGACGGGATCGCGACCAGAAGGAATTGACGCTCTCGCGTCTGGTTTTGCCACGCCTCGGTCAAGCGGCCGCAGCCCGGCGCAATTTCCAAAGGATGGCGCGCCATTTCTGGGTCCGGAGTCGCACCTCGGAGTCGCCGAACAGATCCTTTTCGTGCGTTTCGAAATTGAAGAAATAATCAGGTTGGTATTTCGCTCGCAGCTGGTGCCGCATCCTCAGCGGCGCGACGGCGAGCGCGCTTTCGAGCCAAGGCGGCTTCTCGCCCGCCGGCGGCGTCGACGCGCCGATATTGCGCGGCGTCTGGTTGACGAGGCGGATCAGCAGATTGGCGATCGCATCGGTCGGCGCCTCGCCGAGTTTGAAATTATCCGCCGCCCATCTGCGGACAGCGAGGCTGCCGACCATGTCGAGTTCGCCTGCGACGGCTTTCTCAAGCACGGCTTCCGACTCGGCGACTGCGACGAATTCGCACCAGTCGTACCAGAGCGTTTCGGGAACGGCCGTCGGCGACATGCGCAAGATCGGCTTGCCGGCGATTGCGGCTTCGATGAGCGAGGTTGAGATCGACGAGACGACGATGTCGCTGGCGAAAATCCACTCACGCACGCTCAACGACTTGATGATGTGGAAGTTTTGTGGCGTCTCGCCTGCCTCCTGCGCGACGAAATCGCGAATCTGCGAGGAATTGACCGCCGGTCTCGGGCGCAGGATCACTTCGATATCGCGCCGGCGCGCAATCGACGCCAGCCATTTCGCCGACGCGCCGAGCGCTTCGCGGCAATAGGCGCGCTGCGCTTCAAGATCGGCGATGTCGACACCTTGCTCGTTCAACGATTTCAGTTTGGCGTCGCCAAGGAACGCCCAGCGAAAATTCTCGGGGAAGAACACCCAACGCTTTTCCGGATCGAGCCCTTCCGCGCGTGCGATTTCCTTGCGGTCAGGGAAATAACGCCGGAATTTCGGGTCGTAGAGATCATACAGCGGGTGGCCGAGCCAGTGCGTCTTCTCCGCCATAACCCCGTGACCTTGCAGATACTCAGCAAACCATCGGCTCCAGGCGAGATGACGGACGCGGTCGCGCGTAAAAGCGTCGCGCGGCCTTTTCAAGGTCTGCTGCGACCCGTAAAGGATCTGCTCCCACGCCAAATTGAAAAATGTCGCATGCGACCAAGCAGCGACATAATCCCGCATGATCTTGTCGTCGATCGCATAAAAAAACGGCGTCACCACGACGCGCGGGGAATGATTCTCTATGAGGGACTGCGCCTCGGTATAGAAATTTGCGACCTTGACGCGAAGGCGCGTCGCGCGCTGCTCGATGAGCGCGCGAATAAGGCAGGCGACATCAAGTTCGCGGTCTGCATGTTCGACGAGGATGAGAATGTCGAGCGAATTTTTCCAGGCGAGGGCGGCGTTCGCTGGCGGCGAGGGCGCGGACTGGTGCAAGGAAGCTGCATCCTTGACGGGCGTTCCGGAGACGGCGGCGAGGAGCGAGGGGGCCTGCGTCGCCCAAGTGAGCTGCCGCGCGGCGGCCTTGAGGGCCGGCCGCCATGAATCGCGCGGCCGCGATAGGACGGCGATGATCGACTCAGCCATTCCATGCGGCGTAAAAGACGAAAAACATGAGCCAATCCCGAGACTGCGTACGAAAGGCCCGATCGTCGGAAAATCGGGCGCGACAATCGGGATCTCGGAGAATGCGTAGTCGGAGAGCTTTCCGGGCTCGCAGAAATAATTGTTGAGGATGCTGTCGTCGTAAATGATGACTCCTGCATCGGCGTCGGCGATGAGGTCCAGCAATTCATCGTGCGGGACGGGCAGGGCGATATGGAGCTTGCCGCGCGCGACCGGTTCGGCGGTGAATTTCTCGTGATTGTCGTCCCACCAGCGCTTGGTCGGGCCTAGAAACACCATAACCATATCATCCGGCAAAAGAAGCGAGGCTTCGGCTAGTTTGTCGAGCCAGCGACCGGGAATTAGAACGCCTTCATAAAGAACGATCTTTGTATGCGCCGGGATGCCCAGCTTGTCGCGCAACCCGCCTTTGGTCGAGGGCTCGCTGAACGGCTTGTAGTTATGGGCGATGTAAACCGCCCCCTTGTGGCCGCGTTCACGGTAGACCTCCGCGCGACAATCGTTCTGGGTGATGAGGGCCTCGACGCCGGCGCACAAGATCGCGCGCTCCCACCAGCGCACGATGCGGGAGTACTCGGCCGCCTGTTCGCCATAAAGTTCGAACGGATAATAAACGATCCGCCGACCGGAAAGTCTCGCGACCGCAAAGGCGGCGAGCAGCGATGTCGGGCGCGAAACGACGATCGTGTCGCCCGCATGCCGCATGATCGAGAAAAAACCCTTTAGGTAAGGCGACCAGGTGTCGATCGTGTCGCGACGAATGAGGGCGAGACGACGAATGCCCTTCCAGAGGAGGGTGTGGATCGCGCTCATCGCCTGCGCCGTGATGATGCGGGCGCGGAGGTAATTCGCGTCGCGACCGAATTGAAGTTCGCCGCCCTGTTGCGCCTTCAGTTTTCTGAGGCGCTTCTGCTCCGCCTTGACGAAGTCGCGCCGATCGAAAAAGCGAATGAGCGGGTTTGTATTGATGAAATTCTTCGCGGCGTTGAAATTTCGTCCCCAATGCGCGCGGCTGTAAGGGTGTTTCGTATCCGGCGCGCCGGTCGGCTCATCTGCGCCATCGATGATGAAGAGTTCATAACCTGCTTCCTTCAGCGTATCGACGGCGATGCCGATAAAGGGATTGCGGGCGCTGTCGCGATCGAAAACCCAAGTGATTTTTCCGCCGGTGGCTTTCGTCACGACGCGCGCTCCAGGATGTCTGCGATCCGCATGGCCGCCTTGCCGTCGCCATAGGCGGCGCAGGGAGTTGAGCGTTTCGCTCGCGCAGCGCTGTCATCGGAGAGAAGCGTCATTTCACGTTCGATTTTCACCCTGTCGGAACCAACAAGGACGGCGTTGCCGTTTTCAATGGCTTCGGGGCGCTCAGTTTCTTCACGCAGGACGATAATCGGCTTACCGAGCGCCGCGCCTTCCTCCTGCACGCCGCCGCTGTCGGTCACAATGAACGTCGCGGCGTTCATGGCGGCGACAAACGGACCGTAGTCGACCGGTTCGGTCAACCGGATGTTCGTTACGGAAGAAAGCGCCCTGCTGACAGGACCCTTGATTGCAGGGTTCGGATGGACAGGAAAAATGATCGTCCACTCGGGCCGCGCCGTCGCGAAGGCAAGGAGCGCCGCGCAGATGTCGGCGATCCCCTGATCGAAATTCTCTCGCCGGTGACTTGTGACTAGGACGACGCGGGTCGGATCCCGGAGATTGTCGAACGATGGCGGCTTTCGGATTTCACCCCGGCCAGCCCGGTCGCGTGTTTCAAAAAGCGCGTCGATCACGGTGTTGCCGACCATGTGAACGGAGTCCGCCGGGACGCCCTCTTGCAGCAGCGCATCGCGCGCGCCCGGCGTCGGCGGAAAATGCAATGAAGCAATGCGGCCGATGATCCGTCGGTTCATCTCTTCTGGAAACGGCCGATAGGGATTGGCGGTCCTGAGGCCAGCCTCGACATGCGCTACCCGCGCTCGCGCGTAAAACGCGGCGATCGAGGCCGCCATCGCTGTGGTCGTGTCACCCTGCACTAGCACCCAGTCAGGCGCAAGTTTCGCCATCGTTTCACCGACCCGCGCGATCGCGCGCGCAGCGACATCGGTCGGCGACTGCCCGGGTTGCATCAGATCGAGATCGATCTCCGCCTTCAGTCCGAAGAAACGCATCATCTGGTCGAGCATTTCGCGATGCTGCCCGGTCGAGCAGACAACCGGCGTCACAGGCCCGCCTCGCTTTTGCAGTTCCCGGATCACCGGAGCCAACTTTATGACCTCCGGCCGTGTTCCAGCGATGATCAGCGCGCGCGCCATTGTCGGTTCCGGTTTCCGTGTTTCGCGCTAGGCTGCGTCGGCGTTTTCATGTCCGAACGGGGCAGACATTCTTTCGGCCGGATAGATGAAAGGCGAGCCGCCCAGAATTCCGTCGCAAATGACATCAAGACCGGGCCATGCGCCGGGGCGCAGGTCCTTCGCGCGCGCGCCGTCAATCCAGAATTTGGCCGCGCCGTCGTCCATCACAAACGGCAGGGGGATCATTCGCCGGAAGAAGAAATGATAGGCGTATTTGAGCGCGAGCTCATGCGTGTCCGTGGAAAGGGCGTCGTCCGAGAAGGGAAGCGATGCCAGCGTTTCACGGTAGTGCGCGGGATCGCTGACATCGATCGTGAACCCCTTGCCGCGCACCCAGGCTTCGCCGGCGACAATGACCTTGCGTCCGGCCGCCGCAGCCTCGACGCCAGTCTTGGTGTTGTAGACGATGACGGCGTTGGCGTGATCGCAGAGCGCATAGGTGCTCGCCTCATTCGCGGGCGGGATAATGAATACGCCCTTCGGAATTTCGCCGAAAACCCGCCGCAGTTCATCTGCTGCGCGCTGTCGCGAAGGGACCGCGCCGCGCAACTCAGCCGGGTGAACGCGGACGACAAGCTGCAGGTCGTCAGTGCGCGCGCTCCACAGGCGGACCGTTTCGACAAGCCACTCGATCATCGAAGGAAACGCACTCGCTTCATAATGGAGCTGAGCGTCCCAGACGACGCTGGTCAGTAGCGCGGCGTAGGGCTTGTCCGGGTCGGCGCCGACGCTCCTGAGCGCCGCCGCATGATCTTCAATGGGCTCGTTGTGAAACCAGATCCAGTCATTGGCGCCGCTGCGCCGGCTCATAAGATACTGGTCGAGATCGCTGCGGACGCGCGGGGTAAGTTCAAGACCGCGCCAGGCGCTCACCGGCTCTGTCACCATCGTGTGGTGATAAGTGTCGCCATGGGAGAATATGAAGCTGTGGCGCCGGTAGGCGGGATTGTAGGTGACGAGCCTGACGCCCATAGACCGCGCAACCGCCGCAGCGACGCCCTGTGGCGTGTAAATGCCGTGATGCGCGACCATGATTTCGTAGCCGCGGGTCGCAATCGCCTTGCGCGTCGACAGGGCGATCAGCATGGCGGACTGAAGATACTTGCGCTGCACCGGTTCAGCGAGCGCTTCGCCGACGAAATCGCCGCGCGCGAGATAGCGCAGGGCGCCGGCGTATGCGTGCTCCCCAATAGGCAGGCTCTCCCAGACGAACGAGCGAATGGCGTCGACCGGAACTTCAAGCGCGAGGCCGTGCGCAAGCGCCTTGTCGGCAGCTGACAGGAAACTTGTCACCATTTGCACCGGGTGCTTGCGCGGGCCCAGTTCGGTGACGCCGTTCGAGAAGCATTTGGAGCAATAGGCTTCCTGGCCGTTTGAAACGAGATCCTGCGGCGCTATGCGCGACAACTTGGTCATCTGGCAGGCGGGCAAGGCGCCATCGCATAGAATGAATTCAGGATCGGCGCCGCGCGCATGCAGCGCGTCCGCAAGCACCATGTCGCATACGCGCGCATGAGCATAGCCGCCCATATGCGTGGCGAGGGCGATTCGCGGCGCGTAGGGGCTGCGTTTGGACATCCGGACCTCGAAAACAGGCCGTTGACTTGCCTTGTCGGGGTGGCGTCGTCAAGGACGCGCCCGGCCCGGCGTCGCGCCGCATTCAGGCCGGGCAGGCGCGCGCATGGCGCAGGCTCTCCGCGAAAGCGGACTTCAGATCGGAACTGTCGAGACAGACCGTCAGGAATCGAAAGCCTTGGCTGATGCGCTTTTCTGCGACGCTGCGGTCAGCCTGAATGCCGGCGATTTTTCCATGCGCCAGGCATGCTGAAAGTATCCGGTTGATCGCCGCGACGAAGCCGGCATCGGGATTATCGCGGCCAGGGGCGAGGCCCAGGCTGAGCGACAGGTCGGCCGGTCCGACAAAAAGACCGGCGACGCCCTCAACGGCTGCGATCTCCTCGACCGCTTCGAGCGCGCCCCTCGTTTCGATCATCGGATAGAGTTCGGCCGCCCGCGCCCCTTCCTTGTAATAATCCTGATACTGAAGGCTGACGCGAGTCGGCCCGTAGCTTCGCTTGCCGTCCGGCGCGTAACGTGCGGCTGCAACCAGTGCGCGCACTTCGGCAGCACTCTCGATCATCGGCACGATAAGCCCCTCGGCGCCGTAATCGAGCATGCGGCCGATATGGGCCGGGTCCGCGTTGGCGCAGCGCACGACCGCCACCGCCGAGCCAAGTCCAATCGCCCGAAGATGAGCGAGGCATTGATCATCGGAATTGAGTCCGTGCTGCGCGTCGACAACGACGAAATCAAACCCGGTCCGGCTCGCAAGCTCACTGATATGCGGATCGCCGAGGGTGATCCACGCGCCAATTCTCTTTGTATTCATTACTATTGTCGCTCGTTTCGGCAGGTTTCAATTGAAGTCGGCATAGTATGCTGATCGCCTGATTGATACTGTCTATTCAAGCGAAATGTCTTGATACGCCAATCGCGCCAAAACACCTTTCAAACCCGCATCTCTTTGGCAAGGCTGAATTGCGCCGCGCGCTGCCGCGCCGCAACAAAACTGTCCGGGTAGCGGTTGTGACGCAAATCACGCGGCTTGGCTGGTAGGTCGGGATTAACGTTGAATTGGGTTGTCCGTGCGGCGATCGGCATGTTAGACAATGCGTCGACCGCGGCGTCACGGGAGAGACGTTCGACAATCAATTGCGCCTTTTTGTTCAGAGTTAACCGCCCTTAGCCGAGGCTTGGGCTGCGGGACTTTACGTCTTGCCAAACCGACGCGCGAGCGCGCCAGAACCGGGAGAATTTCATGGCTAACGTCACCTTCACCTTCCTCGACCAGGCTTTCAATATCAGTACAGCCGACCAGACCGCGTTCGCATCCAGCACGCTCGAAGGCACGACCGCCTATTCCTACGACACGACAGGCCTCGATGATTGGGAGTTCAGCGGCAGCGGCCTCACCTATGCCGGCGGGCTGCCGACTGGCGGCACGATCACCGCGATCGATGTCGACCTCGACAATGACGGCGGCGCGATCAATCAGGAGCTGGAGATCACCGGGCTTTCCGTCGCGGCGACCGCTTTCGGCATCGGCGTCGGGACGGCGGCGGAGCAGAACAGCACCTTCTGGCGCGCCGCGCTCGGCGGCGCCGACACCATCAGCTTCACCTCGGTAGGCGATTTCAGCGTCGAACTGCGTTTTGGCGGCGACGGCGCGGATCTCACCGCCAATACGGGCCTGCATATCGGCGCAAATGACAGCTTCATCGGCGGCCCAAGCGCGTTGAGGAACGGCTTCTCAGCATGGCTCTATGGCGATTTCATCGCCGTCAATTCCGGCGTTGTCGCCATCGGCGGCAATGATGTCATGACCATTGGCGCCTATGTCCTTTCGGGAGATTTCGGTCCAATCAGTTCCGGCGCTTCCGCGATTGGCGGCGATGACACGCTGGCGCCAGTATCCTTGGCGGACCGTGGGGCGAGCACAACCTTCATTTTCGGTGATTCGGTCGGGTCGACGAGCGGCACGCTGGCCGGCGGCGATGATCTCATCGACCTGCGCAACACCAATGTCGAGGGATACACAGGCATAATCCGCATTCGCGGCGACGCCGAGGGCGCCAGCGCCGGCAATCTCAGCGGCGGCGACGATACGATCTACGGCTCCTCGCGCGGCGACGACATCAGAGGCGAAGCGAACACCATTTCCACGACCCAGACGATCGGCGGCGATGATCAACTCTGGGGCTTTGGCGGCCAAGACACGATCCTCGGCCAGACAGGGAACGACTATATCGAAGGCGGCGCCGGCGCGGATTCGCTCGACGGCGGAACCGGAATCGACACGGCGGCGTATACGTTGTCGACCGCTGCGGTCGAGGTGCGCCTGTTCAGCGGCGTCGGGATCGGCGGCGACGCCAATGGCGACACGCTTGTCGGCGTTGAAAACGTCATCGGCTCGGATTTCGCCGACATCCTCACCGGCGACAATGCGACCGATAACGTCCTGCGCGGCGGCGCCGGCAATGATACGATGAGCGGCCTCGCCGGCAATGACACGCTTTACGGCGACGTAGGTTTCGACGTCCTCAACGGCGACGGCGGCATCGATACGGTCGATTATTCGGTCAATCCGTTTGGCGGCGTCGTTATCCGCCTGTTCAACGGCTCGGCCTACAACAACATCGCCGAGAACGACGCGCTATCGGGCCTTGAAAATGTCGTCGGTACGAATTTCGGCGACGAACTCGCCGGCGCAAACGGCATCGCCAACCGACTCGACGGACTTGGCGGCAATGACAGCCTCAACGGTCTGGGCGGCAATGACACTATTTTCGGCGGCGCGGGCAATGACACGGTCGTTGGCGACGGCGGCGCAGACGAACTGACTGGCGGTGCCGGTTCGGATACGATTGACGGCGGCGGCGGCGTGGACACCGCCTATTACGACGACGCGGCCGCCGGGGTTATCGTGCGCCTGTTCAACGGGACCGGCTCGAATGACGTGGCGCAAGGCGACTCGCTGATCAATGTCGAAAATCTCGTCGGGTCAGACTTCGGAGACGAACTCTCTGGCGCCAACGGCGCAGCGAACGTGCTGCGCGGCGGAGAGGGCAACGATACGCTTGACGGGCTTGGCGACAACGACACGCTTTATGGCGGTGCCGGAAACGACACACTGACCGGCGACGTCGGCAACGACACCTTCGTCTTTGAGCGGTTTGGCGCGAGCAACGCAGACCGTATCCTCGATTTCCAAGCGGGCGCAGGCGTCACGGATGTGATCAACTTGCAGGGCTTCGGCACAGCGTTCAACACTTTCGGCGAAGTGATCGCGGCCTCGGTCAATGACGGTTTTGGCAATGTCATCATCGATTTCGGCTCAGGCAACACGTTGCGTCTCGATGGCGTCACGGTAGCCCAGCTTGTCGCCGACGATTTCACCTTCGGCTAAGCGAAGTCATTTCCGCTCGGACCACCCCGCCGCAGACCTACTGCGGCGGGGTTCTTTTTTGGCAGCTCAGGACCGCCATCGCTCCACGCCGCTGCGGTGTCACGCCCTTGCCAACCTTGACCTGTAACCCGCCTCGAATATCCCGCAGGGCATCTTCGCGCCTTGGCGCAACCGGCGTTAAGGTTGCTGGGCATGTGCCCTGCGTTTTGATACCGTCAGGTCGCCAACAAAAGCGCCTAGGAAGGGGGCGCAAGATTGATGGTATCCGGGCGGGATTTTGACGGGCGGTGGGAATATCTCCTTATTGCGAACGAAACCGGTGAAGCGGCCCAAGCAGTCGCCGCGCGCGGGGATTGTCAAATGACGAATTGCTGACAGGCGGCGAGAAATTGCGTGCTATTTAATTCTTGGACATTTCTCTTTTTCCTGGTCGTCGTTTACAGCGCCTACCTGATCCTCATGAGGCAGTCGCGCGCGCAGAACATTCTACTTCTTGCGGCCAGTTATGTCTTTTATGGCTGGTGGGACTGGCGCTTTACTGCGCTGCTCGCCGGCGTAACGGTGATTTCCTACATCGGCGCCTTTCACTCGAGGTCAGATCGGCGAATTTTCATTGGCGCAATCGTCGCAAATCTCGCGGTGCTGGGCTTCTTCAAGTATTTCAATTTCTTCACGCAGTCTTTTCTTGATTTGATCGGCTTGTTCGGCTGGGGCGGCGACACAACACTTATCAACATCATCCTGCCTGTTGGAATCTCATTCTACGTTTTCCAGTGCATTAGTTATTTGGCGGATGTTCGCCGCGGCGATATCGAACCGTCGAAACGGCTTGTCGATTTCGGCCTTTATATCGCTTTCTTTCCCCAGTTGGTTGCAGGCCCGATCGAGAGAGCGGTCAATATGCTGCCCCAGATCGGGCAGCGGCGCGTTATTATCGCGGAGGAAATCGAAAAAGCGATTTTTCTGATCCTATGGGGCCTATACAAGAAAATCGTCATCGCCGACAATCTGGCGCCAATTGCAAATCGCGCTTTCGATTCCTATGCGACGCAAAGCGGCGCTGAGCTTCTCGCCGGCGTCATCGCCTTCACGTTTCAAATATATTGCGACTTTTCGGCCTATTCCGACATCGCCCGCGGCGTCGCCAAACTTTTCGGTTTCGAGCTAATGGTCAACTTCAATGCCCCGTATCTTGCTCGAAGCCCGAGCGACTTCTGGCGACGCTGGCATATCTCGCTTTCGAGCTGGCTTCGCGACTACGTCTATATTTCGTTTGGTGGAAATCGAGGCGGTCGGCTCTTCACAATCCGGAATCTGATGCTGACGATGCTGCTGGGCGGGCTTTGGCACGGCGCCGCATGGAACTTCGTCGCCTGGGGGCTCTATCAAGGCGCGGTGCTCGCCCTTTTCCGGCTTGCGGAACCGGCGAGGCCGCTGGCCGTCCTTCAAAAGCCGCCATTTAGGCTATCGGGCGCCATCCAGATGCTTGGCATGTTTGCGATCACGGTCGCTGGCTGGATCATCTTTCGAGGCGAAAGCATGGATCAGATCGCTCACATTTTCCTGCACCTTGGAATCGACGGCATGGCGGAGGTGCGGGGCCTATTCGGCGCAATCCTGGCGCTTGTCGTACCCCTTGTAATTCTTGACTTTGTCCAATTGAAATATCCGTACCGGCTTGAGCTTCCCTTCCGAGCGCCCGTACCTCTCGGCGTCACATATGCAATATTGATCGTCGTGATGATGATTTACGCCGTGCGCGAGCCGTCGGAATTCATCTACTTCCAGTTCTAGAGCGGTTCATCATGGCTAAGGAATCAGTAAGTCGAACAGCCGCCTGGCGACGGATAGCGGTCAGTATATTCACCGCCTTGGCATTTACGGCGGGAATCAATTTCGCTTTTTCCACTTACATTACGGAAAACCCGATCAACACCGGCATCAGCCGCGTCTGGCAGAAATGGCGCATGCTGGAACGCATGGAACTGCCGGTAGACTGGGTTGTCATTGGCGATTCGACTTGTGGACAATCCGTACGGCCTGACCTCATAAAAAGCGAGACCGGTGAAACGGTCGCCAACCTGTGTACGGTCGGCAATGCCCTTGTTACGAATGGCGTATGGCAAGTGCAGCGCTATATCGACCGATTTGGCCCCCCCAGGCGCGTCGTCGCCTTGTTCGCCTTCGAGACCTTCGAGCGCGATGGTGCTGACCTGAAATCACTCCTCAACCAGATACCGCTCCAGTACGGCTTCTGGCGCAACATGCCGGCGAAACTGCCGCTGACATCCGGTGAGGAAGCCCAGCGGTTATTGCAGCCCTTTTATTCTCTTTACGCCTACAATCTAAGCGCAAAGGCGCTTATCCGAAATCTTCTTGACGGGCAGGTTGCAAGCTCCGCCTGGCGTGATCTTGAGGGAATCGAGCGCGCCCAAGGTTTTGTAATGGAGACGCGCGGCGAAGTTGCGCGCGTCCTCCGTGAATCAGAAATTGCTGCCGTCAAGGCTGACGGCAGAGTTATTTCAATGACGCCCGAGAATAAAACGGCGCTGCGCGCGCTTGTCGCCATGTCAGACGAATTCGGCTTTGATCTTTATGTCGCAAATGCGCCGATCGCGCAGCGTCTTTATGCGGATCGTCGGTTCAGACCCTATTTCAACTCCGTCAATGCTGAACTGGGCGCAATCGTTTCGCAGGGGCGAGCGTCGCGCCTGATCTTTGAAGTCCCTGTGCAGTTCCCCGATGAGCAGCTTTCCGACCACGAGCACATTATTGGCGAAGCGGCGACCGCAGAATTGACCCGGCGTCTCGTTGTCGAAATGCGGCGTCTGGACGCAAATGCGGAGACCGAGGCGAAATAGCGGGACATGCCATTTGCTCGGGCGGACTCATTTGGCCGCGAGCGACGCCGGGGTCCACTGCAGTGGCGAAACGGTCGAAAGCCGGGCTGTGCTGGCCAGGCGCTGCAACCAGTAGTGAGTGAACGAGCCCGAAATCGTCGCGAGTGACGATTTTGGCTTCGACGGCTGCCTTAAAGGCTCCGCCATCGGTCGGCGCACAATCCTTAAGGGTTAATGACGCTGAAATGTTACAAAATAATAGGTAACAAGCGCTAAAGCCGGGCTGCAACCTCCCAAAGAGGCGGCCGGCATGTGACATTGCGCACGGGCGCTCGGTTTGTCTTAACTTAGGCGGCGTCAGGATGACTGGGTCGAAATTGGCTGGCGGAAGCGACGGCGGGACGTGAAAAGCGACTTGAATATCTCGGAAGACATGCGGGCGGGCGTCGATGCCGCGCGGCCGCTCCTCATGCGTGCGGCGATTTTCAGCGCCGCAGTCAACATCCTTATGCTGACGGGCCCGCTATATATGCTCCAGCTCTACGATCGCGTACTGTCGAGCCGCAGCATGCCGACGCTCGCCGTGCTAACGCTGCTGGTGGTTGGCCTTTACGCGGCGATGGGCTTTCTCGATTTCATCCGCACCGCGCTGATCGCCCGGGCGGCGGCGCGCTTCGACCAGCGCCTGAATGAAGCTGCATTCAGCGCCGCGGTCGAGGGCGCGCGCCATTCGGGCGGGCAAGCCGGCGAGGCGCCGCTGAAGGACCTGCGCACGATCCGGCAGGCGGTCGGTTCTTCGGCGATAACGGCTTTCTTCGATGCGCCCTTTGCGCCATTCTACCTGCTCCTCGTGTTCCTGTTGCACTGGACGCTTGGCCTCACCGCAACAATCGGGGCGACGGCGCTGGTGTTCCTCGCCATGGTCAATGAGCGTTCGTCGCGCGCCGCGTTGAAGACGGTGCTTGAATCGGGATCGGCCGGCGACGCCGCGATGTCGGCGATCCTGCGCAATGCAGCGACGACCGACGCGATGGGCATGCGCGCCGCGCTGAAGTCGATCTGGCTCAGCCACGCTTCGAAGGCGACAAATTCGAACGCCGACGCCGGCGACCGCATCGGCGGCTTCGGCGCTGCGACAAAAGCCAGTCGCATGCTCTTGCAATCGCTTATTCTCGGTGTCGGGGCCATTCTAGTCATCAGGCAGGAGACGACGCCAGGCGTGATGATCGCCGCTTCAATCATCGCCGGTCGCGCGCTGGCGCCAGTTGAACAGGCGATCGGGCAGTGGCGCACAATCGGCGCTGCGATCGCGGCCTGGAAGCGACTCGAACAATTCCTCAGCGCCGCCCCGAAGCAGCTGCAAAAAATAACGCTTACGGCGCCGAAGGGCCACCTCAGGGCGGACCGGCTTTATGTCCAGCCGGCGCTAGCGAAAAAGCCGATCGTCAAGAATGTCAGCATCGAAGTGCGGCCGGGCGAGGCGCTGGGCATCATAGGCCCGTCCGGCGCCGGCAAATCGACGCTGGCGCGCGCGCTGCTTGGCGTCGAACGGGTTATCTCCGGTGAGGTGCGGCTCGACGACGCCGATCTGCTTTCCTGGCCTCGTGACGATGTCGGTCGGCATATCGGCTATCTGCCGCAGGAGACCGAGCTTTTCGCCGGGACGATCGCCCAGAACATCGCGCGCTTCGACCCGACCGCCACTAACGATGAGATTGTCGCCGCCGCGACGGCCGCCGGCGCGCTTGAACTCATCCTCGGGATGCCGGAAGGGTTCGAAACCGACTCGGGCGAACGCGGACAACGCCTTTCGGTCGGTCAGCGCCAACGCATTGGCCTCGCCCGGGCGTTGTTCCGTAACCCGGCGCTCCTGGTGCTTGACGAGCCCAATTCCAATCTGGACGCGGAAGGCGACGTCGCCCTGTCTTTGGCGATCCAGAACGCCAAAAACCGCGGCGCCGCGGTTGTCATCGTCGCCCACCGGCCTAGTGCGATCGCGCATGTCGACCAATTGTTGATGCTCGCTGACGGCGAGATGCGCGCCCATGGCCCTCGAGATGACGTGCTCGCCAAGATTGCGCCAGGCGTCGCCGCCATCGGCGCCAAGAAACCTCAGGAAAATGATGCAAACGCCGCAGGACATAGATCAAACGGTTGACGCGCGCGACGGCGCCCAGCGGTTGACCCGACTGGGCTGGATCGCCGCTGCGGCGGTGTTCGGCGGTCTGCTGATTTGGTCGATCGCTGCGCCGATCGACAGCGCCGTCATCGCGCCCGGGCAATTGTCGGTCGAAACCAATCGCAAGACGATCCAGCACCTCGAAGGCGGGGTTATCCGCAAGATTCACGTCAAGGAAGGCCATGTCGTGAAAGCCGGCGACTTGCTCGTCGATCTCGACGACACTGTCACGCGCGCCAATGTCGAGGTTTTTTCGTCTCAACTCGCCGAAGGGCTCGCCCGCTATGCCCGCCTTCTCGCCGAACGCGACAACCTCGCCGAGATCCCGGATGACTCGCTTGCATTCGACCTTGCGCCTGCCGATCTCGATTTCATCGATAATCTCTCGGGACAGCGCCGACTTCTTGAGGCGCGCGAAGCGACCAAGAAAACCCAGATCAATCTCTTCGAAGAGCAGATCGTCCAGCAATCGAAGCGGATTGAAGGCTATTCAACCCAGCTCAAATCGTTGCGCGAACAGGCGCGCCTCATCGGCGAAGAACTGGAAGGCGTCAGGAGGCTGAACGCAGAAGGATTTGCGCCAACCACGAGGGTCCGCGAACTCGAGCGCACGCGCGAATCAATCATGGGCCAACAGGGCCAACTGACTGCGGCGCGGGCGGAATCCGAAAGCGCGATTTCAGGATTGCATCTCGAAATCGAACGCTTGAAGCAACAGTCGCGTGAAGACGCGATCAAGGAATCGCAGGACCTCGAGGTCCAGATCGCCGCGCTCGTCGAACGGCGAACGGCGGCGCTCGACGCATTGCGGCGTTCAGAGATCCGCGCGCCTGAAGACGGCGTTGTGCTCGGGCTTAACGTTCATACCATCGGCGGCGTCATCGCCCCCGGCGCGCCGGTCATGGACATCGTACCGGCTGGCGACTCGCTGGTGGTCGCCGCGCGAATTGCGCCGCGTGATGTCGACAAGGTCAAGCCGGGCCAGGAGGCTTTGATCCGGTTCTCGGCTTTTAACGCCCGTGTCACGCCTGAGGCGATAGGGTCCGTCCGCCAGGTGTCCGCAGACAGCTTCATCGACCAGCAGACCGGCGTTTCCTATTTTCTTGTTCTTTTGGACTTGCCGCCGACAAGCGATCTTGAACGCATCCTGCAGGGGAAGGCCTTGCAGGCGGGCATGCCTGCCGAGAGTTTCATCCGCACCGGTTCGCGTCCGGCTATCAGCTACTTGCTGAAGCCACTGACCGATGCCTTTTCACGTTCGATGCGGGAAGAATGATCGCCGATGAAGATCCTCTTCCTGCACGACAATTTTCCAGCCCAGTTCGGCGCAATCGGAGATCACCTTGCGCGCCAGGGCTGGGACGTCCGCTACGGCACCAAACGCAAATTCCCTCGTCTGGCGAATATCAAGGCGTTTAATTATGCGCCGCACCGGGAAGCGACCAAAGGCGTGCATCCTTACGCGGCGACCTTCGAACGGGCGGTGATTAATGGCCAGGCGGCGGCGCGCGCGTGCCTCGAGTTGAAGAAAGGCGGCTTTGTCCCGGACGTGATGGTTGCTCATTCCGGCTGGGGTCCCGGAATGTATCTCAAAGATGTTTTTCCAGACGCGCGCTATGTCGGCTATTTCGAATGGTATTATAAGCCGGTTGGTCCAGACGTCGCCTTCATGAAAGGGACCGATCTTCCGTCCGAAGACGAACTGCTGCGCACGCGCGGGCGCAATGCCCCGATCCTCACCGATCTCGCGGCGTGCGATTTCGGTCTGGTCCCGACGGAATTTCAGAAACGTCAATTTCCTGATTTTCTTGCGCGTCACCTCCTGACGCTACATGACGGAATCGACACATCGGTCTATGCGCCAAAGCAAGGCGCGCGGCTCGTTCTGCCGGGGCTCGATCTTTCCGGCGCCGACGAGATCGTCACTTATGTCGCGCGCGGCATGGAGCCTTATCGCGGATTCCCGCAATTCATGGCGGCGGCGTCCGAGGTCATGGCGCGCAGGCCGTCGGCGCATTTCGTTATCGTCGGGGAGGACCGCGTCGCCTATGGAGCGAAACTGCCCGAAGGCGACAGCTGGAAAAAGCGAATGCTGTCGGAGTTCGTTTTCGATGAGTCGAGGCTGCATTTCACGGGTCTCATACCGCGCGACCAATATCTGAAGGTCCTGCAGGCGTCGGCCGTTCATGTCTATCTGACTGTGCCGTTTGTGCTTTCCTGGTCGATGATGGAAGCAATGAGCGCAGGTTGTCTGATTCTTGCGTCAGGCACCGAGCCAGTTCAGGAGCTGATTTCGGACGGGGAGAATGGACGGCTTGTGGATTTCTACAATGTTCAGGCGATCGCACGTGGCATTCTTGGCGCGCTTGAAGCGCCAGGAAAGTTCGTCGGAATGCGAGCGGCCGCGCGCAGGACCATACTCGAGCGCTACGCCGCCACCGAGATCTACGCAAGGAAGGCTGCTTTATTTTCCGGTGCGGAGACGTTCCCGATCGCCGAATGCAACGTGCGAGGCGAGCCTCTTCGTCAAGTTGGACGCTGACAGCAAACAACGGGTCAACCCATCGATCGGTCAGCGGTAGCCACGAAGGTCGCTCGAAAGGCGTCTCAGGGTAGGTCTGCAAAGGAAAATGTGGTTGCCCCGCGCGATTTAGACGAAGCTGTTCGGCGCCTCCGGTCTTTTCCGCCCACGGCCGGGCGATCTTTGCACGGGCGATCAAGGCCGGATTTGATCTGGATGATTGATGGCTCTGCCGAAACATTGAAAGGTGCGAGCAGGCATGGAGGTTTTATGCGAATGATGAGGCTCGCGATTGTTGCGCTCGCACTGTTGGCCGGCGCAGCATGTGGAAATCCGGCTGTTCAGTCGACAGGGCCGGTTGAACACGCAGGAAGCGCCGAGACGGGCCGGGCTCTGTTTGTCCAAAAGGGCTGCGTCCTTTGCCACGCGGTCAATGGGGTCGGCGGCAAGGCGGCGCCGCCCCTCGATGCGCCTGATCCCTATGTGCTGCCCGATCCGCTCGAATTCGCCGCCCGGATGTGGCGCGGGGCGCCCGCCATGGTCGAATTCCAGTCGGTCGAACTCGGCTATGTCATTGATCTATCAGCGGATGATATCGCCCACCTTGCCGCGTTTGCGGCTTCGAGGGAGCAGCAGAAATTGCTGACCGATGCAGCCATCCCTGAGCCGATGCGCGATTCCCTGCTCGATGAACGCTATTGGGAGATGGAGGACTGGTCGGACTTCATGGCGAACGGACAGGAGGGCTTCATCGAACCCGCGCCGCCGATCGCGGAGCCTTCAGACGGTTCCGGAGCCGAGGGCGTTGAAAAGCCGGATTGACCGCCCCGCGGGACGCCTGAAAACCCAATGCCGAGCAATCAATTGGCGGCCCGGGGCTGCGCGATTTGAGGCGTTGCGTTTTGGGCGGCATCTCCTTAGGTTCCGCGCGAATTTGAAGGACAGGAGCGCGTCTTGGCGACCCCGGAATTTCTGCTCGATTACTTGCCGATCCTGGTCTTCCTCGGAATTGCGGTCGGGCTTGCAGCCGCGTTCACGCTGGCGCCGATGGCGATCGCCCCGAAAGACCCCGACTCGGAGAAGGTTTCGACCTACGAATGCGGGTTCAACGCGTTTGACGACGCACGCATGAAATTTGACGTGCAGTTTTACATCGTCGCGATCCTTTTCATCATCGTCGATCTCGACGTTGCCTTTCTGTTCCCGTGGGCAGTGACGCTTTTCAATCCGACTTTGGGCGCGGATCGCGACTTCCAGATTTTCGCCTTCTGGTCGATGTTGGTGTTCCTGGCGGTCTTCGCGATCGGCTTCCTTTACGAATGGAGAAAGGGAGCGCTCGAATGGCGCTAGAGGAAAAAGCGCCCGCCTTGTTCGATGGGCCGGCCTACAACCCCGAACTCAAGGACCCGTTTTTCACGGATCTTTCCAAGCAACTCGCCGACGAAGGCTTCTTCACGACGTCGTCGGCGGCGCTGATCAACTGGGCGCGGACCGGTTCGCTGATGTGGATGACGTTCGGCCTTGCGTGCTGCGCGGTCGAGATGATGCAGGCGTCGATGCCGCGCTATGATCTCGAGCGCTTCGGCTTTGCACCGCGAGCCTCGCCGCGTCAGTCCGACGTCATGATCGTCGCCGGCACGCTGACCAACAAGATGGCGCCCGCGCTCAGGAAAGTCTTCGATCAGATGCCGAACCCGCGCTATGTCATCTCAATGGGTTCGTGCGCAAATGGCGGCGGCTATTACCATTATTCCTATGCGGTTGTTCGTGGCTGCGACAGGATTGTCCCGGTCGATATTTATGTTCCGGGCTGCCCGCCGACAGCCGAGGCGCTGGTCTACGGCGTATTGCAATTGCAGAAGAAAATCCGCCGCGAAGGGACGATAGTTCGGTAGGCCGATGAGCGAGGAAGACCTAAAAGATCTCGGCGAGCACATCGCCGCCGTCATCGACGACGACATCCGCGGATGGCGCGTCGCCTTCGGCGAGTTGACCATCGATGCGCACGCGGCGCGAATCGGACCGATCCTGAAATTCCTCCGCGACGATACGTTGTGCCGCTTTGGATTGCTGATCGACGTTTGCGGCGTCGACTACCCCGAGCGCGTGAAGCGGTTCGACGTCGTTTATCACCTGCTTTCACTGCAGAATAATTCACGCATCCGGGTGAAAGTTGAAGCCGGCGAGGAAGATACAATTCCGTCAGTTCGAGCAATCTATCCATGCGCAGACTGGTTTGAACGTGAGGCGTTCGACATGTACGGGATCTTGTTCGCCGACCATACCGACTTGCGGCGCATTCTCACGGATTATGGCTTCGAGGGGCATCCGCTCCGCAAGGACTTCCCGCTGACCGGCCATGTCGAAGTGCGCTATGACGACCAGCAAAAACGCGTCGTCTATGAGCCGGTGAAGCTTGTTCAGGAATTCCGCAATTTCGATTACCTCTCGCCTTGGGAAGGCGCGCAATATGTGCTGCCGGGCGATGAGAAGGCCAAAGGAATTTCGTAATGGCCGATGACGCGCGCATCGTCGAAGATTCTACATCGGATGCTTCCGCAGGACGCAACTTCACGATCAATTTTGGGCCGCAACATCCGGCGGCGCACGGCGTCTTGCGCCTCGTTCTCGAGCTTGACGGCGAGGTTGTCGAACGTGTCGATCCGCATATTGGCCTCCTGCATCGCGGCACCGAGAAACTGATTGAATACAAGACCTATCTGCAGGCGATTCCTTATTTCGACCGGCTCGATTACGTCGCGCCGATGAACCAGGAACATGCGTTCTGCCTCGCAGCGGAGCGGCTTCTTTGTATCGAAGTCCCGCGCCGCGCCCAGCATATCCGCGTATTGTTCTGCGAGATTGGGCGCGTCCTCTCGCATATCCTGAACGTCACGACGCAGGCGATGGATGTCGGCGCGCTGACGCCGCCGCTCTGGGGATTTGAAGAGCGCGAGAAACTGATGGTGTTCTATGAGCGTGCATCCGGTTCGCGCATGCATGCGGCCTATTTCCGCGTCGGCGGCGTTCATCAGGATCTTCCTGACGCGCTTATCAACGATATTGATGCCTGGTGCGATCAATACCCGCAGAAGCTCGCGGATATTGAAACGCTCGTCACTGAAAATCGCATATTCAAGCAACGCAATGTCGATATCGGCGTCGTCAAGGCCGAGGAAGCTTTCGCGTGGGGCTTCACCGGCGTCATGGTGCGGGGGTCGGGCATCGCGTGGGATCTGCGCAAGAGCCAGCCCTACGAGACGTACGCCGAGTACGACTTTGATATTCCGATCGGCAAGAATGGCGATTGTTGGGACCGCTATCTCTGCCGCGTCGAGGAGATGAAGCAGTCCGTTTCGATCATGAAGCAGGCGATAATGAAAATTCGCGCCGAAGGGCCGGGACCTGTCATGACGACCGACGGCAAGGTCGCGCCGCCGAAGCGCGCGAAAATGAAACAATCAATGGAAGCCCTGATCCATCACTTCAAGCTCTACACGGAAGGCTTCAAGGTTCCGGCAGGCGAGGTTTACGCCGCCGTCGAAGCGCCGAAGGGCGAATTCGGCGTCTATCTCGTCTCCGACGGCTCTAACAAACCCTATCGCTGCAAGATCCGCGCGCCAGGCTACCCCCATTTGCAGGCCATGGACTGGATGTGCCGCGGCCATTTGCTCGCGGACGTATCCGCGATTTTGGGCTCGCTTGATATTGTGTTCGGAGAGATAGATCGCTGATGGCCTACCGCAAACCGGCAAAAAACCAGCCTTCTTCATTCGCCTGGACGCCCGCCGACAAAGCCTGGTGCGACGAACAGATGAAGAAGTATCCGGCGGGGCGTCAGGCGTCCTGCGTGATCCCGTTCTTGTGGCGTGGCCAGAAACAGGAAGGCTGGATTTCGATTGCGATGATGGAAGCAATCGCGAAACAACTGGATATGCCTTATATTCGCGTATACGAGGTCGCGACTTTCTATTCAATGTTTAACCTCGCCCCGGTCGGTGAGCATTTCGTCCAGGTTTGCGGCACGACGCCCTGCATGCTGCGCGGTTCGCGCGACTTGAATGCGGTCTGCGAGCGCGTGATCGGCGATCAGAATCATGTTTCGGATGACGGCAAGTTGTCATGGCTGGAAGTCGAGTGCCTCGGCGCTTGCGTCAATGCGCCAATGGTGCAGATTTCGACGAAAGACGGCGATCATTATTACGAAGACCTGACGCCGGACATTCTTGAAGACATGCTGGCGAAACTGCGTCGCGGCGAAGCGGTGAAAGTCGGCACGGCGCATCCCGACCGCAATACTTCAAATCCGGCGGGCGCGCTGACCTCGCTCAAGGATCCTGCTCTCTATGACGGTCATCGCGCGGCGCCGATCGCGGAATTGCCGAACTCAAGACCGGCGCAATAGGTAATGGGCCCGATGCTGCTCGAAGACAAAGACCGGATTTTCACCAATTTATATGGCCTTCAGGACCCCGGCCTTGAGGCGGCGAAGAGCCGCGGCGCGTGGAACGCGACGGAGGAAATCCTTGCCATGGGGCCGGACTGGATCATCCAGCAAATGAAGGATTCGGGCCTTCGCGGCCGGGGCGGCGCCGGTTTTCCGACCGGCCTCAAATGGTCGTTCATGCCGAAGGAAGTGAAGGATCGGCCGCACTACCTCGTCGTCAACGCCGACGAATCCGAGCCGGGAACCTGCAAGGATCGCGACATCTTGCGCCACGACCCGCATCTCCTGATCGAAGGGTGCCTCATCGCCTCTTTCGCGATGAAGGCGCATGTCTGTTACGTTTATCTCCGCGGCGAATATGTCGACGAGCGCGTTGCGCTGCAAAAAGCGGTCGATGAAGCCTATGCGGACGGTCTCATCGGCAGGAACGCCTGCGGATCGGGATTTGATTTCGATCTTTCTGTTCATCATGGCGCCGGCGCCTATATCTGCGGCGAGGAGACGGCGCTGCTTGAAAGCCTTGAGGGCAAGAAGGGGCAGCCGCGCCTGAAGCCGCCTTTCCCGGCGGGCGCAGGGCTTTATGGCTGCCCGACAACCGTCAATAATGTCGAATCGATCGCGGTCGCGCCAACCATCATCCGTCGCGGCGCCAAATGGTTCACCGGCTTCGGGCGCGCCAATAATGCGGGGACCAAAGTCTTCTGCGTCTCGGGCCACGTCAATCGCCCCTGCAATGTCGAAGAGGCGATGTCGATACCGCTCCGCACACTGATTGATACGCATTGCGGCGGCGTGCGCGGCGGCTGGGAAAATCTCAAAGCGGTTATACCCGGCGGGTCGTCGGTGCCGCTTCTGCCGAAGCAGATATGCGACGATGTCCTCATGGATTTCGATGCGCTGCGCGATGTCAAATCCGGTCTGGGCACGGCGGCGGTCATCGTGATGGACAAGTCAACGGATGTTGTCCGCGCGATCGCGCGAATCTCCTATTTCTACAAACATGAAAGCTGCGGCCAGTGCACGCCCTGCCGCGAAGGCACCGGCTGGATGTGGCGCGTCCTTGAGCGGATGGCGATCGGAGATGCGCAAACGTCGGAAATTGACAAGCTCCTCGACGTCGCGTCGCAGGTCGAAGGGCACACAATCTGTGCGCTGGGCGATGCCGCCGCTTGGCCCGTACAGGGCCTCATCCGTCATTTCCGCAGCGAAATCGAAGAGCGAATCAACGCCTACCGATCCGATCGACCGCATGTCGCCGCCGGCGCCGCGATGATCGCCGCCGAGTAGAATTAGGCCTCAGCCGGTTGTTTGGCGTCGCTTGCAGCCAAGTTTTCCCCGTTTTTCGGGGTGTTTTTGCGCCGCAATGTGTGGAATTGCCCATTTTTCAGGCGTTTTCCGGGTTTTTTGACCAGTCTTCTATTTGCGTTTTCGCGAATCTCGTGAATCTACGCGCACTTCTTGTTTCACGCATCAAAAAGGAAACACCCGATGCCCCCGGCAAAAAAAGCTGCCAAGAAAGCTCCGGCGAAAGCCGCCGCCAAGCCCGCTGCGAAAAAGGCCCCTGCGGTCATGACGCTGAAGCACCTCGCCGCTGACCTCGCCAATGCGCATGACATGCCGAAAAAGCAGGTCGAAGGAATTCTGACGGATTTCGTCACTCTCATCGGCAAGAACCTGAAGAAGGGCATCAAGCTGCGCTTCTCCGGGCTCGGCATCCTGCAGGTCCGCCACCGTGCCGCGCGCATGGGCCGTAACCCGGCGACCGGCGAAGCGATCAAGATCAAGGCTTCGAAGAAGATCGCATTCCGTCCTGCGAAGGATTTGAAAGAGTCGATCTAAGCGAACGGATCTTCTTTTGGCGCCGCGTTTTACGCCCTGGCCTCGCCTTCCATTTTGTGAAGGAACCAGAGACGTAAGAGGCGGCGTCTTCATTTCGGGAGAAGTTCTGCGAACTAGGCGCGCGAGAGCGTCGAAAGCAGTGACGGGCGCCTTCACGCACTGAAGAGGTTGACCATGGCGATTGATATACGCGCTGCATTTGATGAAGACGCCGGAACTCTTGCGGCTCTTGGCGCTGAAACATTCGTCACCACTTTCGGACATCTTTATCCAGAAAATGATCTCACTGCGCATTTGCGAAAGTCTCATACCGCTGAAATATATCGCAACCTGCTCGCCGACCCGGAATACTCCCTATGGATCGCAGAGACTGAAAATGGCGAGGCGGTCGGATACGCTGTCGCAGGCCCTTGCAGTCTTCCGGTGCCGGACATGCCAAAGGCCGCCGGTGAACTCATGCGGCTCTATCTCAAAAAGGGCGCGCAAGGCGGCGGCGTCGGCGCGCAGATGCTCGATCTGGCGTTGCAGTTCTTGAGCGACCGCTTCGACCATGTTTATCTCAGTGTTTACAAAGAAAATGTTGCAGCGCAGCGCCTTTATGAACGCTTCGGGTTCGTGAAGATCCACGATTATTTCTACATGGTTGGCGAGCACGCCGATCCTGAATGGATCATGGAACTAAAGCGAAGCTGAGGATTGAAGCGCCGACCAGCACGGGAGCGCTTGCATTCAGTCGCGAATACCATCAATTGAAAAATCAATTAATTTGATCTAGCTTTGCCTAATTTCGGATTGCGAGGCGCTGTGGTCGAGAGGTCTTTCGCCGAGGAAGTCAAGGATCTGCGCCTCGGGAAAGGCGAGGTGTTCCGCGGCGAAGGAATCCTTGCGGTGACCAAGGCCCTCCTGCAATCGGGCGTTTCCTATGTCGGCGGGTATCAAGGCGCACCGATCTCGCACCTGATGGATGTTCTCGCCGATGCGCAGGACATTCTTTCGTTGCTCGGGGTGCATTTCGAGGCGAGCGCCAGCGAAGCCTCGGCGGCTGCGATGCTTGCCGCATCCGTCAATTACCCGCTGCGGGGCGCCGTCACCTGGAAATCGACCGTCGGAACCAATGTCGCTTCGGACGCCCTCGCCAATGTCGCTTCCAGCGGCGTCATGGGCGGCGCGCTCGTCATAGTCGGCGAAGACTATGGTGAGGGATCATCGATCATGCAGGAGCGTAGCCACGCCTTTGCGATGAAGTCGCAGATGTGGCTGCTCGACCCCCGGCCGAATCTTGAGTCAATCGTCGCCATGGTTGAGCGCGGTTTTGAACTGTCTGAAGCGTCGAACACGCCGGTCATGCTCGAACTGCGAATTCGCGCTTGCCATGTCTACGGATCATTCATTGCGAAGGATAATGTGCGTCCGTCCTTCGGACTGACCGACGCAATGGAATGCCCGACGCGCGACTACAGCCGCGTCGTGCTGCCGCCATCGAATTTTGTTCATGAAGTTGAAAAAATTGAGCGGCGCTGGCCCGCCGCCATCGACTACATCAAGGAGCACCGATTGAATGAATTTCTTGGCGGAAAGACCGGCTCGATCGGCGTTATCGTGCAGGGGGGGCTCTACAATACGCTCAATCGGGCCCTAGAATTGCTCGGTCTATCCGACGCATTCGGCGACGCTGATATCCCGATTTACTGTCTGAATGTCACTTACCCGCTGATCGAAGATGAAGTGAAAGGCTTTTGCCTCGACAAAAAGGCGGTTTTTCTCGTTGAGGAAGGACAGCCCGATTATATCGAGCAGGCGGTCAATTCGATCCTGAAAAACGCGCGCATCGACACGCGAATAATCGGCAAGGAAGTATTGCCGCGAGCCGGCGAGTACACAAGCAAGACGATCGTCGAGGGCTTCACTGCTTTCTTGCACGAGTTCGCTCCCGGGATCGCCCCGCGCGCCGGCGGCTCCGCCGCCTCTCTCGAAGCAGCGAACGTCACGCCGGCGCCTGCCGTTCCCCAGCGACCGGCCGGTTTCTGCACGGGGTGCCCGGAGCGCCCGGTATTCTCTGCGATGAAGCTCGTTGAAAAGGAAATCGGCAAGTTCCACGTGAGCTGCGATATTGGATGCCATCTCTTTTCGATCCTGCCGCCGTTTGATATCGGCAACACGACTATGGGCTACGGCCTCGGCTGGGCGGGCGCATCAGCGTTCGGCGCCGCCGCCCGCCAGCGAACGGTCGCGATCATGGGCGATGGCGGCTTCTGGCATAACGGACTGACGAGCGGCGTCGGCAATGCTGTTTTCAACAAGAGCGACAATGTGCTTGTTATCATCGACAATGGTTATTCAGCGGCGACGGGCGGCCAGGACATCTTGTCCTCGCGTGCATCCAATCCGACGAAAAGCACCAACAATCCGATATCGTCGGCCGTCAGGGGAGTCGGCGTCAAATGGCTTCGCGAAGTCCATACCTATGATATCGGGCGAATGAAACGCGCGCTGAAGGAAGCGATGACGACGACGGTCAAGGGCCCAAAAGTCATAATTGCGCAAGCCGAATGCATGCTGAACAAGCAGCGGCGAGAAAGACCGATCCGCGACAAGGCGATCAAGGCAGGAGAGCGGATCGTCAGGGTGCGGTATGGCGTTGATCCCGATACTTGTACCGGCGATCACAGCTGCATCAGGCTTTCCGGCTGCCCATCTCTGACGATCAGAGACAATCCAGATCCATTTCGCGAAGACCCGGTCGCATATGTCGATCATGACTGCGTCGGGTGCGGCGTGTGTGGCGAGAATGCGCATGCAGCCGTTTTGTGTCCGTCATTCTACCGGGCTGAATTAATCCACAATCCGTTGTCAGGTGATCGCTCGATGGCGAGGTTTCGCAACGGGGTGATCGGTCTCATTCAATCTCTTGGTGAAAGTCGCCGCGCTGGACGCCTGGCGAGGGCGGCGCGATGAACAAGGTCCGACCGATCAAGATCGCAATCATGGCGCTCGGCGGCCAGGGCGGCGGGGTGCTGACGAATTGGATCGTTGAAGCGGCGGAACGATCCGGTTACATCGCGCAATCAACATCAGTGCCGGGCGTCGCGCAGCGGACGGGCGCTACGATTTATTATGTCGAAGCCTTTCCGCAGTCCGCTTCTTCACGGCCGCCGATCCTCGCGTTGATGCCGACGCCCGGCGACGTTGACATCGTCATTGCGGCGGAATTGATGGAAGCGGGGCGCGCCTTGCAACGAGGGTTCATAACGTCCGGCACGACGCTTATCGCGTCGACGCACCGGGTTTATGCGATAGGTGAAAAGATCGCTATGGCGGATGGACGCCTTGATGCGACCTCCGTCCGAGCCGCCGCCGCAAGCGCCTCAAAGCGGTCGATCTGGCTCGACATGGCGAGCGCGTCGCAGGAAGCCGGTTCGGCCATCAGCGCCGTAATGTTCGGCGCGCTTGCTGGTTCCCGTGCGGCGCCCTTCTCGAAAGAAGCCTTTGAGGAGACGATCAAACAATCAGGAAAGTCAGTCGATCGCAATCTCGCCGGATTCACGAAGGGCTTCGAAGGATCGCCGGCGCTCGACCCGGACGAGCAGAATAATTCGGCCGCTGCGGCCGGCGGAAATGACAGCGTTCAGGACGCGACGACGCTTTTTCGCTCGAAGGTCGATCGCTTGCCTGTCCCTGTGCAGGCGACCGCCGCGGAGGGGTTTCGGCGGGCGGTTGATTTCCAGGACGCCAGGTACGGGGAGCTTTATTTGCGGCGCGTCGAAGCGATGGTCGCTGCCGACAGGCGATGCGGCCGCGACGCACGAAACTTTCGGCTCAGCAATTCGGTCGCCAGATGCCTCGCGCTCGCCATGACCTATGACGATGTCGTCCGCGTCGCCGACTTGAAGACCCGCGCCGCACGCTTCGAGCGCTTTCGAAAAGACGCACGGGCGGCTGACGATCAGATCGTCCGAGTCTGGGAATATATGCACCCGCGTGTCGAAGAGATCTGCGATCTGCTTCCGCCGAAAATGGCCGGCGTTGTCCTGAATACGAAGTTCCTGAGGGGGGCGATAACCGCAATTCTGGGCAAGGGCCGGCGCGTTTCGACGACCAACATAAGCGGGTTCTTGCTGCTGAACACGCTCGCCTCGCTGAGATTTCTCCGGCGCAGCGGCCTGCGATTCAAAACCGAACAGGCGCGGATCGACGACTGGCTCGCCAGAATTTCGACTGAAGTTGGGAGCGACTATGCGCTCGCCGAAGAAATCTGCGCGACCCAGCGACTGATCAAGGGATATGGAGAAACGCATGCGCGCGGACTTGGAAACTATCGACGAATACTGGCGGCGATCGACCGCATCAAGGCGTCTGGATCGCCCGCAGCGACGTTGGCCAGACTGCGGGACTGTGCGCTCCGGGACGAGGAGGGCGCGGCCCTGAGCGCGGCTTTGTCAAAGCTCGAAGCCTCTCCGATCGCTGCGTAAGGGTCCCATCATGCCGCAAGCTGCGAAACCGCAATCGCTAATTGGCCCGGCCGAGAGGGGCTTTGTTCTTGAGGACTACGTTCTCTACAATCTCGTCAGGACGGCGTCGACCTATAATGAGGAAATGTCGAGCGCGCTCAAGCGGTTCGGACTGGATACGCTGAAATGGCGGGTGTTGATGTTGTTGGAGGATCGCAGCCCCAGCACTGTCAGTGAAATTGCGATGCGGTCGGTGACCAAAATGCCGACCCTGACGCGCGTTCTGATCCGCATGGAGGAAGAGGGTCTCGTAATCCGGAAAGCCATGAAGGGCGACAAGCGGGTCGTGCAGGTGACGATGACCCCTAAGGCGCTGTCCACGCTGCGCGTCGTGCAGAAAATCGGTCAGAAAGTATTTGAATCCGCGATCGAGGGCGTAAACGCAGACGAAGGCGAAGCGCTGACTCGTGTTCTCCGCCGGATGCGGACCAATCTCAGCCGATCTCGATACGGGGTCGATGCATCCGAGGGCGTCCCCGTGAAAGCGCGCGCGCGATGACCGAGGCAGGCACGATCGCCGCGCGGTTTTTCAAGACCTCCGCTCGTTTTGGCGATCATGCTTTGCTTTGCGTCGAAGCGGCGACAGCGCGCACTTATGGAATTCCCGAAGGCGATATTTCATACGCAGGCGCAGCGAGCCGCGTTTGCGATCTCATCATTCAATATCAGCGCCTTGGGTATGGTAGGGGTGACCGTATCGGCCTCAGCCTTGAAAATCGCCCAGATTTCTTCCTTCATTTTCTCGCAATCAATGCGATCGGGGCCAGCATCACGCCGCTGAACAGCGCAATGCAACCGCATGAGATCGCCTGGCAGATCGGCCACAGCGATTGCGATCTGGTGATCGCATCTTCGGCAAGCCGGGCGAAAGTGGCGGATGCCGCACGCGAGACTGACGCTGCGACGCGTATAGCAGGCGCCGATATGGAGGATGCGCCGAGGTCACGTCGAAGGATCGCGGCGCCAGGAGCCGCGGCGCCGCGTCGGGAAGCGGCCATTCTCTATACGTCGGGAACGACAGGCTCCCCCAAAGGCTGCATTCTGACGAATGACTATTTCACGGCGATCGGCAGTCTCTATACGCGGCTCGGCGGTCATATCCGGTTCGACGCCGGGAACGAGCGGATCGTTACTCCTTTGCCGGTCACTCATATGAACGCCCTTGCCTGTTCTTTCATGGCGGCGGTCGAAACGGGCGGTTGCCTCATCCAACTGGACCGGTTTCATCCAAGAAGCTGGTGGTCGAGTGTGCGCGAGAGCAACGCCACGATCATGCATTATCTCGGCGTCATGCCGGCGATGCTGTTGAATGCGCCCGCGTCCCGGCGCGATGATTTCAGCGAGCAGATAAAATTCGCCTTCGGCGCGGGGTGCGACCCCCGCCATCATGAAGCTTTCGAACGGCGGTTCGGAATCAAACTGGTTGAAGCCTGGGCGATGACCGAAACCGGCGCCGGCGCGTGGATCACCGCATCGCATGAGCCGCGCCAGGTTGGGACGCGATGCTTCGGCCGTGCGCCGCACGATCTCGAATGGCGCCTTGTCGACGAGCAGGGACAGGACGCCCCCGTCGGGACAGAGGGCGAATTGCTGGTTCGGCAGCGCGGCGCGGAACCGCGACGCTTTTTTTTCGCCGGATATTACAGGGATGAGCAATCGACTGAAGAGGCTTGGCGAGGCGGATGGTTTCATACCGGCGATGTCGTTCGCGTCGACGAGGACGGGCTCTTCTATTTTGTCGATCGGCGCAAAAACGTCATTCGTCGAAGCGGCGAGAACATCGCCGCGATCGAGGTCGAAAGCGTGTTGACCAGATGTCCCGCCGTTGCTTCCTGCGTCGTCGTCCCGGTTCCTGACGACATCAGGGGTGAGGAGGTCATGGCGCTCATCACGCCGTCCTCTGAAGGAGCGAACAACGCGATCGCTCGAAGCATCTTCACCTTCGCCAACGGCAATCTCACCTATTTCAAGGCGCCGGGCTATATCGCTTTTGTCGACAAACTGCCGCTGACCGCAACGGAAAAAGTGAAGCGCGGCGCAGCAAAGGAGATCGGCCGGACGATCCTCGCCGCGGGGCGAGCCCATGACTTTCGGGCGTTGAAGAGACGCGACCAGGCCGGCGCGAAGCCGACAAAGCCTCAGCGCCAGGGCTATCAGGGCGTTGTGGCCGCAGCGCCGGTCACCATTCCCTATCAGCGGTTTTCGTCGCAATCGGCATATTGGTGGATTGGCGCTGCGCTGCGATGTTTGCGGGAGCGCGCCGGCGTCGCGACGCAGGAAATTGACGGCCTCAGCGCTTCTTCGTTTACGCTCTCGCCGGATAATGCGGTGGCGCTTGCTCAATATTTCGGGCTGACGCCGCGATGGCTCGATCAAGTGCAACTGGGTGGCGCTTCAGGCGTCGCGGCGCTGCGCCGGGCGGCGCGGGGGTTGCAGG
>JBGSSK010000330.1:0-3594 GCA_041737095.1 Parvularculaceae bacterium | reverse complement strand
GAGCGTGGTCAACGCCAGTGAGAGCCTGGTTGACTCGTTTGTGGGCCTCACCTCTGCACTGCCAGCCGTTGGTGGCCGCAAGCTGTCAGAGTATGATCCCGTCGGGCGGCTCGTCGCGCTCGCCGAGAATTATCCGGATCTGAAAGCGAACAAAAACTTCCTCGACCTGCAACGCCAGCTTGCCGAGACTGAGGACAAGATCGAGATGGCGCGACGGTTCTATAATGGTGCGGTGCGCGAGTTGAACATCCTCGTCGCCAGCGTGCCGTCGAACCTGATCGCCAGTCTCGCGGGGTTCGCGCCGCGCAGCTATTTCGAGATCAGCGACAGCGATCGTGCAACGCCATCGGTCGCCATGAGAGAGACCCGATGATCCGGCGCGCGCTGATCGCCCTTGCTTTCCTGCTGGCGCCGTTCGCCGCGCGCGCCGATGAGCGCGTCACCGATTTCGACGTCCTCATTGAGGTCCAGAAGAGCGGCGACATCCTCGTCACCGAAACGATTGCGGTAAACGCGGAAGGCGACGCAATTCGTCGCGGCATTTTCCGCGACCTGCCGCGCTATCACCTGAAAGGCGCGCGCAAGCTTCCCTACTATTACGATATCTGGAAGGTCAGCAGAAACGGCGAGCGCGAGTATTATCTGGTCGAGCTTGACGGCAACGCCTTCCGCATTCGCATCGGCGAAGCGGACGTGTTTTTAAATCCCGGCCCTCATCAGTACGTGATCGCCTACATGGTCAGGAACCAGGTTCGCTATTTCGGCGACCATGACGAGGTTTACTGGAATGCGACCGGCAATTACTGGTCGTTCCCGATCGACCGGGCGCGCGTCCGCGTGAAATTGCCGGAAGGCGCAGATGCGACGCAGCTTGCGGCTTATACCGGTTCGCAGGGTGCGACCGAGCGCGATTATGCTTACCGATTCGAAGACGAGACGCATCTCTTCGATGCGACGCGGCCGCTCGCGCCCGGCGAAGGGCTCACCATTGCGGTCGGCTTCGCCAAGGGCGTCGTCGATCCGCCATCGGCCGCCGACACTTTCGGCGAATGGTGGACGGCGAACGCCGCACTCGTCATTCTGGGCGCGGCGGCGCTGCTGATCGGCGCGCTTTACGCGTTTTTGTGGCGGCGCATCGGGCGCGATCCTGCCAAGGGGCCGGTCTTTCCGCGCTATGAGCCGCCGGCCGGCCTGTCGCCGGCGGCGGTCCACCAGATCTATTACCGCGGCGCCAAGGGCTATACGGCGCTGACCGCCAGCCTAATCAACCTTGGCGTGAAGAAACGCCTCAGGATCGATACGAAAAAGAAAGAGACAGTTCTGACGCGGCTCGCCGATGGCGACGCCGCGGCGCTCGCCGATTTCGAAACGCGTCTTGAAGCTGACCTGTTCGGATCGGCGCAGGAGGTGTCCTTCGGCGGCAAATACAATGCCGCGGTCACCACCGCTTACACGCAACTCTCCAAGGCGCTGAGCCGGCTTTATGGCGCGCCCTATTTCAAATGGAACCGCGGATTTCTGTTGCTGGGCGTCCTATTGTCGGTCGGCGCGACGGTCCTCGCCGTGAAATTCGTCATCGCCTGGACGCTGTTGCACACCCTGTTCGCTGGCGCGCTTATCGTCATGGCGATCGCTGCGGCCTATTTTCTGCCGGCGCCGACCACGACGGGGCAGGATACGCGCACGGAGATCGAAGGCTTCCGACTTTATCTCGAAACGGCTGAAAAACTGCAACTGAACGCAGTCGAGATCGGCTCGGACGCGACGCCCCCGATGACGATCGAGCGTTATGAGCGATTCCTGCCCTACGCCGTCGCGCTGGGCGTCGAAAAGCCGTGGACGGAGCATTTCGAAAAACTGATGCCGAAAGAGGCCGCCGATTATCAGCCCTATTGGTCGACGTCGCATCATGGCGGCGGCCGGTCGCTTTCAAGCGTCAACAGCGCGCTTGTCTCCGGGCTTTCAAGCGGCGTCGCCTCCTCGATGCCGCAATCCTCGTCGTCGTCGGGTTCATCCGGCGGCGGCTCGTCCGGCGGCGGCGGAGGAGGAGGAGGCGGCGGCGGCTGGTGAACGGCGCGCCGAAGACTGCACCTCTCATAATCGCCGATACGGCCCCGTCCAGACGACGTCGAAACGTTTAGCCGATCGTCAATCGATGCAGGCGGCCGCCTTCAGCAATTCTTCGCATTTCGCCGCCCCGATGTCGCCGCCGATCTCAAGGTAGAGCGCGCGTGCGCGTTCAAGCGGTTCGCAGGCCCGCAGCGGCTTGTTCGCCTTGATTGCATGAATCCCGAGCATTCGGTTGGCGGTTGCGATGCGGCTCCGCCGTGTGGGATAGGTTAGCGGATCGGCCGTGACCTGCTCGGCGTATTGCGCGAGTTTTTCGCTGGCGGCGTCGATGTCGCCTTGCGCGCCGGCGATAAACGTCTCGGCCATCTCGAGGTCGCTCCTCGCGTCAGCGCGCAAGTCGGCTGGCTGCAGCGCGCGCGCGGCGTCAAGTTCGGCGCGCGCTTCGCCAAGATCGCCGGCAACAGCCGCGTATAATGCCGAATAGACCTTGTTGAGATAGTCGCCCGATGCTGATTTCTGCGACATCAGCGGTTCGCAATAGGGATACGCGGCTTTTGCGCGGCCGAGGTAAAGGCCGGCTTTGCAGACGCTCGACAAAAGCGGCGTCGGAATGAATTTCCCGGACTTTCGCCGCGCATCGAGACCCTCAGCGCCCTCCGAAAACGCTTTTACCCAATCGCCCTGCGCATTTCGCCCGCGCACCAACCCGACGATGTAATTCTTGGGGTAGTCGTCCGGTAGCGCAGGTTCGAGCGCTTGTCCTTCCAGCGAAAACTGTATCGTCGCATTGGGGTCGTCGTTGGCGTACGCCAGCACTGACTTTCCCCATAATTCGGCTGCTTCGAGCACCAGGCTGTCATGTGTCGCCCGCAGCGCCCGGATTCGGTCGATCTGCCGACGCGTTTCGTCGAAGTCGGCGACGCCATCCGACGCAATGATCGCCCGATGCGCATAGATGAAGCCGCGCATATCGGTCGACGTGTCCGGGCGGGCTTCGGCCTCATCAGCGAGGCGCATCGCAGCGTCGGCGCCCTGCAACAGAAAGGTATCGAAGAATAGCCCCTGAAAGGCGGTCATTGATTGCGGCATCAACGCCAGCGCCTTGCGCCGGGCGGCGAGACCGCGCCCTTGATCGACAAGCAATGCGACGGCTGCGGCGCGTGAATACGCGGCGGCGGCGGCGTCGCGTTCGCCGGAGGCTTCAAGGTCGGCCGCAAGCTTTTCCAATATGGAGAGCGCCGTTTTCTGATCGCCGGCCGCAAATGACTGCGAGGCCGCGTCGTTCTCGGAAAGCGCTGAATTTCCGGCTTCGGCGATCGCTTGCCTCGCAGCGGCGTCAATATCCGAAACCTTGGTCACGGCTTGATCGGGCGCCGCCGCGACGGAAGTCCGATCCGCGGTCTGGCGCTGACTCAACGCGAAGACTGCGATAGCGATCACGGCGACGGCCGCACCGATCGCCAGCGATGCGCGCGATTTCAATCCGCCGGCGAACATGCCGGCTTTCGCAGCGTGCGGCGGCGC
>JBGSSK010000311.1:0-8818 GCA_041737095.1 Parvularculaceae bacterium | reverse complement strand
GCGACGCCGACGGCGGAGGCCGGCGAAGGCGTCGCCGGCGGATTCGCGTCGATCGGATCGGTTATTATCGCAAGGCCCGAAGCCGATGCGATCGGCGGCATGCGGCTTGTGCTTCAGCCGGCCGACGACATCGAAGCTTTCATGGATCTTGGGCTGAGACCCGGCGACGCGCTTGTTGCGATCGACAATCAGCCAGTTAGCTCGAATATTGCAGGCGGCCTTGACATGCTTGCGGCGGCCCAAGGCAAGCCTTCGGTGACAATCAGCATCGAACGCGACGGCGTCGTCATGCCGGTCACAATTTCACTTCCCCAAGGGGCTCCCACCGAATGAAATCGAAAAAAACCATCAGTGGGCTGACCGCTGTTTCCTGCGCCGCCGCCGCGTTTCTCGGCGCCGCCGCAGCACAGGAGAATTGCGGCGAGGCGCTCAATCTGGAAGACGCCGATATTCGCTCGGTCGTCGACGAGATTGCGCTGCGCACCGGCAAAAAATTCGTGCTCGATCCGCGCGTCGCAGGGCGCGTGACGATCAAATCCGGGCCGAATGGCGGCCTTTGCGCCGATGAGGCGTGGGAATTGTTTCAGGCAGCGCTCCGTGTAACCGGATTTACGGCGACGCCGATCAACGCCAACAGCTATCGCGTCATCCCCATACAGGAAGGATCTAGGGCGGCGGGACCAGTCGGGACCGGCGTCCCCGGCGACATGGTCACGCAAATCGTCCGTCTAAGTCACGTCGATTCCCGCGAGGCGGCGGCCAATCTCTCGCAGATCATTTCGGAGCGCGGCGTCGTCGCGCCAGTGCGCAGCGGCAACGCCGTTATCCTGGTCGATTCCGCCGACAACATGAAACGCTTGCGCGAAGTCCTGTCGCAACTCGATCGCGACACGACCGTGTACCGCACTATCCCGCTTGAGAACGCCTCAGCGGCGGAGGTTGCGCGCGTAGTCGCCAACCTCGCACAGGAAATATCGGAGGAGGGCGCCTCATCGGCGTCGAAAGTCAGCGTCGTGCCGGTCGCGGCGAGCAACAGCATTCTCATTCGCGCCGAGCCGGCGATATTGTCCCGGCTGGTCAGCGTCGTCAGCGAACTCGACCGCATCGGTCGCACGCAGTCGGACCTCTCCGTCATCGCCCTCAATCACGCTGACGCCGAGGAAATGGCGACGCTGCTAAAGGAAATCGCCAGATCGCAGGCGGAAGCTGTCGCCGCAACACAAGGCGCCCCGGCGGTGCAAGCCGCCGGCCGCGCCAACATTTCGTTCCATAAGCCGACCAATTCAGTGATCATTTCCGGCGACGCGGATATCCAGCAGACGCTGCGCAAAGTCGTGCAACAACTGGACGTCCGCCGCGCGCAAGTGCAGATCGAAGCGATTATCGTTGAGGTCTCCGACAACACGGCGCGCGCGCTCGGCGTTGAGTATTTTCTAGCGCCGCTTGACGGCAAGCGCGTTCCATTCACCGCGACTAATTTTTCGAGCGCCTCGCCGAACATCCTGGCGGCGGCCGGCGCGCTTCTCCTGAATCCCGACCTGCTGAGCGGCGCGGGAAGTGGCGGATCCGGCTCTTCGACGAACACGACTCTCAGCAACACGCTGGCGACGACAGCGGTTAACTCATTGCTCGCAACCAACGGCTTCATCGGCGGCGCCGGTGGCAAGATCGGCAATGATGCAGTCTTCGGCGCGGTTCTGACGGCGCTGAAACGCGATAATCAATCGAATGTCCTGTCGTTTCCGTCCGTCGTGACCCTCGACAATCAGGAAGCGAAGTTGTCGGTCGGTCAGGAGATCCCGATTACCACTGGCGAAGCTGTCGGCGACAACCTCACCAACGCCTTCCGCACTGTGTCGCGCGAACAGGTCGGCGTCATTCTGGAAGTGACGCCGCAGATCAATGAGGGGGGCACTGTGACCATGAAGATCCGCCAGGAGACGTCGAGCGTCGCCGGGCAGATCATCGCAAGTTCGACCGATCTCATCACCAACAAGCGGGAGATCACCACGACCGCGCTGATTGACGACGGCGATATTCTCGTGATCGGGGGGCTCGTCGATCAGAACGACGAACTGATCGAGGACAAGGTGCCGCTGCTAGGCGATATCCCGGTCGCCGGCAACCTATTCAAGACTTCCTCGAAGTCGCGGCAGCGTCGCAATCTCATGGTGTTCCTGAGGCCGACGATCATTCGCGACAGGGCGGCGGCGAGCGCTGTGACCGGCAAGAAATTCGACTATATCAATGCGCGCGAAAGACTGCGCACCGGCCAGCCGAAGAGCGAACTCGAACGCCTTATCGAACAGGTGACGGGCGCAACCGAGACGCCCACGACCGACCAATGAGCGAGACTGCGAAAACGCCGGGCGCAAGGCTGACTTACGCCTTTGCTAAGGAGAACGGTCTTGTCGTTCTTGACGCAGCGGCGCGGCCGGCGCGCATCGGGGCGCGCGGTCGACCGGACCCGATGGCGCTGATCGAAGTGCGCCGTGTCGTCAATGCGCCGATCGCGATCGACGAGATGCCGCCCGACGCCTTCGAGCGGCGTCTTTCAGAAATCTACTCCTCGGCCGGCATTCGCGCCGATGATTTTGCGCTCGAAGGAACCGAGGACGATCTCGCCTCGCTCGCCGAAGGTCTGCCGACAACGGCGGACCTCCTCGACACCGAAGACGACGCGCCGGTCATCCGCCTTATTAATGCGATCATCGCCGAGGCGGTAAAGCTCAAGGCGTCGGACATTCATATCGAGCCCTATGAGAAGTCATTGTCGATCCGTTTGCGGATCGATGGCGTGCTGCGCGAAATCCTGTCGCTGCCGGCGCGCATGACCCCTGTGCTGACGAGCCGCGTCAAAGTCATGGCTCGGCTTGATATCGCCGAGAAGCGCTTGCCGCAGGACGGTCGAATTTCGTTGGCGCTCGGCGGCAAGCTGATCGATGTCCGGGTTTCGACATTGCCCGCGCGCTTTGGCGAGCGGGTCGTGATGCGCATCCTCGACAAGGAGGAGGCGAGTTTCGATCTCGATGCGCTCGGCATGCCGGCGGAAACACTGAGGCGTCTGCAGCAGACGCTGGCGCGCCCGAATGGCATCATCCTAGTCACCGGGCCGACCGGCTCCGGCAAGACGACGACGCTCTATGCGGCGCTGAAACTGCTGAACGATCCCTCGCGCAATATCCTGACCGTCGAGGACCCTGTCGAATATGCGATTGACGGCGTCGGCCAGACGCAGATCAATCCGAAGGTCGGGATGACCTTCTCAGCGGGCCTGCGCGCCATTCTTCGTCAAGACCCGGATATTGTGATGGTCGGCGAGATACGCGATGTCGAAACCGCAGAGATTGCAATCCAGGCGGCGCTGACCGGTCACCTCGTCCTGTCTACCGTACATACGAATTCGGCCGTCGGCGCTGTGACGCGGCTGCGCGACATGGGCGCCGAACCGTTTCTCCTGTCATCGACGATCGCCGGCGTTCTCGCGCAGCGGCTGGTCCGGCGCCTCTGCCCGACCTGCAAGGAGGCCTATCAGCCGGACGACGCCGAACGCCGGCTTCTCGGCGTTGCGCCGGAAGCGGTTGTTTCGGTCTGCCGGCCAGTCGGCTGCGGGCGCTGCGGGCACACCGGATTTGAAGGACGGATCGGCGTTTACGAATTGATGGTCGTCGACGAGACGCTGCGCCGTCTCATCCATGAAGACGCCAGCGAACAGGAAATCGCCGCCCAGGCGTTCCGGCGCGCCGACACGCTTGCAACGTCCGGTTTTCGGCATGTTTTGGCTGGCTTGACTTCAATCGAGGAAGTTCTCCGCGTCGTGCGCCAGGAGGAGGACGATGCCGTCGTTTGAATATGAAGCGCTCGACAGCGTCGGCAAGGCGCGCCGCGGCATCGTCAACGCGGAATCGGCGCGTCATGCGCGACGCGAACTGCGTCGCCTGCAATTGACTCCGGTCTCGATGTCGGCGCCGCGCGAAGAAGCGGCGCGGACCGCCGTGTCGTCGAAGGCGCCGGCGCGTATCCGGCCGGGCGAGCTTGTCAATCTGACGCGCCAGCTTGCGGTGCTGATCGGTGCATCGACGCCGCTCGAAGAAGCTATCAACGCCGTCGCGTTGCAAACGGAGAAAGCCGGATCGCGCAAGCGCTTGCTCGCGGTTCGCGAACGCGTTCTCGAAGGCTGGCGGTTCGCCGACGCGCTCGCCGAGGACAAAAAGTCATTCCCGGATCTCTACCGCGCGGTCGTCGCCGCGGGCGAGGCGTCGGGCGATCTTTCACGCGTTCTCGACCGGCTCGCGACCATGCTCGAGAAGAACCGCTCGATGATGAACAAGGCGATCGCCTCGCTGATATATCCGGCGGCGCTGGCGGCGGTCGCGGGCCTTGTCGTCGCCGGACTGATGACGCAGGTCGTTCCGAAAATCGTCGAACAATTCCAGACCTTTGACGTCGAACTGCCGCTGGTGACGCGTATCGTCATCGGCTTATCCGGATTTCTTGGCGCGTACGGCCTTTTTCTGATCCTCGGCGTGATCGTCGGGAGCGTCGCCTTCACGCAGGCGATGCGCGCGCCAGCCTTCAAACTGCGGTTTGACGAATGGATGCTGACCGTGCCGCTGATCGGAAAATTGCTTCGCGGCCTCGACGGAGCGCGATTTGCGCGCACGCTGGCGACGCTGTTCGCCGGCGGCGCGCCATTGCTCGACAGCATGAGGGGCGCGCAGCGGACCATCGCCAACAACTATATGCGCGACCGGCTCGAAGGCGCGATCACGCAAGTCCGGGAAGGAGCCTCACTCGCGACGGCGCTGAAACGCGCCAGTGTCCTGCCACCGATGATGACCCACATGATCGCCGCCGGCGAACGCGCCGGCGCTGTGCCGACCATGCTCGACAAATCCGCCGAGCAGCTTGAAGAAGAATTCGACACCGCTTCGACGATCGCGCTCCGGCTTCTGGAGCCGGCGATCATCATCGCCATGGGCGGCGCGGTGATGATCATCGTCGTGTCGATCCTTTTGCCGATCCTACGCCTCAACAGCCTGGCTGCAAGTTAAGGAAAGCAAGTAAGAAATGGAGACCGCACCGATGCTCGCGCTGAAAAAGAACCGCAATCGCCAGAGGGGAATCACTCTTATTGAGCTTCTGGTCGTCCTGTCGATACTGGCGCTGATATCTGCGCTGGTCGTCGTCAACGTGCTCCCGGAGCGCGACCGGGCGGCCTCGCGCAAGGCGAAGATCGATATCGGCTCGATCGAGAACGCACTCGATCAGTATCGTCTCGACATGTTCAACTATCCGACGTCAGAGCAGGGCCTTGAGGCGCTGGTGACGGCCCCGGCCGGCGATTCGCGCGCCGATCAATATCGGCCAGGCGGCTATCTTCGCACTGTGCCCGTCGATCCCTGGGGCAATCCCTACCAGTATCGCCAGCCCGGCGAGCACGGCCCGGTCGACGTGTTTTCCTATGGCGCAGACGGCGAGCCGGGCGGCGAGGGCGTCAACGCGGATATCGTCAATTGGTCGCTGGAAAAATAATGCAGACGCAGCAACGCGGCCTGACGCTGATCGAGCTGCTCGTGGTGATTGCCATTCTTGCGCTCGCCTCGTCGGTCGTATTGCTCAACGCGCCGCCGTCGCGGCCGGCTGTTCGCGAGGATGCGGAACGCTTCGCAGCAAGGCTGCAACTGGCGCTTGATGAAGCGATCGCCGCCGGCGCTGTCATGCGCATCCGAGTCGATGCGCTCGGTTATGAATTTGAAATGTTGCAGGCGGGCGAATGGCGCGCCATTGAGAATGACCGGTTGCTCGGAGGGGCGGTGTTCGATGAGGCGACGACCGCGCTCGTCGAGATCGCCGACCCCGCGAACGACAATGCGCGCGCCCTTGGCGTTGACGAGCGCGCGGACGAAGCCAAGGACAAGTCGATCCGCATCATTCTCGATCCGCTTGGTGCGCAAACGGCGTTCGTCGCGCGCTTTTCAAGTTCGCAGGGCGCGTGGCGCGTCGTTCTCAGCGATACTGGCGCGGTTTCGGTGGCGCAGGATGGCTGACCGCCGGCAAAAAGGTCTGACGCTGGTTGAAACGCTGGTCGCGCTGGCCATCCTGTCGGCGGTCGTCATCGCCGCTTTTGCAATGATCGCGCAGAGCGCGCGGTTCGCTGCGTTCGAGCAAGAAAGGTTGATCGCCGGAATCGTCGCCGACAACATCGCCGCAGAAATCCTGCTGCGCGCGACGCCGCCGCCGGAGGGCGTCGAAGAGAGGCCGGTCGTAGCGGCCGGACGCGACTGGATTGCGTCCGTCGCCGTCACTGAAGCCAGCGCTGAACTCCTTCGAGTCGAGATCGTCGTTATGCGGTCGACCGGCGGTCAACCACTCGCAAAAATCGATACGCTGCGGGCGCGTGAATGACCCGGAGCAGCCAGCGCGGATTGACCCTGCCGGAACTGCTGATCGCGCTTTTGATTTTCGCGATGATTTCCGGCGTCGCTGTGTATGCATTGCGCCTTTCGGTCGAAGGACGCAGCCAGCTTGAAGAGGCTGACGCCGCAATCCGCGATATGCAAATCGCGCGAGTGATCCTCAAGCAAGATCTCGCGCAACTTGCGCCGCGCATCATTCGCGATGAATTTGGCAATAAATATCCGGCGTCGTTTCTGGGCGGCGACGGGCTCGCCTTCCGGCCGCCGCACGAGAGCGAGAAACTGCTGATGGCGTTCGTCCGGCGCGGCTGGGAAAATCCGGAGGACCGGTCGCCGCGGTCGACGCTTCAGGCGGTTGAATATCTGATTGTCGGCGACGTGCTTGTGCGTCGTGTACGGCCCTATCTTGACGATGCGCGGGACCAACCGAGAACCGACCGAATCCTTCTCGCCGGAGTCGGCGCGACGTCGATCCAGTTTTTCGCCGGCGAGATCAGCGGCCGCCTGAACTGGGTCGATCTTTGGCCAGCGATCAGCGAAGACGCGCCGCCCAAGGCCGTGCGCCTCTCAACTGTCACGGATCGATTCGGCGAACTCGAACAGATCTTCTGGATCGGCGAGGCGCCGGAATGATCTCGCGATTGCAATCCGGACCGCGCCGCCAGCGCGGCGCAGCGCTCATCATTGTGCTCCTGCTGGTGGCGACGCTCGCGTTCATTCTGTTGTCGATCACGACGATCGTAACGGCCGGTGTCCGGCGCGCTTCGGCAGAACGCGCGCGATCGGAGCTGATGTGGCGCGCCGCCGCGGCGGAGGAAATCGCGCAATCAATTCTTAAATCATACGTCGCCGCCGGGCTCGCCAAAATGACGCCAAGTGAAGGCGTCTTTGTCGACCAGCTGGAACTGCCATTTGAAAGGGGCATCGGCTCGCTGATTTTCGAGGACGCAACCGGGTGTTTCAATGTCAACGCGCTCGTCAAGAATGGGGCGACCGATCCGGTCGAAATGGAAGCTTTTGTAAGTCTTCTTGAGGCCATCGCAATCGGGTCAGGCGAAGCGCGCAAGCTCGCTGAAGTCGTCGCCGACTTCATCGACGACGATGCTACGTCCCAGGGAATGGGCGCGGAGGACGGCTTTTATACGGGGCTCCCGACGCCTTATCGCACTGCGGGCGGGCCGATCGCCTCAGTGTCGGAATTGCGGGCGATGGATGGCGTGTCGCGCGAACTCTATGGCCGGATGCGGCCTTATCTTTGCGCGCTCAACGCCGATACGCAGCCGGAGATCAACATCAATTTTGCGCGCGAAGGTCACGCGCCACTGTTGTTCGCCCGTATCGACAAGGAGAAATCGGTGAGTTTGGCGGATATCAGGGCCGCGATCGCGGCGATGCCGCCAGGCGGCGTCACTGACGCGTCTACGCTTGACCCCGCGCTGGCCGCCGTTCCGCGCCTTGCGGTCAATTCGGCGCTCATCCGGGCGCGAATTCGCCTTGAACTTAACGATCGCTCCATGGAAGAAACCCTATTATTCCAGACTGGCAGCGCCAGCGGCGGCGAGGGCCCCAAGCTGATCGCCCGGGCTTTCGGAGATGCGTTTTGATTGACCTCGTGCTTTATAAACTCGGCCAGACGTCCGAAGACCCGGTTGCATGGGCGACCTTTGCCGGCGGCGTGCTCAGCGAAGCCGGCCGCGTCGCCAATGTCGCTGCGCTGTCGTCGATCGCTGACCGGTTCGAAATCAATACGCGGATTGTGGCGATCCTGCCGGGCGAACAAGTCGCCATGCGGCCAATTCCGTCGCCGCCGAAACTGCAATCGAAACTGCTCGCAGCATCGGCCTTCATTCTCGAAGACGAACTCGCCGAACCGATCGATGACATGCACATCGTCGTCAGCGAGGGCGCGCAGCGCGCCGCTTGCGCGATCTCGAAGGCGCAGTTACAGCCGTGGTTGAGCGCCTTCGATGAAGCCAATGTTGCGCTGACAGAGGCGACGGTCGATTACGCATGCCTCGGGGGCACTGCGACTGCCTGTGTTTTCGTCGGCGATCAGGGGCGCGTTCTTGCTTCCCACGCGGGACGCGGCTTCGCCGTCGATCAGGACCTCGCTGGCTTGGTGGCCCCGGCGTTCATCGACGCAGCTGGGGACGCGCCGATCATCTCCTATGGCATCCATGAACTCGTCGGCGGATGGGCGAGCGCGCCGGTCGAACGCCGCGCGCTGCCGCATGAAGCGGACCTACTTGCGCTATACGGCGCGCAACTCTCCTCAAAGTCGACCTCGGTCAATTTTCTCGCCGGCGCCTTTCGGCGCAAATCCCAATTTGCATTCAAGCTCGGCGGATTGCGCCGTCCGGCGGGGTTGGCCGCTGCGCTGGCGGCGGTCGCGGTTGTAT
>JBGSSK010000205.1:0-1600 GCA_041737095.1 Parvularculaceae bacterium | reverse complement strand
GGGTCGGCGCCGCGCGGCGGCCGCGCCAGCGCCGATATCCGCGCCGCGGCCGAAAGTTCATTCCACAAAACAGTCCGCACGATCGCCTCACATCATCTTTTCAATCGGCAGCACGAGAACAGCCGTCGCGCCTGCGGACTTCAATTTTTCCAGCGTCTCCCAGAAAACCGATTCTTGACAAACCGCATGCACTGCAACGACGTCGTCCCGCCCCGCAAGCGGCGTCACAGTCGGCGCATCCGCGCCCGGCAGCAGCGCGGAAATTTCCGCGAGTCGCGCCCGCGGCGCGTTCATCATCACATATTTGGCGCCGCGCGAGGCGGAAACCCCGCGGATACGGGCGATCAGACTGTCCGCGATCATTTCCAGCGCCGGATCGCGCAGCGCCCGGCTCTGGATGAGGATCGCCTCGCTTTCAAGCACGGTCTCGACCGGGACAAGCCCGTTCGTCTCCAGCGTCGCGCCAGTCGAAACGAGATCGCAGATCGCATGCGCAAGCTTAAGCCGCGGCGCCACCTCGACCGCGCCGCGCATCATTACGATGCCGCATTCGACATCGTGCTTCTTGAGGAACCGCTTCAGCACATTCGGATAGGAGGTTGCGACCCGCTTTCCCTGCAGCGACTGCGGGCCCTCGTATTTGAACTCAGGCGGCGCGGCGATCCTCAGATCGCAGCGACCAAAGCCGAGCGCCATCACCTCGACCGGCCGCTCGCCTTCGCTGCGCTCATCGAGGACATTGCGCCCGACAATGCCGAAATCCGCGACCCCGTCGCCGACAAAGGTCGGGATATCGTCGTCGCGCACGCGGAGGAGATCAATCGGCGCATTCTCGACGCGGTAAAGCAGCTCGTTCGCGCCCTTGACGATGCGAAAACCAGCCGCCTCGATCAACTCAAGGCTCTTGTCGGCGAGACGGCCGCTTTTCTGAACGGCGATGCGCATCCTTGCAGCGGTCATGATCCAGCGCCTTTCAACCGGTCTAGCGCGCGGCGGTAACCGCGATAGGGCATGTCTTTCAGGAAACGCGCGACGCGCACGACGGTCGCCGTACTCGACCCAGCGAGCTCGGCGATCTCGCGGTAGGAATGCGCGCCGCCGTCAAGCATGCGCGCGACGAGCCAGCGCTCCGACAGCGCCTTGATTTCGCCAGGCGTCAACAGATCAGCCAGAAACGCCTCGATCTCGACGCGGGTGCGAAGCGTCAACAGCGCGTCGATCAGATCGGGTTTCCCGGCTTTCTGGCGGGCGGCGGGAGGCATCTGCGGCGGTTCCTGCTGTTGTGGCTGCGTGCTACTACGTTAAAACACGGAGTGCAAGCCCCCTCCCGCTGATTTTCCGAAATTGGCGGTAAAAGCCGGATCAGCCGGGGCGCCGGGCGCCCAGAACCGCCGCGAGAGCCGCAAGGTCGGCCGCCGTATTCACATTGGAGAAAGCACCCGCGTCGCTTGCCGGGAATTCGTCAATCGCGGCGCCGACGCTGTCGGCGAAGCCGCGCAGGGACCGTGCTCCCCTTGCGAGGCTGGACGCCGCCAAGCCTGCAAGCGTGACCGACCACACGCCAAGCGTCGGGTGCAGGATTCCGGCGCAGGCGGCGACC
>JBGSSK010000319.1:0-9470 GCA_041737095.1 Parvularculaceae bacterium | reverse complement strand
GGCGCCTCGGGCGCGCTCAACATGTGGTGGGACGCCGATATCGACGCGGTGATGGCGCGAACGACGATGCGCCCGATCCCGCGTGGCGTCGTGCCGAGGCCAGAGGCGGCGGGCTTCGGGTTCCTGCTGAGCGCGCTCTCTGTCGCCCTGCTGGCGCTTGCTTCGAATTATGTCGCCGCCGGACTGCTGGCGTTCACGATCTTTTTCTACGTCGTCATCTATTCGATGTGGCTAAAGCGATCGACGCCGCAGAACATCGTGATCGGCGGCGCCGCCGGCGCCTTGCCGCCGGTGGTCGCCTGGGCCGCCGTCTCGGGCGGTGCGCCGCTCGACGCCTGGATCCTCTTTGCGATCATCTTCCTCTGGACGCCGCCGCATTTCTGGGCGCTCGCGCTCTATCGCGAGGGCGACTACGCGCGCGCCGGCGTGCCGATGATGCCGAACGTCGCCGGCGAAGCATCGACCCGGAAACAGATTTTCGCCTATTCTGTGCTGCTTGCAATCTTTGGCGTCGCGCCCTTTGCGACCGGGCTCGGCGACGAGGTCTATTTAGCCGTTTCTTCGGCGTTCGGCGCAGGCTTCGTCGTCCTCGCCTGGCGGGTGTTGAGAGCGCCGCCCCGCACCAAGGACGCGCCGAAGCAATTGTTCGCCTACTCTATCTTCTACCTTTTCGCGCTGTTCGCAGCGCTGCTCGCCGAGGACCTTTTCGCGCTTTATGCCTGATGCGGATCAAACTCCGTCGCCTGACGCAATCAAACAACGCAACGACCGCAGTCGCGCGATCGCGCTCGGACTTGCGGCCTTCGTGATCGTGGTCTTTCTGGTGACCATCCTGAAACTCAGCGGCAATATCGTCGGGGGCGCCTCATGAACGATGTACGCAAAAACCGGAAAACAGCGACGACTGTCGCCGGCGTCGTCGTGCTGATGATCGGGCTGTCCTTTGCGGCCGTCCCCGCCTATCGCGCGTTCTGCCAGATCACCGGTTTCGACGGCACGACGCAGCGCGCGAGCGCCGCGTCGGACCGCGTGCTCGCCCGCAAGGTGACTGTCCGCTTTGACGCGACCGTCGGCGAAGGGCTCCCTTGGGCGTTCGAGCCCCGGCAGGTCGACCAGTCGCTCCATATCGGCGAAACGGGCCTCGCCTTTTACGAGGCGCGCAACCTCACCGGTAAGCCGATAACCGGCCGCGCGACCTTCAACGTCCAGCCGGCGAAGGCCGGGGTCTATTTCAAGAAGATCGAGTGCTTCTGTTTCACCGAACAGACCCTTGCGCCGGGCGAGACGGCGGCGATGCCGGTCACCTATTTCATCGATCCGGCGATCGCCGACGATCCAAATCTCGACGACGTGCAGACGATCACGCTCTCCTACACCTTCTTCCCGTGGGACAATGAGCCGGCGGGCGCGGAATCGGGCTCCTAAGGCGCGGGATTTGTCGCAGTCGCCGGCCGGCGCCGGGGCTTGGAATGACTGCCCGCAGAGGGCTATAGACGTCGCCGAACACTATCTGATGAGGGCGATCCATGGCCGGAGCTGAGGTCAAACACCAGTACCATCTCGTCAATCCGAGTCCGTGGCCCCTTATCGGCTCGATCTCCGCGACGCTGATGATGGTCGGCGCCGTGATGTGGATGAAATCGGGCGCGGGAGAGCCCGGCCTCGCGCTTGGGCGCCCCGACGACGCCGGCGCCCATCTCGTTTCGATGAAGGGCAACTGGATGTTCTTCCTCGGCCTCGCCGGGGTCCTCGTTACGATGGTCGGCTGGTGGCGCGACGTCATTAAGGAAAGCCTGACCGGCGAGAACACTTCGACGGTCGTGCGCCTCGGGCTGCGCTATGGCATGATCCTGTTCATCGCATCGGAGGTGATGTTTTTCGCCGCCTGGTTCTGGGCGTTTTTCGGCGCGGCCCTGTTTCCGGACGCGCGCGATGCGATCCTTCTCGCCGACGGCACGCAGATGCTGAACCTCAACGGCGACCCGGCGTTTCTCGGCAATGATTTCCGTCAGCACGCGACCGGCGGCGTCTGGCCGCCGCAGGGCGTTGAGCCGCTGTCGGCATGGGGCCTGCCGCTCATCAACACCCTCATCTTGCTGCTGTCGGGGACCACGGTGACATGGGCCCACCACGCGGTTGTCCAAAATGACCAGAAGGGCCTCATTCAGGGGCTGATTCTCACCATCGTTCTTGGCGCCTTTTTCACCTTCCTGCAGGCGGTTGAATACACTGAAGCCCTGACGCTCGGCATGTTCAAGTTTTCGGGCGGCGGCATCTATGGCGCGTCATTCTTCATGGCGACCGGTTTTCACGGCCTGCACGTCATCATCGGCACGATTTTCCTGACGGTTTGCCTGTTCCGGGCGCTCGCCGGGCATTTCAAGCCGGAAAGGCATTTCGGCTTTGAGGCCGCGGCGTGGTATTGGCACTTTGTCGACGTAGTTTGGCTGTTTCTTTTCGCCTTCATCTACGTGCTCGGCAATCAGGGCCTGCTTTCCTGAGGCGCAGGCGATCACAGAAAGGGCCATGTCATGAACGGGCTCGCCATAGGCCTTGCCGCGATCGCCAGCGCGGCGCTTCTCTCCGGTTGTCTGGTCTCCGACGATCCGCTGTTTGACGCGACGAACGCTGCGGCGACGCCGATCGCGCCCGGCCTGTACGACGCGTGTTCACAAACGCAGGTGAACGGCGAGGTCGATTGCGGCGTCATTGCGATCGAGGCCGCGCCCGACGGCGCCTATCTCTTCAATGTCGAGGATGATGTCATCGGCGCGCGCTTTCATGATTTCGGCGGTGGCGACTTCGCGATCCAGCTGAAGGACGACGATGACGCCGGCTACCAGTATTACTGGGGCGAGATTGACGGCGATGTTTTCACTCTGGTGATGATGTGGTGCGCGGATCTTCCGCGCACGCTCGTTGACGCGCTTGTCGCCGAAGGCGGCGCTGCGGTCGATGCGGATTATTCGACCTGCACGATGATGACGCCCGACGCGGTCGTCGTTGCTGCGAAGGCGTACAAGGCCGGCGAGGCGAAGGTTGACGAGGTCCTGCGGCTGACGCCGTCCGCCGGCCCCGCGCAGGAATGAGCTATTATCCACCCTTATCGCCCTACGTCGCCGGACTCAAAGGAAAATGCCCGCGCTGCGGACAGGGCGCGCTCTTCAAGTCGTTCCTTGGGCTGAAGGATCAATGCGCGGTTTGCCGGCTCGATTTTTCGAAAGCTGAAGCCGGCGACGGACCCGCCGTTTTCATCATCTTGATCGTCGGATTTGTCGCCGTCGTCGTCGCCTTCATTGCGCGATTCGTCTGGTACGCGCCGATTGCGACGGCCTTCGGCGTTTCCGCGACAGTCGCAATCGCCTTGTCGCTGGCTTTGCTTAGGCCGTTCAAGGCGACGCTGGTCGCCCTGCAATTTCGACACAAGGCGGAAGAGGGCCGTCTCGAAGAATGAGATTCCGGTTCGAGCGGGCGCTTCTCGCGGCGACGCTTGCGGCGCTGGCGATCCTCCTCGCCCTCGGCGTCTGGCAATTGCAGCGCCGTGCGTGGAAGCGCGAATTGATCGCAGCGATGGAGGAACGGCTCGCCGCAGCGCCGATCGCCTTCGACGAGGCGCTGGCGCGCGCCGCCGCCGGCGAAAGGATGGAGTATCAGCCGGTCCATCAGGATGGCGTTTACGCGCATGATCTCGAAGCGGCCGTCTTCGGCACCTATGACGGCGCGCCCGGCGTTTATGTCTTCACGCCGCTCGACGCGTTGGACCCGGCGACCGGCGGGCGACGCTTCATCTATGTCAATCGCGGATTCGCCCCGCAGGATTTCCGCGATCCGCAAACCCGCCGCGCCGGTCTTGTCGCAGGCGAGACCCGCGTTGAAGGACTTTTCCGGCGCGCCGAAGAAAAGCGCGGCGTTGAAAAATGGGTGGCGCCGACCGATCAGCCGGCGGACAATCTTTATTTTGTGCGCGATCCGCGCGTCCTCGCGGCGCGTCACGGCGTTTCAACGCCAGCCTACTACATCGACAGCCTCGGCCGTGAGAGCGTCGGACCGTGGCCGCGGGGCGGCCTCACCAGGATCGATATTCCAAACCGTCACTTCGAATACGCGCTGACCTGGTTCGGTCTCGCCGCCGCGCTTTTAGGGGTCTTCCTTGCTTATTCGGTCAAGCGGGACTGACCTGGACGCGCGCTGCCGCGTTTGGCGTTCGGTTCGTCCCGACGCTCTTGCCAAACTAATTTCACAAACTACTTTGTAATTCAAAGTATCGCCCTTTGCGGGCGACTGCGAGATTCGGAGGCGCCGATCATGACCCTTGAGCCCCTGCTGTCGGCGCCGGCCGTCGTTCAGGTCCATGCTTTCTCAGCGATGGGCGCCTTCGTCCTTGGCGCCGCGCAGATCATCCTCCCCAAGGGCGCGCTCCCGCACAGGGCGCTCGGCGCCATTTGGCTGCTCCTCATGACTGTCATCACCATCAGCTCCGTTTTCATCTATCGTCCGACCGCGCCCGGCGATCCGTTCTGGGCGCGCTTTTCGTTCATTCATCTTTTCACGGCGCTGAGCGCCTATGGCCTCATCCACGGGGCATTTCTGCTGCTGCGCGGCGGACCCGGGCTGCGCTTTCACAGCCGGCCGTTCGTTTCCGTCTATGTCGGCGGGCTGATCGTCGCCGGCGCGCTCGCCTTCATGCCCGGGCGGATCATGCATGAGGTCGCGTTCGGCGGTTAGATCGTCCGCAGCGGATCAGCCTCGGTCCAGTATTTCGGCCGTGATTTCATCGATCCGGTTAACGCCAGTGAGCGCCATCGCGACCGTCAGATCGTGCTTCATGAGGCTGAGATATTTTTTCAGTCCCGCCTCGCCCTCGGCGGCGACAGCGAAAATCCATGGCCGCCCGACGAGCGCAGCGTCGGCGCCCGATGCGACGGCGCGCGCGATGTCCTGTCCGCTCCGGACACCGCCGTCGACGAGCACCCTGGCGCGCGCCTTGACGGCGTCGACGATGCGGGGAAGGGCCGAGATGCCCGATGAAACGCCGTCGAGTTGCCGGCCGCCATGATTCGAGACGACGACGCCGTCGGCGCCGGCGTTCGCCGCCGCGACCGCATCCTCGGCGGTGAGGACGCCCTTGATGACGAGGTCGCCGTCCCAGTCGCGCCGCAGCACCTCGATGTCCTTCCAGGTGACCGAGGGGTCGAATTGCTGATCGACCCAGGCGCGGAAATCCGCCGGCGTCGTCGCATTCGGAACATACTCGCTAAGATTGCCGAATATATGCGGCTTGCCGCCGACGCCGACATCTAGAAGCCATTGCGGGTGCAGCAGATAATCAACGATTCCGGCGCGCAGGCGTCCATAAGCGCCGCCGCCGCCGCTGAACCCGTTCCTAATATCGCGATAGCGTGCGCCGACCACCGCGAGATCGACCGTGAAGACGAGCGTCCTGACGCCGACCGCCTTTGCGCGCTGCAGGATTTCACGGACGGCGCCGCGGTCCTTCAGCATGTAAAGCTGGAACCAGAAGGGCTGCGTCGCAGCCTTCGCCACCTCTTCGATCGAACAGATGGCGACCGTCGACAGACAGAACGGGACGCCGATTGCGTTTGCAGCCCGGACGGCCTGCACTTCGGCGCGCTTGCGCATCATGCCGCTGAGCCCGATCGGCGCCAGCGCCAGCGGCATCGCCAGTTTTTCGCCGAAAAGGGTCGTCGACGGATCAAGCGCGGAAACGTCTCGCATGACGCGCTGTTTCAGGCGCAGCTCGGCGAAGTCGCCGACATTGGCCGTCAGCGTCGCCTCCGCGCCGGCGCCGCCGTCGATGTAATCGAAAAGCGCCCGCGGCAAGCGGCGCTCTGCGCGGCATCGATAATCGTCACAGGAAGCGGCGACAAGATCGAGGGACGGCATCGGCGGGGTCCTTTCCGCATCAGTTTCGCGTCATTCGCATGCGGACATCGACGCCCACCCCGATCCTGACGCTATCGCGCGCTGCCCGCCACCCACTTTAGGCGCGGATTAAAAACCGAATCCCCATGCTTTTACTACAGTCGAACAAAAAGGCGGCGCCGTTAATGCGCTGCCCTTTCCGTTCGAACGCCCGAAGCGCGGTTGCGGCGCCCTTCTGGCGGCCTAATACCGATATTGATCCGACTTGAACGGTCCCTTGACGCCGACGCCGATATAGTCGGCCTGTTCCTCGGTAAGCTTCGTCAGCTTGGCGCCGACCTTGGCTAGGTGCATCGCTGCGACCTTTTCGTCGAGATGCTTCGGGAGGACATAGACTTCGTTCTTGTACTGATCGCCCTTCGTCCACAATTCGATCTGCGCCAGCGTCTGGTTGGTGAATGACGCCGACATGACGAAGGAAGGATGCCCCGTCGCATTGCCGAGATTGAGGAGGCGTCCCTGGCTGAGGAGGATCATCCGCTTGCCGTCCGGAAACTGGATCAGGTCGACCTGGTCCTTGATGTTCTTCCACTTGAAGTTTTTGAGCGCCTCGACCTGAATCTCATTGTCGAAATGCCCGATATTGCCGACGATCGCCATGTCTTTCAGCGCGCGCATGTGATCGACGGTCAGGACGTCCTTGTTGCCGGTTGCGGTGATGACGATGTCGGCGCGCGGCGCGGCTTCCTCCATCGTCACGACTTCAAAGCCGTCCATCGCCGCCTGCAGCGCGCAGATCGGATCGACTTCCGTCACCATGACGCGCGCGCCGGCGCCTTTCAGCGAGGCGGCCGACCCCTTGCCGACATCGCCGTAACCGCAGACGACGGCGACCTTTCCCGCCATCATCACGTCGGTGCCGCGACGGATGCCGTCGACCAGGGATTCCTTGCAGCCGTATTTGTTGTCGAATTTCGACTTCGTCACCGAATCATTGACGTTGATCGCCGGGAAGGGGAGCGTGCCTTTCTTCTGGCGCTGGTAAAGCCTGAGGACGCCGGTCGTGGTTTCCTCGGTGACGCCTTTGATATTCGCCTTGGTGCGCGAGTAGAAATCCGGCTGCTTCGCAATCCGCCGCTTGATTGTGTCGAACAGGGCGCGCTCTTCATCGTTCGAGGGTTTTGCGAGAAGCGAGGGATCTTTTTCGGCGTCAGCGCCAAGCAGGATCAGCAAGGTCGCATCGCCGCCGTCGTCAAGGATCATGTTGGCGGTCTCGCCGTTCGGGAAATCGAAAATCCGGTCGCAGAGGTCCCAGTATTCCTCGAGCGTTTCGCCCTTGAAGGCGAAGACCGGCGTCCCGGCCGCGGCGATCGCCGCGGCGGCGTGGTCTTGCGTTGAATAGATGTTGCAGGAGGCCCAGCGGACTTTGGCGCCAAGCGCTTGCAGGGTTTCGATCAGGACGGCGGTCTGGATCGTCATGTGCAGAGATCCAGCGATCCGCGCGCCTTTCAGCGGCTGCTTCGGACCGTATTCCTCGCGCGTCGCCATCAGGCCCGGCATTTCGGTTTCGGCGATCTCGATTTCCGTCCGCCCCCAATCGGCGAGCTTCATGTCTTTGACGAAATAATCATGGTGGGCGGGCGCGTTCATCAGGCTCTTCCTTATCCGGTTGGGTGGCGTCGGCGGGCTTATACCAACCGGATCGCCAGCCGCCAAGGGAGATATAAAGATTTCTTTATATCCCGAAGCCGAGACCGGCGGCCGCCGGTTTGGCCTTCATCCGTCCACAATTCGGCGCGATGATTGTCTGTATAATCGATCGCGGACGCGCTGCGGCGACCCAAGGGTGATCCCATGAAGAAACTGACTTTGTCGATTCTGGCGGCGGGCGCATGCGTGTCGGCCGCATCGGCGGAAGCGCCGACGGGCGCCCGCGCCGGCGACCAGGTCGATCGCATCTGCTTTGGCCGGAACATCAACAATTTCAAGACGATCGAGGGCGAGGACGACGCGATACTGCTCGAGAGCGGCGTCAATCGCTGGCACAAGGCGACGCTTGTCGGCGCATGCAGCTATCGCGAATTGAAATGGGCGCAGACAGTCGCGATCGACCAGCGACCGGCGGGCGGCTGCGTCACGCCGGGCGACTATCTGATTTTCTCGCGGTCGGCGTTCGGCGATTTCTCGTCCGGCGAGACGACGCGCTGCGCCATCGCCGAGATTTATGAATGGGCCATGGACGGCGGGAAGGCCAAGGATGATGCGGATGCCGGGAATGATCCCGGCCGCTGATGCTCCGCATGGGAACTAAGCCCACTTGAAATCGGCCGGCGAGAAGCGCAGCCTGATGGTGCGCGTTCTGGACGCCCAAAAAAGCGGCGCCAGCGTAACGCCATTTCTTGAGGGCCAATCAAATGAGACTGACATTGCTGCTGTTCGCCGCCCTGACTGCGGCGTCCACGGTTCACGCGCGCGAGCCAAAGAAGAAAGCGCCGCCCGCGCCGCCGCCGGCGCCGGTCGTCGAGTATGAAAATGACGACAGCCATATGGCAGAAGCGCTCGACAGGGTTTGCATTGCTGTTCCCGCCGAGCAGGAAGCCTACGATTCGCGCGATAATGTCCTGATCACGAAGATCGACGGCGGCGGCCGCGCTTTCTTTCATTTCGCCGCAGGATGCGACGCCAACACCATGATGTTCGCCGATACGATCAAGGCCGAGGACGGTTCGCAATGCGTCAACCCCGGTGGCGCGCTGGTGTTCACGTCGAGCTATGGCGACGTGAAAAAATGCGAGGTCGAGCGCATCAATCGCTGGCTCGACGATGAGCTGATCAGCCCGGAATACCAGTAGCGGCGCGTTCTTCGGCAAGGATCGCGGCGAGCCCCTCGCGGTAGGACGGATAGCGCAGCGCCGGCAGCAAACGCTCCTTCATCAGAGCGTTCGAGACCCGTTTGTTGTCGGCGTAGAAGCTGCGCGCCATTTCCGAGAGTCTGGCGTCGTCGATTGGAATCAGCGGCGGCGACGCGACGCCGAGCAATGCGCACGCAAATTCGATCACATCCTGCGGCGCCGCCGGTTCGTCATCGGCGATATTGAACAGCGCGCCAGCTTGCGGGTTATTGAGGCTCGCCAGCAGGGCTGATGCGATGTCGGCGACATGGGCGCGGCTGAACACCTGCCCCTCCTTGTAAATGCGCTGCGCCCGTCCCTCGCGCACCGTATCGAGCGCCGATCGCCCCGGCCCGTAAATGCCCGGCAGCCGAAAGATCGCGAGCGGCGCGCCGATCGGATCGACGAGCGATCGCCATTGGCGTTCGGCCGCGATGCGGCATCTGGCGCGCGCCGATGTTGCGCGCAGCGGCGATTGTTCATCGACCCATGCGCCGTCATGATCGCCGTAAACGCCGTTGGTCGACAGATAGCCGATCCATGAAATCGCCGCGCGGCGCGCGCGCAGCATGCTCTCGACAGCGCGCCAGGCGGGGCAGCCATCATCGTCCGGCGGCGTCGAGACCAGGAAGGCGTCAGCGGCGTCGAGCGCCGCCGCATCAATCCCCTCCGCCGTCCACAGGACCGGCTCCAGCC
>JBGSSK010000122.1:0-3027 GCA_041737095.1 Parvularculaceae bacterium | reverse complement strand
CGGCCGCGGCGCCCGCCTTGGCGCGTTCGAGCAATTGGTCGACGCCGCGCGCGACGCCGCCGATGCGCGCAATATAGGCGTCGATGTCGGAGGGCTGCTCCACCTTGTGAAAGACGATGGGGAATTGCGGCAGGAACGCCTGCGGCCCCTGCATCTGCGTGAAGACATACTGGTTGCGGCGGAACTTCAGCGCTTCCTCGGCGCGCATCAGCTGATAGAGCCAGACGTCATAGGAGGTCTTGGCCTCGTCCGACAATTTCGCGTAGTCGAAGGTCGATTTCATTTCCGCCGCCGCGGCGCGCGCCCAGTCGAGTTGCGCGTCCTCGCCGGCTTCCGACAGATCGTCGATCTTGTCGTAGTCTTTCTTCTCGCCAAGGAACGTCCGCTGGATCGGCGAGAAATCGAGTTGCTCTTCGTATTTCGCGTCAAGCCACCGATTGAGGCGGTCGCTTTCCGCCGCGACCTCTTCCGCAGCGACCGCCGCGCTCTCGACCGGCGCAACCGCCTTCTCCTTCTTGCCGCAAGCGGCGAGCGAAACGGAAGCGAGCAGAACCAGCGTCAGATGACGCATTGAAAGACGGCGCATGGATGGGGGCCCCTGTTGTTATGATCCGGTTGTCGGGAAAGTAGAGACTTTGCCGATCGGACGCAATTGGAGGGCTCCGCGAACCCTCAAAACGCGTCCGCTGCGAGCGTCATCACCGGCTCGGCGCCCGATTTGATCTTCGCAAGATGCGCCTTGGTGTCGGGGAGCATGCGCGCGAGGAAGAATTTTCCGGTGATGAGCTTGTTGGCGAAGAACGGGTCCTTGTCGCCGCTCTTGAGGCGCACGATCGCCGCCTTCGCAAGGTTCGCCCAGCCGAAGGCGAGGCAGAGGAGGCCGAACATGTGGAGATAATCCATCGAGCCGGCGCCGGCGTTGTCAGGGTTTGAAAAGGCGTTCATCATCAGCCACTGCGTCGCGTCGCCGACATCGGCCTTGGCGCTCGCGAGGCCGTCGAGGAACGGTTTCATATCTTCGTCGCCCTTGTTGTCGGCGATGAACTGATCGATTTCGGCGAAGAACGTCTGCAGCGCGCGGCCGCCGTCTTTCGGCAGCTTGCGGCCGACGAGGTCGAGCGCCTGGATGCCATTGGCGCCTTCATAGATCATGGCGATGCGCGCATCGCGCACGAACTGCTCCATGCCCCATTCGCCGATATAGCCGTGACCGCCGAGGACCTGTTGCGCATTCGTCGCATGCGCGTAGCCCTTGTCGGTCAGGTAGCCTTTGAGGACCGGCGTCATCAGGCCGAGATAATCGTCCGCCTTCTGACGTTCCGCCGCGTCTTCGGATTTGTGCAGGAGATCGGCGTGTAGCGCCGACCAGTACATCCACGCGCGCCCGGCTTCGAGCGTCGCTTTCTGTTCGAGCAGCATGCGGCGAACGTCCGGGTGCACGATGATCGGGTCGGCGGCCTTGTCGGGCGCTTTCGGGCCGGTCAGCGCGCGGCCCTGGATGCGGTCTTTCGCATAGGCGGCGCCGTTCTGGTAGGCGACTTCCGAAATCGCGAGACCTTGCAGGCCGACGCCGAGGCGCGCCTCGTTCATCATCACGAACATGGCGCGCAGGCCTTTGTGCTCCTCGCCGAGCAGCCATCCGGTCGCGTCGTCGTAATTCATCACGCAAGTCGAATTGGCGTGAATGCCCATCTTCTCCTCGATCTTGCCGCAGGAGACGCCGTTGCGGGCGCCGAGCGATCCGTCTTCGTTGATCAGGAATTTCGGCACGATGAAAAGCGAGATCCCCTTGACGCCTTCCGGCGCGCCCTCGATGCGGGCGAGAACGAGGTGGATGATGTTGTCGGTCAGATCATGCTCGCCGGCGGAAATGAAGATCTTCTGGCCGGTTATCTTGTAGGAGCCGTCGCCCTGCGGGATCGCCTTCGAGCGCAAGAGCCCGAGATCGGTGCCGCAATGCGGCTCGGTGAGGTTCATCGTGCCGCCCCACTCGCCCGAGATCATTTTCGGCAGATAGGTTTCCTTCTGCGCGTCGGTGCCGTGGGCGTAGATCGCGTCGGCGGCGCCGCGGGCGAGGCCCGGATACATGCCGAAGGCCATGTTGGCGGCCGAGACCATTTCGTTGAAGGCGACGGCGAGAATGTAGGGGAGCCCCTGGCCGCCATATTTCGGATCGAAGGAAAGCCCCTGCCAGCCGCCCTCGCGGAAGGCGTCATAGGCTTCCCTGAACCCTTTCGGGGTCGAGACGGAGCCGTCAGAATGGCGGGTGCAGCCTTCATGATCGCCCGACTGGTTGATCGGATGCAGAATGTTCGAGGCGAGCTTGCCGCCCTCCTCGAGGATCGCGTCGACGAGATCGGGCGTCGCCTCGGCGAAGCCCGGCAGATTCGAATAGCGGGAGATGTCGAGCACGTCGTTGAGGACGAACTGCATGTCGCGGAGCGGCGCTTTGTAAACGGTCATGGGCGGTTCCTCTTCTCGTCAGGCGGGCGTCAGGGACCCTCACGCGGGGCCTCGCCGGCATCTAGCGTCATCGGTGTTGAATGGTCACTCTAATGTTAGAACGCTGCGGCGCCGGGTAAAGGTTCACGCGCAGCGCAATTGTGGAAACAAATGCCGCAGGCGACCGCGCAAGTCGCTGATATTGACGCCGATGATCGCCTTTTAACCCTTTGCGGTCCCGGCGAAGCACCTTACCGATTCATGGTTGCTAAGTCCTGGGCGATGCGCGCGAGCGCTCGCCCGCGCGCTTGGCGATTTATCCTAGGGGGGTCTTCCCTCGCGATATTCTTGTGGTGGACGCCATGAAGTCGAATGCCCCCTGGAGCGTTAAGGGGATCGAGAAAGACGCACGCGAAACCGCCAAGGCGGCAGCGCAGCGCGAGGGGATGACCGTCGGCGAGTGGCTCAACCAGGTCATTTATTCCTCCGGCGATCCGGACGCGGCGGCCGGCGAAACGCGCGGCGATATCGAGGGGCTTCGCGCGCGCGACCTCGCGGCAGCGTCACGGTCTATGCCGAGTATTA
>JBGSSK010000098.1:0-2940 GCA_041737095.1 Parvularculaceae bacterium | reverse complement strand
GGCGCCGTCGAATTCCGCGCCATCGCCGAACAGCCTTTCGATCAGCGCGCGGCGCTCTGGGCGGAACATTACATGGCCGGCGCTGGCGAGGATGCGCACAAGATAGCGCCGCGACGGGTCGAGCATTGGAAGGCGAAGGGCCGGCGATTGGCGATCGACGCCCGGGTCGGTGCGGTAGACAAAGAGCGCGAGCTCCTCGGCCGCGCCATGCGCCTCGAAGACGACATGGTCGCCCGCCTCGCCGAGCCAGGTTCGCCCGCCATGCACAATCCCACGCAGAAGTTTGTACCGCTTGATCCAGTCGGCGAGCGCGGCGCGCTCATCGGCGCCGAGTTTTTGCGGATCAAGCTCGACGCCGAAATGGCCGGGGGCGGCGACAGCGATGCGAAACGCCAGAGACTGAATGCGGCCGGTTGCGTGAGACGGCGACGCGCCGACATGCGCGCCCATGATTTCCGGCGGCATGAATTGAAGAAACCCGCGATGGATCGTGAGGCGCACGAGAGCATCGAGGCAATCGCTCGTCCAGAAGCGATGCGTGCGCTCGATGATCCCGGCGTCGATGCGCCCGCCGCCGCCGGCGCACGCTTCAATCTCGACATCGGGGTGCGCGGCGCGCAGCCGGTCAATGAGGCGGTAGGCGCCTAGCGTCTGGCGCCGATAGGCCGGCCGTCCCGCCTTGTCGCCGCCGAAAGCGAGGTCGCGATTATGATCCCATTTGAGATAGGAGATCGGCAATGACGACAGCAGCGCGTCGATCGACGTGAACAGATAGTCGCGCACCTCGTCACGCGACAGATCGAGCACGAGCTGGTTGCGGCCGGTGAGCCGCGGACGGCCATCGACCGCCAGCGCCCAGTCGCCATGCGCGCGATAAAGATCGCTGTCGGAATTGACCATCTCGGGTTCGACCCAGAGGCCGAATTCCATGCCCGCGGCGATGACATGCTCGGCGAGCGGCCGCAGCCCCTCCGGGTATTTTGTTTTGTCAGGCGTCCAATCGCCAAGGCCCGCCGCATCATTTGCCCGCCCCTTGAACCAGCCGTCGTCGAGCACGAACCGCTCGACGCCGAGCGCCGCCGCCGCAGTCGCGAGCTCCCACAGCTTCGCCTGATCATGGTCGAAATAGACCGCTTCCCAGGTGTTGAGATGAACCGGGCGCGGCCGCATCGCGCCGCCCGGCCATTTCATCCGCTTGCGGATCGCCCGATGGAAATTCCGGGCGGCGCCGTTCGTTCCCTGCGCCGAACAGGTCGCCAGCAGCGGCGGCGCCGTCATCGTCTCGCCGGGAGCGAGCCGCGCTTCGCCGGGCGCCAGCCATTCGCCGAACTGCCATTGCCGGCGACCGTCATCGAGCCGTTCGATCGATTGCGCGTGATTGCCGGACCAGGCGAGCTGGGCGCCATAAACGAGCCCCTGATCGCAGGTTGCGCCGTCGGCGAGGGCGATCGCGCCGGGGAAGCAATCATGCGACGTGATCCCGCGGCGATTCTCCCGCCGCCACAGCGCCCGGCCCAGCACATCCTCGCATGGCTCGAATTCGCGATTGTGGCGACCGGAGAAATACCGAACCCGCCGGACTGATGACGGCAGCGGCGCGACGCCGGACGCGAGCCAGTCGATGTCGAGGGCTCGATCGCCGCGATTGGCGATGCGCGTCGCGAGCGTCAGCACGTCGCTGTCGGGATCTAGGGCGATATCGATGACGACTTCGATTTTCGCAACATCGTCGGCGAGCGTGACGCGCGCCGCATTCTCAGCAGCGCTCAGATCGACCGCCGCATGAGTGAACGCCTGATGGAAATCGGCGCCTTGCCGGTGAGCGCGCAGCGCGCTCTCCTCGAACCAGCCGGCGCCGAATGTCGGGAACAGCGACAGCGGAAAATCATCGTCAAGCGAGAAGGTCGGCGTCACAAGCTGGTCGCGGATTGCGCCTGGCGGGCGTATTCCGTCAGGCAAGCGCGGACCCCAGTATCGCCAGAGCGGCGCCTTGCCGGCAGGAGTCTCGAGGACCAGCGAGACATCGCTGCCATGCAGGACGAGATAGTCCTGACGCTTCTCGTCTCCGCCGTACTGCACGTTTAGCCCGTTCGCCTTTCACGATGAATTGCTTCTGCGCAACCGAATAGTTCGCACGCCCTTGATCGGTCTAGCATTGCGGCCGCGCCAAATCGACCGGCGGATTGCCTTCAGTCGCAGCTATAGACCCGGGCCCGGGACGAGCGCAGAGCCGTCCGAGAACCGCGACAGGCGAAACCGCGTCAAATCATGGCGCGGGGAGCGCCCCTCGACGAGGTCCGCCATGATCTTGCCGGCGCCGGGGCCAATGCCGAAACCATGGCCGCTGAAACCCGTCGCGACGAAAAGTCCTGCGATCCCGGCGACCGCATCCATCACCGGCACGACATCGGGCGTCGCATCGATCATGCCAGCCCAGCGGTCGACAATCGAGAGGCCGGCGAGATCGGGCAGCCGCGCGTCCAGCGCTTGTCGGATGCGAGCGAGCGCCGCGGCCGACGGCGCCGGATCAAGAACCCGCGTTTCCTCGAACGGCGAGCGCTCATCGGCGCTCCAGCGCCGCCTCGGGAACGGCGCCTGTGTTACGTCGCGACCGAGCGAAAGGCGGATATCGCCGCCGCTTTTCGCGGCGGGGAGGAAACGCGTGAAATAGCGAAGGCTGTTCGGACCGGGGAAATGTTCGGTCATGGCGGTCGCGATCGTATAGCCGCCATCCATCCGCCGGCGGATGAAAACATCCTTGAGCCCGGCCGCTCCGTCGAAGACATTCGGCGCCGCCGCGGTTCGCGCGACGGTTCCCCGCACGGCGAGTTGCGGAAGGTCGACGCCGAGACTGGCTAGGAACATGTTCGACCAGACGCCGGCGGCGCAGATGACCGCGTCCGCCCTCACCCTCCCCGCCTCCGTCACGACGCCGCTGAC
>JBGSSK010000083.1:0-2540 GCA_041737095.1 Parvularculaceae bacterium | reverse complement strand
GCAGTTTCGATCGCGTCATCGGCGGCCTTGCGCGCGCGCTCCGCCGCTTGCCCCGAAAACATGCCGACATTGGCGGCGTTGCGCGCCGCCGATTCGGCGGCCGCGTCGGCGATTTTTGCGGCGATCTCGCTGGCGCGTTTTACTTCGGCGGCGGAAAGTTCAATCGACCCCGAGGTCGAACGCATGTGTGCGTCGGCGTCGGTAAGGGCGCCGCTCAGCGCTTCAAAACTCGCGAGCGCCCGCTGCGCCGCCGCTTCGAGCCGCGCCAGGCGATCGTCGAAATGCTGTTCGGCGGAATTGGCGACGACGCCGGCGTTCTGCAGGGCTTCAATATTCGCCTGCGCTTTTTCAGCAATCGCCACCGCAAAATCGTCGGCGCGGGCATTCAGCGTTTCCGTGAGATCGATGAGGCGCGCGCGCTCGGCCGCGACGCGTTCGGCGGCCTGCGTCGTCTTGCTTTCGACCGCCGCGCCCGCCTGTTCGATCGCCCCGACATGCTGGCGGATCATCGCTTCGGCCGAGGCGAGGCGGATCAGCGCATCATCGATGCCGGCGTTCAGCGCCGCCATCTCGCTCCTCACCATCGAGCCGACCGTCTGGACGTTCTCGATCGCCGCCTGATCCGGCCGCAGCAATTGCTGCGCGGCGGCGGCGACCGCTTCGTTACGGCTGATCGTGTTCATGACGTGCAGCGACAGATAGCCCATCAGCCAGAACGCCGGCGCGGTGATCAGTCCGAGCGCGACCGCCCAGGAAGCGTAGGCCGATCCGATATTGTAACCCTTGAGCGAGCCGACTTCCGACCAGTAGCCGATCGTCGTCGCAATCGGCCAGCCGACGATGATCAGGAAGAAAACGAAGACCGCGAGGAACCGGAAGGCGAAATAGAGTTCGCGCCCGAGGCGCGCCGCCTGGCCTTCGCCGCCGCCGACCGTCGACGCCGCCCACGCCTCGAAACTGCGGAATTCCGTCGTTTCCGCATCGTTTTCCGCCTCGACGATGCCGCGAAACCGCATCTTGGCGCCCGGGGCGCCCGCCTCCCGCCGCGAAGCGTCTGTAATTTCAGATGAAACCGTCATTGCCTCGCCCGGCGATCCAAACCGACCGCATAGCCCAAAATGACCGCGAGGCCAATTGCGCCGGCCGGAACGCCGCCAGCGCGGATTTTACTTTCCCGCGCAGCAGATTAGTCAACTTCCATGGTCATGCAGGCGTCAATCCGGAAACTGGTCGACAGCGCACCCTTCCAGAGTGTGGTGCTGACGCTAATTTTCCTCAACGCCGGGCTTCTCGGGCTCGAAACGCTGCCGACAGTCTCCAGCCGGTTCGGCCCGGAAATCCTGACGATCGATCGGTTCATCATCTCGCTCTTCGTCGTCGAACTCGTCCTGAGGATCTACGCGGCGCCCAGCGCCTATTTCAGAAGCGGCTGGAACATCTTCGATTTTCTTATTGTTATCGCTTCGCTTTACGCTGCCAGTTCAGGCTTCGCTGCGATCCGGGCGTTCCGCGTCCTCCGGGTTTTAAGGGTCGTCACGGCGATCCCGCGGATGCGCATCGTCGTGTCGGCGCTGCTCGATTCGATCCCCGGCATCGCGTCGGTCGGCGTCGTCATCGTGCTCATCGTCTACATCTTCGCGGTGATCGGGGCCAATCTTTACGGCGCGGACCACCCGCAGATTTTCGGCGACGTCTTCGCCTCGATGTACACGCTCTTCCAGGTGATGACGCTCGAGAGCTGGGCCGATATCGCGTCGAAGGTCGCAACCACCCATCCGCGGTCGTGGGTTTTCTTTCTGACCTTCGTCCTCATCGCGACGTTCACGATGCTGAACCTCTTCGTCGCGATCGTCGTCAAGACCGTCGAAGACGAAGAGGACCCTAAATTCGACATGCTGAAAGCGCAGAACGAACAGATCCTCGCGGAACTTGAAACGCTGAAAGGCCGGATTGGAAAACCTTAACCAGCCCACGCTCTCCGGCGGCGGGCGAGCGCCGACTGGCGGACATAGAGCCGGGCGAGCGGGCGCGAGGTGAGCCGCGCCGCAGCGACGCCGAACAGGATCGCAAGGCTCGTCACCATCAGCACTGCGTCGGCGTCAAGGAGCGCCGGATTGCCGAGCAAGGTCATCACGAACAGCGCCGACGCGGCGCCCGGCGCGCCGCCGAACCAGGCGAGGAACATCTGGCTTTCCTTCGGCAGCATCGGCGTCTGCAGGATCGCGAGGCGCGGTCCGGCGCGCATCACAGTGACGGCGGCGAGCGCAAAGACGATCGCCAGCATGTCGGCCTGAAAGAGGCGCGGCAGCAATACGGCGCCGAACGTGAAATAGGTGAGCGGCGTCACTGCGCGATCGACATAGCGACGAATGCGAAAACGCGTTGTCGACGCGGCGGAAGTCTGCTCGCCCCAGAGGAGGCCGACCGCCGTCGCGCCGACAATCGGATCGCAGCCGAGCGCCGGCCCGAAAACGAACATCGCGACGCCGGCGAGAATGGCGAATTGCCCGTCCAGCGCGCGCTGCTGCATGGTGCGCCGG
>JBGSSK010000034.1:0-7009 GCA_041737095.1 Parvularculaceae bacterium | reverse complement strand
GGGTCGTCGGCCGCCTCGGCGTCGGACTCGACAATATTGATCTCGACGAATGCAGGAAGCGTGGAATTTCGGTGTTTCCGGCGACCGGCGCTAATGACGTCGCCGTCGCTGAATATGTGATCACCGCAGCGATGACGTTGGTCCGCGGCGCCTATTGCGCGAGCGACGACGTCGCAGCCGGCAAGTGGCCGCGCAATCAACTGATCGGCGGCGAGATATTCGGCCGGCGACTGGGGCTCGTCGGCTACGGCGCGATCGCGCGCGAGACCGCTGATCGCGCCCGCGCGCTCGGCATGGAGATCGCTGCTTTCGATCCCTATCTGCCGGCGGGCGATGACCGCTGGAAAGGTGCGATTAGCCTTCCGCTTGATGAATTGCTCGCAACTTCCGATGTCCTCAGCCTGCATACGCCGCTAACCAGTGAAACACGCCGCATGATCAACGCCGACGCTATCGCAAAAATGAAGCCGAGAGCAGTCATCATCAATGCGGCGCGCGGCGGCGTTCTCGATGAAGCGGCGCTCGCCGACGCCTTGCGCGCCAGGAGGATCGCCGGCGCCGCACTCGATGTTTTTGAGGAAGAACCATTGTCGGCGCAGTCCGGCGCGAAATTTCAAGGCATCGCCAATCTCATTCTGACGCCCCACATCGCCGGCGTCACCGACGAGTCGAATGTGCGCGTCAGCCGCCTGACGCTTGAAAATATCATTGCGGCGCTCAGGGAACCATAGCGGTCGCGATGAAGTTTGACGTCGATATTCTGGTGATCGGCGGCGGCGTCAATGGCGCCGGCATTGCGCGCGACGCTGTCGGCCGTGGCTACACGGTCCTTCTTTGCGAACAGCGCGACCTTGCGTCGGCGACCTCGTCGGCCAGCACCAAGCTCGTGCATGGCGGTCTGCGCTATCTTGAATATTACGAGTTCCGGCTGGTGCGGGAGGCGATCAAAGAGCGCGAGGTGCTGCTTCGCGCCGCGCCGCACATCATCTGGCCAATGCGATTTGTGCTGCCGCATCACGAGGGTTTGCGGCCGCGCTGGATGTTGCGCGCCGGCCTGTTTCTCTATGATCATATCGGCGGGCGGGAAATCCTGCCGCCGACGCAATCCCTGCGTCTCGACTGCGATACGCGCGGCGCGCCGCTGAAAGACGCGTTCCATCGCGGCTTCGAATATTCGGATTGCTGGGTCGAGGATTCGCGCCTCGTCGTCCTAAACGCCGTCGACGCCGCCGAGCGCGGTGCTACAGTCCTGACGCGAACGAAAGCGACGAGCCTTCGCCGCGTCGATGGCGCATGGCTGGCGATCATGACGGAAGACGGCGGCGACTGTCACGAGGCAAGGGCGCGGGCGGTCGTCAACACGGCGGGCCCGTGGGTCGATGAGGTGCTCGTCAATGCGGTCGGCCGCAATGCGACGTCGCGGTTTTCATTGAGGCTCGTCAAAGGCAGCCACATCATCGTCGACCGCCTGTTCGACGGCGAGCACGCCTACATTTTCCAGAACGCTGACGGCCGCGTGATCTTCGCGATCCCCTATGAGCAGAATTTCACGCTGATCGGAACGACCGATCTTCCGTTCGACGGCGATCCCGCTGCGGTCGCCATCGAACCAGCGGAAATCGACTATCTATGCGCCGCCGCAAGCGAATATTTCCGCAATGCCGTGACGCCTTCGATGGTCAGGCGCACCTATTCCGGCGTCCGGCCGCTGCATGATGATGCGACAGCGAAAGACGCGTCCGCCGTCACCCGAGATTACGTCTTCGATATCGACGGCGATCCGCCGATCCTTTCGGTTTATGGCGGCAAGATAACCACCTATCGTCGGCTCGCGGAACATGCGCTCGCAAAACTCGAGCCGATTATTGGACGACGGGGCGCGCCGTGGACGCATTCAGCCGCGCTTCCGGGCGGCGATATCGTCAACGCCGATTTTGACGCGTTTCGCCGCGCCCTTACGGCGCAATATTCATGGGCGCCGCCGCTGGTCATCCGCAGGTTGGCGCGCGCATATGGCACGCGCACTTCCGAAATTCTGGGTCGTTCCCGCTCGATGGCCGACCTCGGCGAGGATTTTGGCGCCGGCCTCACCATGCGTGAAGTTGACTATTTGCGCCGCGTCGAATTTGCGAGGAGCGCCGGCGATATCCTGTGGCGTCGCTCGAAACTCGAACTCCACATGACAAAGGAACAACAGGCGCGCCTTGCTGCTGTTCTCGGTTGAACAACGCTTGCCGACGACGCCTCGCAGCGCGTAAAAACAATGAGTGAGAATCGAGGGTGTTTCGATGAACGATGATAATCGGCCGCCTTCTTCGATCGGTCGCCGAGCCTTGCTGGCGGCGAGCGGTTTTGGCGCGGCGTTCGGATTGCCGGCTCCTTTGCTGTCGCGATTGGGGTCCGGCCTTCTCTCGCAGGCGCTCGCGCAAGACGCCGGGCCCTTATTGGCGCCGGGGAAGACCGGCTTGTCGCTGCTCAGCGATCGTCCGCTAAACATGGAAACGCCGCCGCATCGTCTTGACGATGATGTGACGCCGGCTTCGGCGATGTTTGTCCGCAATAACGGTCTTGTTCCAGATATGACGCCAGAAGTCGCCGCCGCCTGGAAGCTTGCAATCGACGGCGAGGTTGAGAGGCCTCTGTCGCTAACCATCGAAGACCTGAAGCGCGACTTTGCGCCGGCGACGCTGCGTTTGCAGATTGAGTGCGCCGGCAACGGGCGGCGATTCATGAAGCCGGCGGCGGAGGGAAACCAGTGGACATTTGGCGCCGTCAGTTGCGCGGAGTGGACCGGCGTACGGCTCGCCGATATTCTCGCCCGCGCCGGCGTCAAACGGACCGCGATCTATACCGCCCACAAAGGCGCCGATCAGCATCTTTCCGGCGATCCCGCGAAAGACGCGATATCGCGCGGCGTTCCGCTAGCCAAGGCGATGGAGGCGCACACGATTGTCGCTTACCGGATGAACGGCGCCGACATTCCGCTATTAAACGGCCATCCGTTGCGGCTTGTCGTGCCGGGGTGGCCGGGATCTTGTTCGCAGAAATGGCTGACGCGGATCACGCTGCGCAATGTTGTGCATGACGGGCAAGGGATGAACGGCCGCTCTTACCGCTTGCCGGCCTATCCGATTGCGCCTGGGGCCGACATCGCGGACGAAGATATGAGAATCATCGAGTCGATGCCGGTCAAGTCACTCATTACCGCGCCCGAGACCGGCGCCCGTGTGAAAGCGGGCGCGGCATTTGAACTGCGCGGACACGCGTGGGCGGGCGACGCCGCCGTCGCAGCGCTTGAGATTTCGCATGATTTCGGCGCGACCTGGCGCCGGGCCTCGCTCGACCGTCCTGTCAACAGATACGCATGGCAACGCTGGCGCGCACCTATCGTATTTGATCAGCGCGGCTATTACGAAATATGGGCGCGCGCGATCGATGACAGCGGCCGCATGCAGCCGGCGACGCCGCCGGGATGGAATCCGCGCGGCTACAACAACAACATGCAGCATCGCATCGCGGTGTTCGCAACGTGACCGCAGCCGCCGCCACAATCGGGCGCGTCGCAATCATCGCTGGCATGGTCGCTTCGGTTGCTGGGTTGATGGCGTTGTTTTCCGAAGCGCCCGTCGAAACTCGGGAGGGCGCTCGCAAAAGCGCATCGTCGTCGGCGATTGAAGATATGGCTGCGGAATGGTCCGGAGAAATCGACTTTGGCGTTCCCTATCTGGCGCTCGCCCCATCAGGAAAAGTGGAAGAGGCGTCAATCGCCTCGGGGTTTGATCCCGCCGACGATTATTGGGGGCTGCCTCGAACGCCCGGCGTCGAAGCGGTCGCCGGCTGGTGCGGCGCCTGTCATTCGCTTGCCCTGGTCATGCAACAGCATCAGTCCGCAGCGGGATGGGAACGTCTCCTGTCCTCGATGGTTGAGGTTCAGGGCATGCCGTCGCCGGGTCCGGACGAACGCGCGGCGCTCGTCGCCTATCTCGCCCGCGAATTCGGACCGGGGGCATCGGTCGCCGTTACGCAAGACTGATCCGGACGTCCGGTCCGATCCGCCGCTCCAATTTCGCGACGCGCGGCGCGCTCGCCAAACTTCCATGCATGGGTTATCCAGCAAAATGCGCCGCAGGACGGTCGCCGGGCGGAAGGCTTGGGAGGCGCTCAGCTCTCACGATATGGAGAACTTTGATGAGTATCGCTGCGGTAATGCTCGACCAGTGGATTCGCACCCCCTTCGTCGAGATGAACACCGAGCTTGAAGAGCTCTATTTCGCGCAAGAGGATCCGTCGCAGGTCGCGGGCGTCGGCGACAAGATCAAGAAGCAGTTGTTCGAGGAGGGGCAGGCCTTGATTGCGCCGCTCGCAGCCGAGGGAAACACGGACAAGCAGTTCGATGCGGCGTTCGACGTGCTTGGCGATCTCGGGCTTTATCTCGCCGCTCTTCGACGCCATGAGATGACCAATCCGGAGCGCGAAACGGAATCCCCTTTCAAACAATGTTCCGCCCTCGGGATGCACATCGCCGCATCGATCGGCGTTGTCCCGCGTTTCGCCACGGCACACCTCACAACCCATAATCGCGCCATCAACGGCGTCCAGAAGAGTTTCACATCGCTTGCGGATGAACGCCTGTTCATCGACTATAATCTCTATGGGATACTCTCCTACAAGCGCGCCGGTTCGGCGTTGATGCGAATCCCGCCAATGGGAGTCTCGGCGGCCGGGGCGACGATATTGCTTGAAGAGGCGAAAGCCGCGCTCGAACAGGTCGCCGTCCACAACAAGAAGCTCTTCGACAGCCTTGATGTCGCGCGCTTTTTCTTCTGCATCCGGCCCTATTACAAACCCTATCGCGTCGGAAAGGAAGTGTATCGCGGCGCCAACGCCGGCGATTTCGCGGAGATCAACCAGATCGATCTCCTTCTCGGCCTTTGCCGGGGAAACGATCCGCATTATGCGCAATTGCTGGAGGAGAAGATCCTCTATATGACGCCGGACGATCAGCGCGGACTTCGCAAATGCCTCGGCATGAAACCTCTGCTCGACGAACTGATCGAACTGGCGCCCAAGAACGGATCTCGGCCGTGGTTCAAGAAAATCTGCGGGCTTTTTCTCGCTGTCTGCGACGCGCATGGACGAACGGCGGCGCAACATCAGAACATGCTGGTCAGAAAATACATTGAGAAGCCTGCCGACCAGGTAGACAAGCGACACCTGAAGCAGATCACCGCGAGCGGGCCGCCGCTGCCGGACCTCATCAAGTCTTTGCAGGACCTGCGCGACCGACGAATGGCGGCGCCGCGCGACGATATCGAAACGGCGCATGCCAAGCTGAATGCTTTGCGGGACCTCGTCGGCGCGCCGGGCTGAGCGTCGCGCGAGAGTGCTGCGTGGCGGGTGCTGGGTATGCGTCGCATAGCAAGGACGATCGACAAATGTGTTTGCCGACGAGAAATGACGCTTGTCCCGCCGATGATCGCGCCACAGCTATTTTCGAGAGGAGGGTGATCTTCTCTCACGAATGAATGGCAATGCTTTGATCAGTTGACAAAGCCGTTCGCCATAAGGGTCGTAATGCGCCGCCATGCGGTTTGTCGGACCGGTGATCGAAACGACCAATTGTCGCAAATTTACTTCGATCCCGAGCGGCGCTGAGACCGCAGACGCGTCACGAAAGACAGCGCCCTCGGCGACGGCGTAGCCGTCGGTCCGCGCCTTTGCGACGATGTGCAAGATGTCGTCTAGGCGCGGCGTCTTTTCGGCAATCATGCGGCGCGCCTCGCTGCGCCGGTAAAGCGCTCTTATCTGACTGTTGTCGAGGAGTGTTAGATAGGCTGTGCCGACCCCGGTCCCCCATATCGGGAACTTCTGGCCTTTTTCGGCGGTGAAGGAAATCGCCTGCGCGCTGCGCTCGACCTGCACCAGTTCGATCAGCAAATCGTTGTAGGCGGCGAGCGTCACCGTCTCGCCGGTCTCCTCGCGAAGCGTCGCCATCAATTCGAGGAGATCGGACGGGTAGATCGAGCCGTCGGCGATCCATGCGCCGAGCTCGGCGAATCGCGCGGTCGGGAAATAGCTCGACGTGCGCCGGTCGATGCTGATCACGTCTTCATCGCACAGCGCCTTCAGAAGCGCTGCGCAACTCGACCGCGGCGCTGCGATGAACAGGGCGATTTCACTCGCGGAAAGCGGACGTTTTTCGGCGGCGAACGCCTCAAAGACCTTCAGCGTGCGGCCGACGGATTGGCTGATGGAGGACATTATTTAAAAACCATAAAGATAGACAATAGGCCAGATATCAAGATTTGATTGACGTTGCAAGCTGGACCGTGTGAGATCGTCTCGATGAAAGGCGGATGGCGATAAGGCATGGCGAAACTTGCAAGTCTGACCCGCGACGAAGCGATCGGCATTTTCACGACAATGACGCGGATCGCGCTCTGCGATCAGCGCATTCAGCAAGGACTCGCCGCAGGCGATCTGCAATTCCAGTACTATCCGGCGGGCGGTCAGGAAGCGATCGCCGCCTCGATCGGCAGCCTTCTTGGCGCCGATGATTATTTCGTCACGACCTATCGCGTCATTCACGACATTGTCGCCAAGGGCTCGTCGATGCGCGAGATCATGGCGGAAATGTACGGAAAAGAAGCCGGAACATCGAAAGGCAAGGGCGGTCCGATGCACTTGTCCGATCCGAAATCCGGTTTGATGGTGACGACCGGCATAGTCGGAGCCGGCGCGCCGATCGCCAATGGGCTGGCGCTGGCGGCGCAGATGCAGGCGAACGGCCGCGTCACAGTGTGCAGCTTCGGCGACGGCGCCGCCAATATCGGGGCTGTCCACGAGGCGCTGAACCTCGCGTCGCTCTGGCGCTTGCCTGTTGTCTTTGTGTGTCAGAACAATCTTTATGCCGAGTATACCTCATTCGAAGAGTCCACGAGGTCAGCGCGAATCGCTGAGCGCGCCGCCGGCTATGCGATGCCGGGGGAGCGCTGCGACGGCTGCGATC
>JBGSSK010000028.1:0-1678 GCA_041737095.1 Parvularculaceae bacterium | reverse complement strand
TGACGCTGCGGGCCGCGAGGATCTGCGCGACGGTCGGCTGGCATCCCGTTTCATCCTCGATCGCGTCGGCGACCCCCTGGTCGAACGGCCGCAATACCCAGCGCCGCCCGCTCGCCGGCATCGCCATCGACGGCAGGGCGTAACGCTGCGGCCCGCCGACTTCCCGGACGGCTCCGCCGATAGCAATCGCCAAGGCCTTGGGCATGATCGCTCCTCAATCAACGGCGCGCCGTCCCCGATCGTTTAGCGTTGATTCGGCGATCCGCTCTCAGGCGAATGCGCGCCGAACGGCGGGATTCCTGTCATTAATGAACTCTCCTTTCGCATGCGCCGATTGGCGCTCTCCTTGCAAGACCGTGCGGGTCCTTGGCGCGCGGGGCGGGCGCGCCGTCCACAACTCGACGGGTCTTTGCGCTAGTGGCGTCAATCTGGGTCAGGATAGCTGCGATGGGCGCCGGATTTCTCATTTTCGGCGCACTCGCCGTTCACGGGCCGTTTGGAGCATCCGCAATCGAAGCCGGTCTTGAGGCGGCGGCGAGAGAACAATTGCGGACGGGCGGGATCGACTGGGCGTCCGCCGAAGCCAATGGCCGCCGCATCGTCCTTAACGGGTCGGCGCCGGATCGAGCAGCGCTTGGCGACGTCATCGACCTGATTGCGACAATCAATAGCGCTGACACCCCAATCGCGCGCGCGATCGCAGGTGTCGACACGACCGGCGTCGTGATACTCGCGGAGGACAAACTGATCGACGACTACAGGTTCAGCGCACGGATCGACGGTGATCGCCTGTCGATTTCCGGCGGCGTGCCGGATGCGACGACGCGCGAGGCGTTGCTCGCGCCATTCTTGAAGACCTCGGCCCTCAAAATTTCCGACGATACCGAAATCGCGCCGCTAAGCGCGAAAGCGGTCTGGGCGGACGCCGCCAGGGCCGGGCTCGCAGCGCTCGCCATCCTGGGTGACGGCGCGCTCGTAATTGACGGCTTCAAGGTCTCGATCAGCGGCGTCGCTGACGACGGCGCTGTTGCTGATGCCGCGGAAAGCATGATCGCCGGAGGGCCGGCCGGGTTCGACTATGTCGTCGCAATCGATCGCCGCGATCTCCCGGGCCTTGCGTCAGAAGATAAAGCGCAATCCCGAAGCCTTTGTCAGAGTGCCATCAACCGGTCGGTGAACGGCCGCAAGCTGACATTTGCAGCAAACAGCGACCAGCTCGACGCCGATGAGCGGGCGATGCTCGATACATTCGCAATGGAGATTCGCGCCTGCGCCGGCCTCAAAATCGCGATTGAAGGACACACGGATTCAACCGGCGGCGCCGCCTACAATCTGCAACTAAGCGAGCGACGCGGTTACGCCGTCAAACGCTATCTCGAAACCCGGACCAACGAAAGCGTGTTTGAAACCCGCGCCTTTGGCGAGACGCGGCCAATCGCATCGAACAGCACGAACGCCGGCCGCCAACGCAATCGGCGCATCGACTTTGTAGTGATCGACGCTGAAATTCAAAACGAGGGGGCCAACGCGCCATGATCTGGCTCGCCGCGCAAATGTGGACAATGCTTTTCATCGCCTTCATCGTCGGCGCCGGGTTTGGCGCATGGATCGGCGTCGGCCGCAGTCGTCTTGGGGGCGCCGACGCGATGGCGAGCGACCTTGGTTCGACCGCGCCCGG
>JBGSSK010000019.1:0-4541 GCA_041737095.1 Parvularculaceae bacterium | reverse complement strand
TACAAGATGTTGCAAGTCATGTCCTTAGGCTGACAGTTCGCAACGCTCTGATATATAGGGGTTTTCGCCATTTTTTATGCCTTTCTGCAAGTGTTTGCAAAAGGCATTCTAGCCCTCTTAAAATCCGTTGAGGGAAACCTCGTGAGGGTTCGAGTCCCTCCGCCCGCACCATTGATCGCAGGAGGTCGTCCTCAGGGCGACGAATGTTCAGGTCGATGCAACCGGGCGCGGCGGACCGGGTTCTTTCTGCTTGCGCGATCCTCCCGAGAACGGCGCCGCGATGGCGAGGATCGCCGCGCCGAGGAATGCGGAAAGCAGCGAGCCGAGAATGACGCCGATCCGAACGTCGTTCATGGTGTCAGGCGACGGAAAGGCGAGCGAGCCGATAAAGAGGCTCATGGTGAAACCGATGCCGGCGAGGCCCGCGAGCCCCAGCATCTGAAGCCAGGTCGCGCCAGTCGGCAATCGCGCCAGGCCGGAGCGGACCGCGATGAAGCTCATCAAAAGTATGCCGAGCGGTTTCCCGATGAATAGACCGAGCGCGATGCCAAGCGGCACGGGGGCGGTCATGGCGTCGAGCGACGCGCCGTCGAATGAGACGCCGGCGTTCGAAAACGCGAACAGCGGCAGCACCAGGAACGCGACCCAGGGGTGAAGATCGTGTTCAAGGCGGTGCAGTGGCGATTGTTCCTCCGGCGTCCGGCCGCGAATCGGAATGGCGAGGGCGGTGACAACGCCGGCGAGCGTCGCGTGAATGCCTGATTTCAGGACGCACACCCAGAGAAAAATCCCGATGAGAACGTAGGGCGTGATGGCCTTCGCGCCGCAACGATTGAGGACCCCGAGGCCGGCGACGCCAAACGCCGCAAGGCCGAGCGCCGTCGTCGAGAGGTCCGCCGTGTAGAACAGCGCTATGATGACGACCGCAGCGAGATCATCGATGATGGCGATCGCCAGCAGCAATATTTTGAGGCTCGCCGGCGCGCGCTTGCCGAGGAGCGCCAGGACGCCGAGCGCGAAAGCGATATCCGTCGCCGCCGGGATCGCCCAGCCGCGAAGAGCGTCGGCGTCCCCCGCATTCAACATCGCGTAGATGCTCGCCGGCGCGGCGACGCCGCCGATCGCGGCGAAAAGCGGCAGCGTCGCCTTGGCTCGGGTCGCGAGTTCGCCTTGCAAAACTTCCCGCTTGATCTCGAGCCCGACGAGGAAGAAAAAAATCGCCATCAGGCCGTCATTGATCCAGAGCAGCAGCGGCTTGGCGATGACGAGAGCGCCGGCCTGAATGGCGACCGGCGTCGACAACAAGGCGCCATAGGCGCCGGAGAGGAAGCTGTTATTGGCGAAGAGAGCCAGAGCCGCGGCGATCATCAGCAACAGGCCGGCCGATGATTCGAGCTTGATGAAATCCTCAATCCTGGAAAAAATGCCGGTCACGGGTTCATCCCCTTGTTTGCAGACGGCCGACAGCACGCGTCGCCGACGCTTTCTTCATGGGACGTGGGCGCGGGCGTTTCCAACACAATTCCGCCAAAGCTGGCCTATTGATAGGAAAAACCTATTTCCGGACTGCCTTCGTCAGCGAATTCTCAGCGAATGCGACAATGCGCCCATCGGCGAGCATGATAGAAAATCCGATCGAACGATCCATTTCGATCGGACAACCCAATCCGGAGATCAAAGATGCAAAGCCAAGCCGAATTGACCCTGAAGCAGATGCGATGCCTGCTGGCGGTTGAGCAGTTCCGGCATTTTCGCCGCGCGTCCGAACATCTCGGCATCACGCAGCCGTCGCTGAGCGCGCAGATCCAGAACCTTGAAGCCGTGCTTTCCTTGCGTCTGGTCGATCGCGATCGCGCCGGCGTTTCGCTGACGCCGGCCGGCCGCGAGATCGCGGCGCGGGCGCGGATGATCATCGCTGACGAACAGGCGATTCTGGATTACGCCGGGCGCGCTCAGAAGGGTCTTGGCGGCACGATCCGTCTCGGCACGTCGCCGACGATCGGTCCCTATCTTTTGCCGTTTATCGTTGCAGCGCTGCACCGCAAATACGCCGATCTTGGCCTTTATGTGCGCGAGGAAACGCCGCGCGACCTCGATTTCGAACTCGGCAAAGGCGTTCATGACGTTCTGCTGACTCCACTGCCGGGCACAAGCGCGGATTATGTCAATGAGGCGCTCTTTCGCGAACCGCTTTATCTGGCGGTCGCGGTTGATCACTCGCTCGCGAAAAAGGAACTCCTGGTCCCGGCCGACATCAAGGGTCTGAAAGTTCTGACGCTCTCGCCGCGCTATCAGCTGCATGCGCAAACGATCGAACTATGCAAGACTTTCGGCGCCGCGCTTTCGAACGACTATGAAGGAACAAGTCTCGATTCGCTTCGGCTGATGGTCGGCATGGGCATGGGCGCCGCCTTCCTTCCAGCGCTGTATGTGCATTCGGAAGTCCGCTCGCGCAGTGAAATCGTCGTGAAGAAACTGAGCGGGCGCAATCTCACCCGATCGATATCAATGGTCTGGCGCAAGCGCGCCGGCGGGGCGAACACCTATCGGGAAATCGCCGGCGTCGCCCGCGACATCGCGCGAAAACGGTTCACCGATCTGATTGTCAATCCGGGGTGAGTGCGCGCGATAGGAAAGGCCTATCGGAAAAAGCGGCTGGCGAAGCTTGCGTCGATAGGACGACGCCCCACATCAAAGTCATCGCGAAACGCCAAATAAACGCCCGCCTCCGGGCCCCACCTCCAGTAAGGCGCAAGCGATAGAACGGAAGGCGCGCTTTTTTCGAACCCTCCACCTGCCTTCGGGAGAGGCGTGCGACCGGCCCCGTCTCGCCCCTCGACGGGGCCGGTCATTTTTTCCCTCAGCCAGGCCCGATCATGTTCTCGGGGCGTACAATCGCGTCGTAATCATCGGCGGGAATGCCGTCCCGGATCGCTTCCTCGCGCAGGGTCGTGCCGTTCTTGTGCGCGGTCTTGGCGATCTTCGCGGCGCGGTCATAGCCGTATTTCGGCGCAAGCGCCGTCACCAGCATCAGCGATCGCTCGACGCCCTCCCTTATATTGTCGAGCCGCGGCTCGATGCCGACGACGCAATTGTCGGTGAAGGAAACGGCGGCGTCGGCGAGGAGCCGCACCGATTGCAGGAAATTATAGGCCATCATCGGGTTGAAGACGTTGAGCTCGAAATGCCCTTGCGAGCCGGCGAAGGCGATCGCCGCATTGTTTCCCATGATGTGGGCCGAGACCTGGGTCATCGCCTCGCACTGCGTCGGGTTGACCTTGCCCGGCATGATCGACGAGCCGGGCTCGTTTTCCGGCAGCGACAGCTCGCCGAGGCCGGCGCGCGGGCCGGACCCGAGGAAGCGAATGTCATTGGCGATCTTGAAAAGCGACGCCGCGACGCTGGTGATCGCGCCATGGCTCATCACCATCGCGTCATGCGCGGCGAGCGCCTCGAACTTGTTCGGCGCCGTGGTGAATTTCATCTGGGTGATCGCGGCGATGCGCTCGGCGACTTTCTCGGCGAAACCGACCGGCGCGTTGAGGCCGGTGCCGACGGCGGTGCCGCCCTGCGCCAGCTCCATCAGCGACGGCATTGTCAGTTCGATGCGCGCAATGCCGTTTTCAACCTGTTTCGCGTAGCCTGAAAATTCCTGGCCGAGGGTCATGGGCGTTGCGTCCTGGGTGTGCGTGCGGCCGATTTTGATGATCGCCTTCCAGGCATGCGCCTTGTCGTTCAGCGCATTCCTGAGCCTGGCGAGCGCCGGCAGCAGGCGATGACGGATCTCCTCCGCGCAGGCGATATGCATGGCGGTCGGGAACGTGTCGTTCGACGACTGGCTCATGTTGACGTGATCATTCGGATGGACCGGCGCTTTCGAACCCATCGCGCCGCCGAGCATTTCGATTGCGCGGTTCGAAATGACTTCATTGGCGTTCATGTTCGACTGCGTGCCGGATCCTGTCTGCCAGACGACCAGCGGGAAATGCGCGTCGAGCTTTCCCTCGATGACTTCCTGCGAGGCCCTGACGATCGTTTCGCCGAGCTTCGCATCGAGCCGGCCGAGCGCCATGTTGGTTTCCGCCGCGGCGCGCTTGACGATCCCGAGCGCGCGGATGATCGGCGCCGGCTGCTTTTCCCAGCCGATCCTGAAATTGCCGAGCGAGCGTTCGGCCTGCGCTCCCCAATAGCGGGTCGCGTCTACTTCGATGGGTCCGAACGTGTCGGTTTCGGTGCGTGTCTTCGCCGCCATTAGCGCCAGTCTCCTCGATCGTTCGACGAGGGAATAAGTGAATTGACGCACGATGAACAGGCGCACGCGGTCCCTTGACTCACGGCGGCGGCGCGGCCAATTGTTCTTTTTTTGTTCTCACGAAGAGGTGAGATTTGTTGGATTTTATGGTGACGCAACCTGCCCTGTTGATCGTCGGCGCGATCGGCGTCTTCCTGTTGCTGGCGCTCGCGGCGGTTCTGGTTGCGCGGGCTGAGCGCGGGCGGGCGAAGGCCATGGCGAGCCTCGCGCGGGCCGAGGAGCGTGCGCG
>JBGSSK010000005.1:0-4079 GCA_041737095.1 Parvularculaceae bacterium | reverse complement strand
GCGGGCGCTCGCGCCGACCGGCCTTGCGATCGCGCTCCCGCCGGGCTTTGAGGCGCAGATTCGCCCGCGCTCCGGTCTCGCGGCCAAATTCGGCGTCTCTGTGGTAAACGCGCCGGGGACGATCGACGCGGACTATCGCGGCGAGATCAAGGTCATTCTCATCAATCACGGTACGGATGATTTCATCATCCGTCGCGGCGACCGCATCGCGCAGATGGTCGTCGCGCCGGTGACGCAAGCGACGTTCGTCGAGGTTTCAAGCCTTGATGAAACAGCGCGCGGGGAGGGCGGCTTCGGCTCGACGGGACGATGAGTTTTGCAGATGTCATGGCCGTCGCCTACCGCAACGCCTCGATCCTAGTCGGCCTCGGCTGCATTTTCATTGGCTTGCTCGTGCGCGAATCGAACGAGACCAATCGCGGCCTCGGCATGTCGCTGCTCGTCGTCGGCGCGACGATGATCGTCATCGCGAGCTTCGGCCGCTATTTCGGCTGGTGGTGAGGTCCGACGCGGGTCTTTGGGCCATTCGCCGCATAAGCGAAAATCATCCTGCAAATACATTTTTTCGACGGCTTGGAACGCTGAAGCGTCACCCCATGTGATGTCGGTGGCGAGAACGGCGACGTCGGCCTCGCGGCTCTTTGACATTGCGGATTTGGCGGCGTTACGGCTTCGCGAAAGGCTGAACGCTTGCATGAAGAGGGATCACCTCTGCTTTCCTTGCTCGTGGACGAGGGCGCAAGGGAAGCCCGCGCCCTTGAAAAAGGCATGCCTTTTCAGTGAGCGAAAAGGGCGCCTTTTGCGGCTGAAACCCGCAGGAAAGGCCGAAAAAAGGAGAGAGTCCGCCCCGGAAAAGGGCGCCCTCCTTCCCGCAATTGAACCGATCGGGAAAGTCTGGTCAAAGCGGGCGGCGGAACCGGAGGCCTGATGCTCGACGCTGACGCACGCGAACGCTATCTACGGCATATCCTCCTGAAGGAAGTCGGCGGGCAGGGACAGCAAAAGCTCCTCGCTGCGAAGATCCTCGTCGTCGGCGCCGGCGGGCTCGGCTCGCCGATCATCCAGTATCTCGCGGCGGCGGGCGTCGGCGTTCTCGGCGTCATCGACGATGACTGCGTGGCGCTCTCGAACCTGCAGCGGCAAACGATTTTTCGCGACGAGGATATCGGCGAGCCGAAAGCAAGGCGGGCTGGAGCGTTCGCACGAGCGCTCAACCCCGGGATCGCCGTCAGGGAACATGTCGAGAAACTGACCGCAGATAACGCGGTCGAGCGTATCGGCGCTTATGATCTCGTCGTCGAGGGCGTCGACAGTTTCGATGCCCGCTATGTCATCAACGCGGCGGCGATCGCCGCCCGCCGCCCGCTCGTCTCGGCGGCGATCGGGCGCTTTGAAGGACAGGTAACGGTCTTCAAGCCGTGGGCGGGCGTCGATCTTCCCTGTTATCGCTGCTTCATGCCGTCGGCGCCGCCGCGCGTTGCGGAAATAAATTGCGCGGAAGAAGGCGTTCTCGGCCCGCTCGCCGGGATCATCGGCTCGATCGCGGCGCTTGAGGCGCTGAAGGAAATTCTCGGGATCGGCGACAGTCTCGCCGGGCGGCTTTTCCTCTACGAAGGTCTTTCCTCACGGGCGCGGACGATTTTCCTGCCGCGTGATCCTCAGTGTACGGATTGCGGCGCCATCGACCGGGATCTGCCCGACGCAATCGGAGCGGCGGCCTCATCATGATCGCGCGCCGCGCCATTCTTGTCGTCGTTTTGTCGCCAATGCTGATTGGCTGCGCATCGCTGATCGCGCCGAAGGTCCGCGGTGAACCCGCGGCGCTCCGCGCCGGCGCCTACGCGCTCGACGCCAAGCACGCCGCGCTCCTTTTCAAGGTCGACCATCTCGGCTTTTCGGGCTTTGTCGGCCGGTTCGAAAGATTCGACGCAAGCCTCGATTTTGACGCAGGCGCCGTTGAAACCGCAACGGTCGAGGCGATCATCGATATCGCCTCGCTCGATGTCGCCAATGACGAATTCGCGGCGGTCCTGACAGGCGGCCAGTGGTTCGATGCGGCGACGCATTCCCAGGCGATCTTCCGTTCGACGGCCATTACGAAAACCGGGGAGAACAGCGGGCGAATGAATGGCGATCTGACGCTGAAGGGCGTCACCCGGCCGGTCGCGCTCGACGTGACATTCAATGGCGGCGCGCAAGATATTCTCCGCGGCGGCTACGTCGTCGGCTTTTCGGCCCGCGGCGAAATCAGCCGCAAGGAATTCGGCGTCGACCGGTTTGCCGGGATTGTCGGCGACGCGGTCGCGATCGAGATCGAGGCCGAATTCGTCCGGCGCTAATTTTCAAGCCTGAGGACGACAACCTCGCCCGGCGCTACGGCGACCTTGGTTTCCGCAAAGGTCGGCTTTCTAAGCTTCGGCTTGATGTTGTTCGAGAAAATGAACGGCTCTTTCGGCTTGCCGAGGACATTGCGGTTGAGCTTGCCGTCGCCGTTTTCGTCCAGATAGGCGACGAAGGAATAATCGCCAGGCGTCAGGTCGGCCAGGCGAACGAGCGCGACGCCGTCGACGCTGACGGTCGCGTCGTGCTTGCCGGCGGCGTTTTCAAGAAAATTCGTTTCCCCGTCATAGACGGTGACGCGGACATGCCCGCCGGGACGCGCGAAATCCGACTGGATCGCGACGATGACGGCGTCCGCCGTCGAGAACTTCGAAAAGGGATTGGGCATCGGCGCGCTGTCGGCGAACGCAGCGCTGACGCCGAGCGCCATGACGCCCGCCACTCCGCTGATGATAACGCGACCACGCACGAGATTTATCCTTACCAAGACCTTTACGCAAAGCCGCCGCAAGAAGGTGCGTCGGTTCCTATGTAAATTTAGGAAAGAAAGGTTCAAATCAACTTAAAATCGCGTGTGTCGGGGTCACACTGCCGAGATCGCGGCCGTGCGTTACGCGAATGCAACGCCCCGATAGGTGTACCCGGCGAATTTCGGCGCGCCGCGGGCGTAATGGGTATTGATTCGGGCGATCTCGAAGCCCGCCCGGCTGATCAGCAGGGCGGGGTCTCTGTTTAGGCTGCAACCCCCGGCAAGCCGGCCCCAGTAAGGATTGAGCCGGTCCTGCCAGCCCCGGACGCCGGGGTCGGGCGCGGCGCCATGTTCGAGGAAAACGAGCTTGCCGCCGGGCTTCAGGACCCGCTTCATGCCGTCGAGCGCGTGCTCGATCCCGGGGATCGTGCAGAGCGTATAGGTGACAAGGACCGTATCGACGCTGGCGGCGTCAAGCGGGATTTCCTCGGCCTTCAGATCGAGCCAGTCGAGCGGGAAGGGAAGGTCCTCGATCCGCCGCGCCGCCTTGCGCCGCATCGCCGGCGACGGCTCCAGCGCGAAGAGCCGCGAGATTTTCTGACGGTCATAAAATCCGGCGTTATGACCCGATCCAAAGCCGATCTCGAGGACGACGCCGCTCGCCTCCGGGACGATCGCCGCCCGCTCGCGGGCGATCGCCGGCATTGAGCAGGCGAACGAGACGAAAGCCGGTTCAATATGATCCGCGTAAAAGCCCATGGCTGCCCCTGCAGGTCGACTACGGCGCAATATCATGAGATCGTCGATCATCAGAAATACAAGGCGCAAATGTTTCGATCATTCCTGTTTGTCCCCGGCGACCGCCCGGAACGGTTTGACAAGGCGGCGGCTTCCGGCGCTGACGCTGTCTGCATCGACCTCGAAGACGCGGTCTCGGCGGCGAACAAGCCGGCGGCGCGCCGCGCAACGCTCGACTATCTCAGCGCCAGCGCGCCGCGTCCGGTTGCGATCGGACTTCGGGTCAACGCGCTCGATCGCCTCGACGGCTATCGCGACCTCGTCGCGCTCGGCGAGAGCAGCGCCATTCCGGACTTCGTGCTCTTGCCGAAAGTGCAATCCGGCGCCGCCGTCGATCAGGTCAGGACGCTTCTTGGCGATAAGGCGCCCCCGATCTGGGCGCTGATGGAAACACCGGAGGCGCTCGCCGCCGTCGGCGGGCTTGCAACAGCAGTCGGCGCGCGGGGCGGCATCGTTTTCGGCGGCGCCGATT
>JBGSSK010000392.1:0-7601 GCA_041737095.1 Parvularculaceae bacterium | reverse complement strand
GACGGGGCAGAGCGCAGCTTCACCGCTTACGTGAAGCCGGCGCTCCGCGACTGGATCATCGTCGGCCTCGCGGAAGGCGAGGGCGGCCTCGAGAAACGCGGCGGGGCGCTGGCGCCGTCCCGGCGCGACCTCATCGGCGACGGCCGGATCGCCGGCTTCGCCAAGGGGACCGTCAAGGGCGACTGGCTGGTGACGATCGCCGGCGACAGCAAGAACGAACGCGGCGCAGCCGATGACGAGCTTTTCGACGTCATCGATCCTGATGATCGCTACCCGCTTTACGGCGACCGCTCGGTCCAGCGTTTCGAGGCGCAAAGCCGCTACCCGGTCTTCCTCAAGGCCGAAAAAGAAGGCTTCAAGGCGCAGTTCGGCGACTACGACACCGGTATGACCGACTCAAAGCTCGCCCGGTACAGCCGCCGCCTGTCGGGACTGCAGACCGTTTACGAAAGCGAGCGCTTCGGCTTCGCCGGCTTCGCGGCGGAGACCAATCAGGCCTTTGTCAAGGACGAACTCCCTGCCGACGGCACCTCGGGCCCGTTCACCCTGTCCGCGGCGCCGCTCGTGCGCAATTCCGAATCGATCCTTGTCGAAACCCGCGACCGCTTCCGACCGGATGTCATTCTCGGTTCGACGGCCCTCGTTCGTTACGCCGATTATGATATCGACTTCGAAACGGGCGAGGTGATTTTACGCCTGCCGATCCCGGCCGCCGACGCTGCGTTCAATCCCAACGTCATCGTCGCCGACTACGAGACGGCGGCCTCGGTCGACCGCAACCTGACCGCCGGCGGCCGCGGCGCGGTCCGGTTCCTCGGCGGCCGTGCGGAGGCCGGCGCGACATTCATTCATGAAGAGGCCCCGGGGGTCGCCGCCGAGACGACCAATCTCGTCGGCGTCGATGCGCGGTTCGACCTTACCGACAAGGACCAGCTCCGCGTCGAATACGCGACCAGCCTGCGCGAGGGACCATCGATCGACGAGCGCGCCGACGCGATCCTTGTCGAGGCGAGCCATACCGGCGACCGCGTTGCGGCGAAAGCGTATTACAGCCGGACCGAACCGACTTTCGGCCTTGCGCAGCAGACATCGGCGACAGTCGGCGTGCTGCGTTATGGCGCGGAGGCCGCGGTCCGGATCGCCGAGTTCGAAAACAAGAGCGGCACGACGCGCGGCCAGCGTTTCATCGAGGCGAATGCCTACCGCGAGGAAAGCCTTGTCAGCGGGTCGCGCCGCGCGGTCGCCGAGATAGGCCTTCGCCAGGAATCAAATGCGACTTCCGGATCGGCAGGGCTGCGCGGCGTTCGCGAAGAACCGCAGGGGGGCGCGACCCGCGAAGGGCTTTATTCGGTGACGGCGTTGCGTCAGCGCTTTGACGAAATCGGCCTGTCGTTGCGCGCCGCGCATGAACGGCCGATCGCCGGGGACGACGCGTCGGCGCTCTTTCCGACCCGCACGTCGCTCGGCTTCGATCAGCGCATTGTCGAGGGGTTCACTCTTTCGGCGACCCATGAAATTCTCGACGGCGTCAGCCTCAGCCAGTCGAACACGACGGTAGGGCTTACCGCCGAACCTTGGACTGGCGGCAAGGTGACGCTCGCCGGCGACCGCATCGGCCAAGATTCCGCGGAACGGATCGGCGCGACGCTCGGCGTCGACCAGCAGGTGCGTATTTCGGAAAAATGGACCGGCTCGCTCGGGCTCGCCCGGCGCGAAGATTTGCAGGAGCGGGGGACCGTCGATATCCCCGACGACATTGTCCCCGACATCCCGCGCTCGCCTTTCGAAGAGGCGGGCGGCGCTTTCACGTCGCTCTATGTCGGGGCCGGATATCGCGATGAAGCGACATCCGGCTCAAGCCGTTTTGAAATGAAGAAATCGGAGGCCGGCCAGCGCTACATGATCGCGACCGGCGCGGCGCGCGAATTGTCAGAGCAATTCTCCTTCGCCGGCGCCGGGCGTTTCCAGGCAGACAACAACGAACTGACGTCCGATGAACGGCGCTTCGACCTCAGGGTCGGCTCCGCCTGGCGGCCGCATGACGAAGGGTTGATCATTTTTAACCGTTTTGACGTCAAACAGCGGAAGATCGATCTCGAAAGCGAAAGCTGGAAGGCCGTGCACAATCTGACGATCAATGCGATGGCGGCGGAGCGGCTGCAAGTCGCCCTGAACCACGGCTTCAAATACGCCGTGCTGATCGCTGACGGCGTCACTTATGACGGCGTGACGGAACTCCTCGGCGCCGAAATCCGGTATGACCTCAGCGAACGCGTCGATATCGGCTTCCATGGGGAGGGTCTCTACGCGTTCAACTCAAAGGCCCTCGATTATTCTTTCGGTCCCTCGCTCGGCTTTACGCCCGCCGACAATGTCTGGCTCAGCTTCGGCTGGAACTTCGCCGGCTTTGTCGACGAGGATTTCGCCGCCGCCGAGTATTCGCGCGTCGGGCCCTACCTGAAGCTCCGGATCAAGTTCGACCAGTCGACGGCCAGGGGCCTCCTCGACGCCATCTCGCCGGACCGCACGCAATGAGCGGCGGGTGCTTCTTTCGCGGTTTAGCCGCGGCGGCGGCCGGCGTCGTCGCCTTGTCAGGGATCGCGGCGGCGCAAACGACGACCTGTCAGGGCCGGCCGATCACGGTCCTCGACTTCCGGAATCCGGTTCTGCAGTCAGGGACCGCCCTTTCGCCGGGCGCGGTCTACCGGTTTTCGAATGTCGCAACCGGCGTCGACGCGCTTGTCACGATCACGGCGATCACCAATGGCTCCTTGACCATCATCGACCGCGACACCGGCCTGATCGGTAATTTCCAGCCGGAACTCGGAGGAAGCAACCAGCGCAGCGCCGATTTCACGATCGCGCTCGTTACGGCGGGCGGCTCGACGCCGGTCACAGCGGACTTCGCCGCATCAGGCATCGATATCGACGGCGACAGCGCTTCGCTCCGCGAATATGCGGAGTTTTCAACCCCGCTCGCCTCTTACATTCTGGAGACGCCGACCAATCTCGATGTCAACGCGTCCGGGCCGTCAACGCCCTCGAATATCCGCTTTGAGTCCCGAACGACCTTCACTGCGCCGGGCATCGACCCGACGGCGACGGCCAATATCGTCTCGATCCAGTATACGTCGACATCGACGTTCAATTACCGGATCGGCGTGCTCGGGACCGGCTCCACGGTCCGCCTGACTTCGCTCGATTTCACATGTCCGGTCCTCAATTTCCCGACGCCGCAGCCCCAGACCAATCAGGATTTCGGCGACGCGCCCTCGTCTTTCGGCGCCCCTGCGCATGACATTGTTGCGGGATACCGTCTCGGCGCCGTCATCACCGCGGAAACGGCGGGGTACAACAGCCAAACCGCCAGCGCGGACTCGGGCGACGACGGCGTAATGCTTCCCGCCCTGACGCAGGGACAAGCAGCGATGATCGCGGTCTCCACTGCCGGGTCCGGCGGCCGCCTGCAAGGCTGGATCGACTGGAACGGCGACGGCGACTTCACCGACTCCGGCGAACAGATCGCGACCGACATCCAGGACAACGGCGGCGGCGATATGAACGCCGCCGCCGGCGCGATTTCCTTTTCCGTCCCGGTCCCGGCGACCGCGACGACGGCGATCACCTTCGCGCGTTTTCGATGGGGAACTCAAAGCGGTCTCAGCCCAACCGGCATCGCCTCGAATGGCGAAGTCGAGGATTATTCGCTGAGCATCAATCCGGCGAGCGGCTCAGCGAGTTGCCCGGCCGGCCAGCTGTTGATCAACCAGACGGGGAATGCGGCGAGCATCGTCTCCTCGTCCGGAGTTTCCAACAGCGCAAACGCCCTTGGCGCGCTGGCGGCCGCCGGAACATCGCCGCCTGACCCGGTTTCAGCGGAAATGACCAGTAACGGAAACACGCTTGTGCTCGATCTCGGCGTACGCGTGCCGCAGAACGGCACGATCGTCGTCTCCGCCGCCCGCGACAACGGGGCCCAGGGCGACAATGCGCGGGTCAACATCCAGTTCTCGACCGACAATATCAGCTACTCGACCGCCGTCAGCTACGGGGCGGCGCCGGCGACATTCGCCTCAGCTGCGCAAAATGTTCTTGAGCGCAGCAATGTCATCGTTCCGACCGGCGGCGCCCGGTATGTCCGGTTCACCAACCAGAACAATGACGACATTTTCGTCGACGGCGTCCAGTACGGCAAGGTTTGCCTCGCGTCAGCAACCCTGACGGCGACGAAGACCGTCGCGATCTATAACCCGGCTGGCGCGACCCCATTCGCCATTCCCGGCAATGATGTCGTATATTCGCTGACCGTCCAGAACACCGGGACGGGCGCGGTCGACGCCGATACGCTGTTCATCGTCGATACGCTGCCGGCCGAAGTGACCTTTTTCAACGGCGACATGGACGATGCAGGACCGGCGACCGGGGCCGTCTATTTCACGCAAAGCGGCGCCGGGCTGACCTTCACGCCCGCGACTGACCTCCGCTATTCCAGTTCGGCGACGCGACCGGCGACCTTCGGCGCCTGCGCCTACGCGCCGGCGGCGGGTTACGACCAGAATATCAGGCATGTGTGCCTCAACCCGAAGGGAACAATGCCCGCCGGCAGCCCCAGCGTCTCATTCACCGCACAATTCCGGACGCGGATCAAATAGAGGCGGCGTTGCGCGCGCTGTAAAAGCGCACCACATCGGCGCCGACGAAACCGCTTCCGATCGCAAGCATTGCGTAAAACGCGGCGGCGAGGAAATTTCCAAACCAGAGGGACAGAATCGTCAATCCGGCGCCGAGGAGCAGCGTTCCGATCGCATAGACCGGAAGTCCGCCGCGCCTATTTGCGGCCGCATGCCCTGCGGAATTCTCGGTTGTCCCGCTCTTTGGCGTCACTTCCCAGACCGGTTTGCCGAAGAAGCCCTCAAAGGTTGCCTGGTTCAGCGCCCACAAGGTTCCCATGCTGAACAGCAGGTAATTGAGAGGAAGATAACTGATGATGCGCGGCAGGAGCAGCGGCGCGCGCGCCTGTGGATCCTCGGTCAGCGTTTTCTGCTCAAAATGCCAGGTGACAAGGGAAACCGCGAGTCCGGCCGTATAAAGAGCGGCTGCGAGTAGCGCAAACCCGTATTTCTCGGCGATTGAGAAATACGGCAACACCGCCAGGATCATGATGAGCGCGCCGATCGGTCCCCAGGTCAGGTGAATTCTCATCAGGAGGTCGAATTTTGTCCGCCAAGGCGCGTCGGCGCCGAGAATGCGCGCTGTGTAATGCGCCGTGACCCGGGTCCACCCCCGCTTCCAGCGCATTTGCTGGCGCAGGAAGCCGTTCACGGTTTCCGGCAATTCCGAAAACAGGCGGAAATGATCGAGGTAGATGATGCGCCAGCCCGCCAATGTCGCGCGGATGGTGATCTCGACATCCTCGACCTCGCTGATGCAGTTCCACCCGCCCGCCTCGGCGAGCGCTTGCGCGCGCCAGACGCCGGCCGTGCCGTGAAAGATCGCCGGCAGGCCCAGCCGCTGGCGCGCCGTCTGTTCAAACATCTGGTGCGAATCCAGCTTGTTCGCCTGCAGTCGCGTAAACAGCGACTTGCCTTCGTTCAGGTAGTCCCAGCGCGCCTGCACCGCGCCGACGCCGGGATCGGTGAAATAATGGATCGTGCGGCGCAGGAAGTCGGGCGGGATCATGAAATCGGCGTCGAAAATCGCAAGGAACTCGCCGCGCGCCCGCTCCGTCCCGACCTTCAATGCGCCGGCTTTGAAATCCTTGCGGTCCGCTCGTGCGTAAAGATCGAACTGGATCGCGGGATGCTGGCGGCGCAATTCCTCGATGGCGTTCCTTGCAAGGGTCGAGGTTTCGCCGTCATCGGAATCGTCGAGATACTGGATTTCAAGCTTGTGTGGCGGATAGTCGAGCCCGGCGGCGAGACGAAGGCATCGGTCCGCCAATACGCCCTCATTGTAGACCGGCAGCTGCACCGTCACGCGCGGCAGATCGGCCTCGTCGAATCGCGCCGCCGGCGCCGGATCCGGCCCGCGGGTGGCGCGATAAACAAAGACGAGGAACAGATTGTAGGACGCCATCGCCAGGAGGTAGCCGATCACGGCCGTCACGATGACGACAAAGGTCGCTTCTAGAAAAGTCACGTCAAACGCAAAGCTCCCCCAATTCGGCGAATCCGCGCCCATCCCGGAGGGACGGTTTCGCAGGCGACGCCGCAACGACGACGCGACTGCGTCGACTGTTACACTCGCCGCGACTATTTGCGACCACTTTTAATCGCAACGTCGCCCGCGCTTGCATATCTGGAAAGAAAAATGGAGCGGGCGAGGCGATTCGAACGCCCGACCCTCACCTTGGCAAGGTGATGCTCTACCCCTGAGCTACGCCCGCTCGGTCTCGGCGCCGGCTGGGGAAACCCTGCCGGCGGGGTGCCGCTATATGCACGAGCAGTCCGGAATTGGCAAGGCGGTCCAAGCCCCAAATCGGCGCCCAAATCAGCGCCCTGTTGCGCGATCCCGCTGGCTCTGCAATCACCCGCCGACCAGCGATTACGGGACCCCGAACGAGCCATGGCGAAAACGCGGCGCGATCTTTTCGACTATCTCGATACGCTGGCGGTCGAGCATCGGACAGTCGAGCATCCGCCGATTTTCACGGTCGACGAAGGGCGCGACCACAAGGCTGCGATGCCGGGCGGCCATTCGAAGAACCTGTTCCTGAAGGACAAGAAAGACCGGCTGTTTCTGGCGGTCGCGCATTGCGACACCACCGTCGACATCGTCGGTTACGGCAAGGCGGCCGGCGCCAGGGGGCGTCTCTCCTTCGGCAAGCCGGATTTGATGACCGCGACGCTCGGCGTCATCCCCGGCGCGGTGACCCCGTTCGCGCTGATCAACGAGACCGCCCGCGCGGTCAGCGAGGTCGCAGTCGATCGCGCGCTCCTTTCCTGGCCGGCGGTCTGGTTCCACCCGCTGGAGAACAGCGCCTCGACGGCGGTTTCGCCCGACGGCCTGTTGCGGTTCATCAGGAGCTGCGGCGTTGAACCGCGCCTCCTCGACCTCGCGCGACCGCTTGCCGATACCTGAAAAAGCCGCCAGCGGTGTTGCCTTCGCGCCCGCGCGACCTCATCTAGAAGGCGCAACAAACCCTGCGGATTTATGAACCTCAGCGCCGGATCGAAAAAGGCCGCCAGTGCGGCGCTCGTAAAAGACGGAACGATTGAAACCTTCGAGCGCGACGTGCTCGACGCCTCGATGACGGCGCCGGTGATCGTCGATTTCTGGGCGGAATGGTGCGGCCCCTGCCGCCAGCTGACGCCGATGCTGGAAAAAGCCGTCGCGGCCGCCAAAGGCGCCGTCAGCCTCGTCAAGATCGACATCGACAAGAACAAGATGCTCGCCTCGCAGATGCGCATCCAGTCGGTGCCGACGGTCTACGCCTTCTTTCAGGGACGCCCGGTCGACGGTTTTCAGGGCGCGGTTCCGGAAAGCCAGATCAAGGCGTTCATCGCCCGGCTTTCGCAGATGGCCGGCGCACCGGTCGGCGAGGTCGATCTGAAAGCCGTCCTCGACGCGGCCGATCGGGCGCTCGCCAGCGGCGACGCGGC
>JBGSSK010000373.1:0-2978 GCA_041737095.1 Parvularculaceae bacterium | reverse complement strand
GGCGATGCGGGCGCGGGCGCGCCGCGAGGCGGAGGCGGCCGGGGCGATGCCGAAAACCAGGGACAGGAAGCGACCCCTGCTCCGCGAATTCGCCTATCTCTGCGTTTCGCTTTTTTACGTCGGCGGAATCGCCGGCCTGGCGGCCGCCTTTCTGGCGATCGCCCCCAGGCCGCCGGAAGGCGCGGACCTGTGGGCGATCAACCGCACGCCGGCGATCGTCATCGAGGATCGAAACGGCCGCGAGATCGCGGCCCGCGGCGCCCGCTATGGCGAGGCGGTGGCGGTCGATGAATTGCCGCCCTATCTCGTCAAGGCGTTTCTCGCGACCGAGGACCGGCGCTTTTACGAGCATCGCGGCGTCGATCTGCGCGGCACATTGCGCGCGATCATGGCCAATATCAGTTCGAAGGGCCGCGTCGAAGGCGGCTCGACAATCACCCAGCAGCTCGCCAAGAACCTGTTCCTGTCGCCGGAACAGACTTACATCCGCAAGGCGAAGGAAGCGATGCTCGCGCTCTGGCTCGAGGGACGCTATTCGAAAGACCAGATCCTCTCGCTCTATATCAACCGCATCTATTACGGCGCCGGCGCCTATGGCGTCGAAAGCGCCGCGAAGACCTATTTTGACAAATCGGCGCGCGACGTCTCGCTGTCGGAAGCTGCGCTCCTCGCCGGCCTGCCACAGGCGCCGTCGACGCTGGCGCCGACGCTCAATCCGCTCGGCGCGCAGGACCGCGCCTTTGAAGTCATCGACAACATGCGCGAGACCGGCGACATCACCGATTTCGAAGCGCGCGAGGCGCGGAAAAATCCGCCGGTCGTCGCATCCGGCGGCGACAAGAGCGGCGTCGGCTGGTTCTTCGATCATGTCGCGGAAAAGGCGCGCGCGATCGCCGGGCCAGACGCCTATGACATCGTCATCCGGACGACGCTCGACCAGAAATTGCAGCGCGACGCGGAAGCCGCCGTCAAAAGCGTCCTTGATGTCGATGCGAAAGTCGCCGGCGCGCTGCAAGGCGCGCTCATCGCCTATGACAATGACGGCGCGGTGCGCGCCATGGTCGGCGGGCGAAGCTATCTTGAAAGCCAGTTCAACCGGGCGACGCAGGCAAAGCGCCAGCCGGGATCGGCGTTCAAGCCGATCGTCTACGCGACCGGCTTTGAAAACGGCATGACGCCGTCGACGCGCTTCGTCGACCAGCCGATCAACATCGCCGGCTGGCAGCCGACCAATTACGACAATCAATATCGCGGCTCGATGCGGATCAGCGAGGCGGTCGCCAAATCGATCAACACAATCGCCGTGCAGGTGTCGGAAAAAGTCGGACGCAGGAAAGTCGTCGAGATGGCGCACCGGCTCGGCATCACCGCCGCCATCCCGACGGGCGAGGCCGGAATCGCGCTCGGCGGATTTTCGCTGTCGCTCGAAGAGCTGACCGCCGCCTATATTCCGTTTGCGGATGGCGGGCTCGGCGTCGCCCCCTATGCGATCATCGAAATCGCCGACGGCCGCGGCGGCGTGCTTTACCGGCGCAACGCGCCGAAGCCCGCGGTGATCCTCGACAAGCGCGTCGCCAAGGACGTGACGCACGTTCTCTATCAGGTGATGACGACCGGCACCGGGCGCGGCGCCAGCCTCGGCAATCGCCAGGCCGCTGGCAAGACCGGCACGACGAATGACTGGCGCGACGCATGGTTCGTCGGCTACACCGCGCAGATGACGGCGGGCGTCTGGGTCGGCAATGACGGGTTCCAGCCGATGGACAAGGTGACCGGCGGCGCGATCCCGGCGCGCATCTGGAAAGCCTTCATGCTCGCCGCGCATGCAGACCTCCCGAAAAAGCCGCTCGACGGCGCCTATCCCGCCCTCACCTATTCCGAGGACGGGTTGCTTCTCGGGTTTTACCGTGATGTCGCGGAGAGCCTGCGCCGCGTCCGCCGCGACGGCGACGAACGCCGCGGTTTCCGGGAGCGTTAAGGCGCCATTGCGAATTGTTCAGGTCGGCGCCGCCGCGCGGCCGCAATCGAAACACATTGGTAACCAATAAACGCGAAGACTGAACGCCGCAGAATTTGCGAGATGACCCAATGTCGACGACGCCGGCCGCAGGCCGCAACAACGCCGCAGGCCGCAAGGCGAAAACCAGGCGCGCCATCCTGAAAGACGCCGTGCCGTGCTGCGCCGATGCGGCGCGGGCGGTTGCCCCGCGCGGCGAATACGAGATCGAACAGCTCGCCGGCGCCGGCGGGGTTTCGTCGATCGGCCTTTGCTCCTGCGCGACGAAAAACCGCTTCACACTGTCCTTCGACGCCTTCCAGCAGCACATCAACGAAGGCCGCATCTCCGTACTTCAGCGGTGACGCGCCGCCTTCTTCTTCCCTGAAATGAAAGGGAGAAGAAAGCGCCGCCCTTGATGCCCCGGCGCGGCTGACGCACACTGCGTGCGCGGTCGGGACGAAAGAGCCGGGCCGCCGGGGGCGGTCACGGAAAAATTCACCTACAAGGCCTTCATCAGCTACAGCTGGGCCGACCGGACCTCGGGCGAGTGGTTCCACCATGCGCTCGAGACCTATCGCGCGCCGAAGGGCGTTGCGGGCGCCGGCGCGCTCCACCCGATCTTCAAGGACCGCGAAGAAGAAGCCGCCGGCCATTCGATCGGCGCGGCGATCGAGGCGGCGATGGCCGCTTCGGAATTCCTGATCGTCCTCTGCTCGCCGAATTCCGCGAAATCGCCATGGGTCAACCGCGAAGTCGCCTGGTTCAAGACGCATCGCGACCCGCAGAAGATCCTCACCGTCATCGTCGGCGGCGAGCCGATGGCGTCGCTGACGCCGGGGCGCGAGGCAGAGGAATGTTTCCCGAAGACGTTGCTCTACGCGATCGGCCCCGATCTTCAGCCGACAGACAGACTGGAAGACGCGCCGCTCGCGGCGGACGCGCGCGAGAGCGGCGACGGCAAGCGCGGCGCGAAGCTGAA
>JBGSSK010000351.1:0-15493 GCA_041737095.1 Parvularculaceae bacterium | reverse complement strand
GATTCGGTTCTCGCCTCCCACCTGTTCGCCGACCGCCTGCGCGAGCCTCTTGAAACGGCCGGGGGGCCGAGCGATCTCGTCATCGGAATGACCGCGCCGGCGGGCGAGGCGCCCGAAACACTATTGCTCGACCCCCGCATTCGGGCGGTCGTCTTTGATGGAGATGCGCCATCGCGGACGGCGCTTTTCCGCGCACTGGCGAAGCGGGACGGGCCGATCGCGCCGCTCCTGTCGAGCCTCGACGCGCCCTGGCGCTTTGCGACAGAACGCACCCTCTCCATCAACACGACGGCGGCGGGCGGCGACGTCCGCCTTCTATCGCTGCCGGATTAAGGCCGACCCGCCCCCGCTCGCCGCATGGCGGGCGCCGTTCGCCGCAACAGGCTTGTTTAGTGAGACTTTTCAACGGCGTGCTATAGGAATGCGATGCGAAGAGCGCCGATGACCGCCCTCGACCTTGAAGCTGACGCTCGCGGGCCTTTTATCGCGGCCCCAGGCCATTCGCGGCGGAGGATCAACTGGTTCTTCGTCGAGAAAGAGCGGCTGTTCTGGTTCTTGCAGATTTCTGGCTGGCTCGGCTTTTTCGTCTTTCACGTGCTCGCCGTATCCTCGCTGGTCGCCGGCTGGTCCCAGCAGTCGATCGCCTATTCGATCGCGATGTCGATCGTCGGGCTGCTGACGACGTCGATCGTCCTGAGGCCGATTTACCGCCTCGCGCGCCGCCAGCATCCGGCAATGCTCCTGCTGATCGGGATCTCGACGACCATGCTGGCGACCGTCGCCATGTCAATCGCCAAGCTGCAGACCTTTGTCCTGATCTTCGGCGAGGAATGGGTGCTCAGCCGCGGCGCCGATCTTGGCAGCTCCAACCTCATCATGCTGATCAGGCCTGACCTGCCGCCGAATTTCTTCCTGCTGATGTCGTGGGGCGGATTTTATTTCGGCATCAATTATTATCTGAAACTGCGCGATGAATCGGAGCGCGCGCTGATGTCGGCGCGGCTCGCCGACCAGGCGCAACTGAAAATGCTGCGCTACCAGCTGAACCCGCATTTCCTGTTCAACACGCTCAACGCAATATCAACCCTCGTACTTGAAAAGGACGGCAAGCAGGCCAACCAGATGCTGACCAAGCTCTCGGCGTTCCTGCGCTATTCGCTTGATAGTGATCCGTTGCAGAAAACATCGCTCGCCGAGGAGCTGCGCGCGCTTGCGCTTTATCTCGACATTGAAACAACCCGCTTCGGGGATCGGCTGAAAATCATTTTCGATATAGATGACGAGGCTCAGGACGCGAGCGTTCCCTCGCTCATCCTGCAACCCGCGATCGAGAACGCCATCAAATACGCCATTGCAAAAATGGAAAGCGGCGGCGAAATCTCCATCATGGCGAAGCGCGACGGCGAAATGCTGAAACTGCAGGTCTGCGACAACGGCCCTTCCGCTCCCGCCGATCTCGATATGCTTCTCGCAGACGGCAAGACCGGCGTCGGTTTAGTGAACATGCGGGATCGCCTCGCTCACCTTTACGGCGGCCGGCAATCATTCAGCCTGTCCAGAAAAGAGCCGCAAGGTTTGTGCGTCAGTCTCAGAATTCCTTTCGAGACCAAGCGGCAGCTCAACGGAGGATAAAATGGACGATCAGAAGATTCGAGTCATGCTCGTCGACGATGAGCCGCTCGCCATACGCGGGCTGAAGATCCGGCTGCAGGAATTCCCGGAGATCGAGATCATCGGCGAATGCGCGAACGGCCGTGAGGCGGTCAAGGACATCAAGGCGATGACGCCGGACCTCGTCTTTCTCGATATCCAGATGCCGGGCCTCGACGGCTTCGGCGTCGTCCGCGCGCTGATCGGCGCGCCGGCGCCGCTGATCATATTCGTCACCGCCTATGACAAATACGCGATCGACGCATTCGAAGCCAACGCGCTCGACTACCTCGTCAAGCCGGTCGAGGAAGAACGGCTGAAAGACGCGATCCACCGCGCGCGTGAAGCGATCAAGACCCGCGCGGCGGCGAACCGCGAATCGCGGCTCGTCGAACTCCTCGCCTCGCTCAGCGAGGAAGATCACGACCAGATCAAGGAACTGATCCAAGATCCGGCCTGGACGAACAAGGAGCGCTACTCTGAGCGATTGTCGTTCAAGGACGGCTCGAAAGTCGTCATGCTGAACGCCGACGACATCGACTGGATCGATGCGGCAGGCGACTACATGTGCATCCACGCCGCCGGTAAGACGCATATCATCCGCGAGACTATGAAAACATTGCAGCAACGACTTGATCCGGCTCGTTTTCAGCGCATTCACCGGTCAGCAATTGTGAACACAAAAAAGGTCAAGGAACTGCATCCGCACTCGAATGGCGAATACTTCGTCATTCTTGAGAACGGCTCGGAGTTGAAACTCTCGCGTTCCTACAAGGATGTCGTCGCGCGGTTTCTCTGAACGCCGTCAAAAACCGGGCGGCCGTTCATCGGCGACGCCGAGCGCCTTCTCGACGCCGCGAGCGAGCGCGACGATTTTGCCTTCATCGAAGAGATCAGCCCAAAGACTGACGCCGCGCGGGGTCCTGAAGGTCTCGGCGCCTTCGGTTTTTGCAGGATCGCCGAAGAGCGTGCGGTTCGCCGTCTGCGCAAATCCCGCGCGGAACGCCAGTTGCGGATGCCCGGTGCAATTCGTCGCGAGCAGCGCATCGCCGGCGTAATGCGGCCCGATCAGCGCATCGAAGCCGGCGAAGGCGGCCGCCATCTCGATCATCGCGCGGCGGCGCAGCCGGTCGATCTGGACGTGATCGACCGCCGGAAAGAAACGCGCCGCGCGCCACAGGTTCGGCCAGTCGTCGGCGTCCTGACCCGGCAATTCTTCGTCGCGGTTCGACAGCGTCAGGTCCGCGAACGCGGCCGCCGCCTCGACGAGAACGATCTTCTCAAGCGCCCCGAAATTGGTCTTGGGCCAGGGAAACTCCTTGAGCGTAACGCCTAATGATTTCATCGCCTCGAGCGCCGCGCGATCGACGGCGTCGCCCATTTCGAACCACGCAGGGACATAGCCGACAATCATCCCCTTGAGGTCTTCTGCGGCGTCATAGGCGAACCCGAAACGCGCCGCCCCCGGATCATCGGCGTCATAGCCGTTGATCGCGGACAGCACGATCGCCGTATCCTCGACCGACCGGCAGATCGGGCCGACCTTGTCGAGCGACCAGCAAAGCGACATCACGCCGGCGCGCGAGACGCGTCCGAATGTCGGCCGGAGCCCGGAGACGCCGCAGCGCTCCGACGGCGAAATGATCGATCCGAGCGTTTCCGTGCCGATCGCAAAGGAACACAGTCCGGCGGCGGCGGCGGAAGCTGAGCCGGCGCTCGACCCGCTCGATCCCTCACCGGGATTCCACGGGTTCCTGGTGACGCCGCCGAACCATTGATCGCCATAGGCGATCGCGCCGCAAGCGGTCTTGCCGAGCAACACCGCGCCGGCGCTCTTCAGTTTTCGGACGATTTCGGCGTCTTCCGTCGGCAGGCGTTCGCGATAGGGCGCCGCACCCCATGTGGTCGCAACGCCGACGGTGTCCACGAGATCCTTCAGCGCATAGGGGATGCCGTGCAGCGGCCCGCGATCCTTGCCGTCGGCGAACTCCTTGTCGGCCTTCGCCGCCTGCTCGCGCGCAAGATCGGCGGTCACGGTCACGAAGGCGAAGAGCCGCTTGTCGAATTTTTCGATGCGGTCGAGATAGATTTCCGTCAGTGTGACGGAATTGATCGCGCCAGCCCGCAGCCACGCGCCTTGCTCGGCGACGCTCGCATACGCGAGCGCATCGTCGCTGCGCGGCCGCGGCCCGTCATTGCGCGCGGCGAGAGCCAGCAGGTTTTTCTGCGACTTTATTTTCGCGCGCGGCAGCTTCGGATCGAAAACGAGCGCCGGCTGTTCGTGATTTGCGAGTTCGATCTTCCGGATTTTCGCAAGGGTCTCGAGCGAACCTTCAAGCTCCTCGATCATCAGCAATCGCTCTTTCGGCGCCATGGCGAGGGCGTTGACTCGCGCCGCCGCTTCAATCGCCCTGTCGTCGAGCGGCAAGCTGACGTCAGGAGGCCTCGCCTCACCCGCTTCGCCGACGGTGGTGTCGCTCGCAGACGGAGGGCGCCGCGAGCAGGCCGCGAGAAGCCCGGTGAATGCCGCGCTCTTGATCAGCGCGCGTCGCGACGGTGTCATAAAACTCCCCCCGATTGATCGTCCTGATTGAGAACGCTGAAAGAATTCGCATCGATCGGGACGCTCGGCAAGCCGCTTGGTTGACCCTTATGCCGGTTCGCCTAGAACCGGCTGGCAAGCTCAGGAACGCCAACTCAGGAACCGCCGCCATGAAGGCCGAGTTTTACGCCCGGATCGATCACACCCTTTCCGACATCAAAGAGCAGGGTCTTGAAAAGCGCGAACGCGAAATCGTCTCGGCGCAAGGCCCCGTAATCGAGGTCATGCACCGGGGTGAGCGTCGCCGCGTCCTTAATTTCTGCGCCAATAATTATCTGGGGCTCGCCGACAACAAGGCGATCGTCAAGGCCGCGCAGGAGACGATGGACGCATATGGCTTCGGCATGGCGTCGGTGCGTTTCATCTGCGGGACGACTGATCTTCATCGCAAGGTCGAGCGCGAGATCGCCGCCTATCTCGGTTATGAAGATTCGATGCTGTTCGCCGCCTGCTTTGATGCGAATGGCGGCGTCTTCGAGCCATTGCTTGAGGCTGAGGACGCGATCATTTCCGACGCGCTCAATCACGCTTCGATCATCGACGGCGTCCGCCTTTCCAAGGCCAAGCGCTACCGTTTCGCCAATTCCGACATGGTCGATCTCGAAGCGCAATTGAAACAGGCGATCGCAGACGGTGCGCGCACGGGCCTGATCGTGACCGATGGCGTCTTCTCGATGGACGGCTATATCGCCAAGCTTAAGGAGATCTGCGACCTTGCCGACAAATATGGCGCGCTCGTCATGGTCGATGATTGCCATGCGACAGGCTTCATGGGGCCTCAAGGGCGCGGCGCGCCGGCCCATTGCGGCGTCGAGGGTCGCGTCGATATTTTGACCGGGACGCTCGGCAAGGCGCTCGGCGGCGGCATGGGCGGCTATATATGCGCGAAGGCGAATGTCGTTCACCTCCTGCGCAACCGGGCGCGGCCGTATCTCTTCTCGAACGCGCTGACGCCGGCGCTGCTTGGCGCGACTCTCAAGACGCTCGACATCGTCCGCGACGGCGACGCGCTGCGCGCACAGCTTTTCCGCAATGCGCAGCGCTTTCGCGACGGCATGGCGAAGGCCGGCTTCACGCTGCTGCCGGGCGAGCATCCGATCATCCCGGTGATGCTGGGCGATGCGCGCAAGGCGCAGGACATGGCCGCAGCGCTGATGGACGAAGGCGTCTATGTCACGGGATTTTCGTTCCCGGTCGTGCCAAAGGGGCAGGCGCGGATCCGGACCCAGATGTGCGCCGGCCATTCCGACGCCGACGTCGATCGCGCAATCGCCGCCTTCGCCAAAGTCGGCAAGGCGCTCGGCGTCATCTGACGCGGGCGGTCAGGTGACGTTTTTCGGAAGCAATGCGGCGAGCTTGTCGGCGTAGCTCTGCGGGAACAGCCGTTGAACGAACGACACGATACGCGCGTCGCGGCCGACGACGACGCGCCGACGCCCCCGCGCTGCTCCGGCGAGAATGATTTTCGCGGCCTTCTCTGCGCTGGTGATCGCCGCCTTGTCGAAACGCGCCTCGATCTCCGCGCGGGTCTCGTACTGCGCCGGCATCGCATCGACCGTCGCGTTGCGCGCGATCGATGTGGCGACCCCGCCCGGATGCACGGACGTGACGCGAACGCCCTTCGGCGCAAGTTCCTGCGCGATCGTTTCGGAAAATCCGCGTACGCCGAATTTCGAGGCGCAATAATGCGCCTGGCCGCCATAGCCGATGAGGCCGAACAGGCTCGAAATATTGACCAGACCGCCTTGCGTCGCGAGAAGCTGCGGCAGGAAGGCTTTCGACATCCTGACGACGCCCCAGAAATTCACGTCCATAATCTTTTCGAACGACGCCAGCGGCGTTTCCTCAAACCCGCCGACGCGCGTAAGGCCGGCGATGTTGAAGACGTAATCGGCGTCGCCGAGACTTTCCTTCACGAGCGCCGCATAGGCCGGGATCGCGGCGGCGTCGGCGACGTCAAGCCGGTCGAGCCGGATGCGGTTCGACGGCTTCTCGCCCAGCAGGCGCCGCGTCTCGGCGAGACCTTCCTCATTGATGTCGGAGAGCGCAAGCGCAGCGCCTTCTGACGCGAGCGCAATCGCCACTGCCCGGCCGATGCCGGAAGCGGCGCCGGTAACCACGCAAACCTTGTCCCTGAAAGCGTCTGTCATCGCGCCATTCTTCGGCGCAGTCGACAATGAAGGCAACGCCCCTGCTCAGTCGCCGATGAGACGCGCGATCGCGTCCCAGTCACGTCCGGGCGCCGTCGCCAGCAATGCGCGATCGACGCTCTGTTGCGGTGTGTAGGGCGCGCCGACGTCGAGCCATCGCACCTCGCCGCCAAGCTCTTCCAGCATCAGGGCGCCGGCGGCGTGGTCCCATGGGTGAATGCGGCTCGACAACTTGAAGTCGACCTCGCCCGTGATCAGCTTGAGATAGGCGTAGGCCGAACAATGCCCGGGCCGCGAGGTCACATTCGCCTTAAGGTTCGCGATGATCCGGTCGCGCGACGGCGCCGGGAGCCAGCCGGTCGATCGCAGCCCATGGGGTGTCCCATCGGCCTGCGGTCGCACGTCGACGCCCGCACCGCCGAAGCGAACGCCGCCGCCGCGAACGCCGACCGCCGCTGACTTCAGGGGAACGGCGTGGATCCACCCCCCGATGGTCACTCCGTGTTCCAGGTAAGCGACGATGACGCCGAATTCATCTACTCCATTGACGAAATTCCGTGTCCCGTCGAGCGGGTCGACGATCCAGCAGGCGTCACCGCCAATCGCTGAAAAAACCGAGGGATCGGCGGCCGCCGATTCCTCGCCGATGAATCCGGCGCCGGGCGCAAGCGCCGTCAGCGCCGCATTCAATGCGCGCTCTGTCGCCTCGTCGACCAGCGTGACAAGGTCGTTCGGTTCGCTCTTTGTCCGGATCGAACCGGCGGCGAGCTTGCCATAGTGCGACGCAATTTCAGCGTCGGCGATCCGCGCGATCATCGCCTCAACACCGGCGAAATCCGGTCTCATGCGGTCAGCCGCCTGACGCTCGCGCGATCAATCGTCAGCGGCGTCTCCGGATAAAGCTTGCGGAATTGCCCGCTGGTCTTGTCGCTGAGACGCACGCGCAACGTGATCCGGCCGTCAAGATCGGCTTCGTCCATGACATCGCCATGCGCATGCAGCCAGGCCAGCGGCGCGCCAGCGCTGCCGTCGATCAGCACGGAATAGGTGATTCGGTCGACCGTCAGGATCGCATCGATCAGGCCGCCGAGATCGTCGACGCCCTCGCCGGTGATCGCAGAAACGCAATGACGCGCCGGCTCGTCGATCGTCATCGGCGCCGTGTCCCGCGAGAGCCGCGCCGACGCGATCATGGCGTGCCGGTCTTCCGACCCCAGAAGATCGATCTTGTTCATGACTTCGATGACTGGCGCCGCGTCATCCTCGCTGATGCCGAGCTGCCGCATCACGCCGATGACATCGTCGCGTTGCGCGTCGGCGTCTTCATGTGCGGCGTCGCGCACATGCAAGATGAGATCGGCTTCATTGACTTCTTCGAGCGTCGCGCGAAACGCCGCAACAAGCTGTGTCGGCAGATCCGAAATGAACCCGACCGTATCGGAAAGTATGATCCGCTGCCCGGACGGAAGATCGACCGCACGCATCGTCGGATCAAGCGTTGCGAAGAGCTGGTCGCGCGCAACGACTGATGACTGCGTCATCCGGTTGAACAGCGTCGACTTGCCGGCGTTGGTGTAACCGACGAGCGCGACAACCGGGTGCGGCGCCTTCTTTCGCTTCTCCCGCTGCAAGGTGCGCGTCCGGCGCACCTGTTCGAGCTTTTCGCGCAGTCGGTCGATCTTCGCCTCAATGGCGCGGCGGTCGCTTTCGATTTGCCGCTCGCCGGGACCGCCCAGAAAGCCGCGCCCGCCGCGCTGCCGCTCAAGGTGCGTCCATGAGCGCACAAGCCGCGATTTCTGGTAGGTCAGGTGCGCGAGATCGACCTGCAGACGCCCTTCGGCAGTGCGCGCCCGCGCGCCGAAGATTTCAAGGATCAGCGCCGTACGATCGAGAACCTTGGCGTCTAGCGCCTTTTCGAGATTGCGGTGCTGCACCGGCGACAAGGCGGCGTCGATGATCACCAGTCCCGGCCGCGGCGTGATCGTCGCCAGCGACTTCAGGATCGCCGCGACTCGCCCCTCGCCGATCAAGGTCGCCGGACGAGGGTTGGCGAGGGTAATGATATCGCGCTCAACCACGCAGAGGTCGATCGCCTCGGCCAGACCGACCGCTTCTTCAAGACGCGCCTCGGCGCTACGCCGCCGGTGATCCCCGGCAAACGCGACATGCACGACGAGGGCGGCTGAAAAATCCTTTTCGCCGCCGGCGATTGTCACATCAGTCAATGAGCCTCAAGCGCTTTCTTCGCCGTTTTCTTCGCCGTTCCACAGATTGATCGCCTGCGCAGGCATGACGGTCGAAATAGCGTGTTTGTAGACCAGTTGCACCTGGCCCTCGCGCTTTAACAAGACACAAAAATTATCGAACCAGGTGACGACGCCCTGCAATTTGACGCCGTTCACCAGGAATATCGTCACTGCGATCTTGTCCTTGCGTACATGGTTCAAGAACACGTCCTGAAGGTTTTGCTTCTTATCGGTCATCTGGCTTCAGCATCCTGTTTCAATGTCTTTGCTGCACTGCACAATCAATATCGCGCGGGAAACGCGCGGATGCAACCCCGATTTCAGGATCACGCCGCCGACATGCAATGGTCGAGATAGGCCTGCCTCAAACGCGTTGCGATCGGGCCGGGACGCCCGTCGCCGACCATCTCGCCGTCAATCGCTACGACCGGCGTCACAAGATTCATCGCTGAGGTGATGAAGGCCTCGCGCGCGCCCATGGCTTCATCGCGCGTGAAGGGGCGTTCACGGACGGAAAGCTGCAGCGACCGAGCGACCGCGATGACCGTTTCTCGCGTGATGCCGCCAAGGATTTCATTTCCAAGCGGATGGGTGATGAGCGCGCCGTCCTGATCAACGATCCAGGCGTTGGAGGAACCGCCCTCCGTCACCTTGCCATCGCGCAACAGCCACGCCTCCGCCGCCCCCGCCCGTCGCGCCCGCTCCTTGGCGAGGATATTCGGCAGCAAGCCAATCGACTTGATGTCGACACGACCCCATCGAATGTCGAGCTCAGTGATAACGCCAATCCCCTTCGCCGCAACGCCATGCAGTTTCGCCAGATTGAGCGGCTTCACAGTCATGACAAGCGCCGGCGCGATTCCCTCAATCGGGAACGGGTGATTTCGCGGCGCGACACCCCGCGTCGCCTGCATGTAGAGATAGCAATCGCCAAGACGGTTCTTGACGATCAGCCGGGAAATCACCAGCCGCAAGGCGCGCTCGCTCATCGGTTCGGCGATTTGAAGCGCCGTCAGCGATCGCGACCAGCGCGCGAGATGGCCGTCGAGATCCCAGAACTTTCCGCCGACGCAAAGCGCAACCTCATAGATACCGTCGCCGAACTGGTAGCCGCGGTCCTCGATATGCACCGCCGCATCCCGCAGCGGAACGTAGGCGCCATTGACATAGGCGATGCGTGGCATAGTCGAGGCGTCTCCTTAGCGCGTTTGCGGGAAGGCTCAGAAATAATCGATGCTGACCCGGAACATCTGCTCGACGTCTTTCACATACTCGCGCAGCGCCAGCAAGACGATCCGGTCTCCCGCCTTGATGATCGTCGCGCTGTTCGGCATCGACACCTTGCCGTCGCGATAGACGGCGCCGATCATTACGCCTTCGGGAAGCTCGGCGTCCTTCAGAGGCTTGTCGACGAGCGGCGAGGTTTCGAGCGCAATCGCGTCGATGAGTTCGGCGGCGCCGTCGGCGAGCGAATAGACGCCCTTGATCCGGCCGCGCCGGACATGCTGCAGGACGGTCGAGATTGTCGTTGCGCGCGGGTCGATAAAGCGGTCGACGCCGACCGCTTCGGAGATCGGCCCATAGTCGTAATCGTTGATGAGCGCCATGGCGCGTTTCGCGCCCTCGCGCTTGGCGACGACCGAAGCGAAAATGTTGACCTGATCATTGTTGGTGACAGCGACGACGGTTTCGGCTTCCTCGACTCCCGCCTCGCGCAGCAGCGCGCGATCAAGCCCGTCCCCTTGGAGCACGATGGTCCGCTCAAGCTCGGCGGCGATGAATTCAGCGCGGGCGCGGTCGCGTTCAATGATCCGGATCTTGGTGCTGCCGAGCTTCTCGAGGCCTGCCGCGACGAAAAGGCCTATATTGCCGCCGCCGATGATGATGACGCGCCGCGCCTGGCGCTCCGCCTTGCCCATGATCTCGAGCGCGCGGCTGACGTCATTGCGGTCGGCGATGAAATAGATTTCGTCCCCGGCGGCGAGTTGGTCGTCGGCGTGCGCCCGCCAGATTTTCTCGCCGCGCTTGATGAGCACGATCGTGATCTTCAGGTCGGGAAACAACGACGCGACCTGGCGCAGCGGGAAATTGAGGATCGGGCAATCTTCGCGCAACTTGACGCCAACCGCCCATACATTGCCGTCGACGAAAGCCTTGGTCTCGAACGCGCCGGGAGTCGACAGGCGCTGCATGATCGCCTCGCTCACCTCGCGTTCCGGTGAAATGATGACGTCGATCGGCATATGATGGCGGGCGAAAAGATCTGAGTAGCGCGGGTCGAGATAGCCGGACGCGCGAATGCGCGCGATCTTGGTCGGCACATTGAAAAGCGTATGCGCGATCTGGCAGGCGATCATGTTGACTTCGTCGGAATAGGTGACGGCGATGATCATGTCCGCTTCACGGGCGCCAGCTTCGGCGAGAACATCGGGATAGGACCCGTTGCCGACGACGCCCCGGACGTCGAGTCGTTCCGACACCGAGCGGATCAAATCCTTCGACATGTCGATTATGGTGACGTCGTTGTTTTCAATCGCCAGCCGGCTAGCGATGCCGACGCCGACTCGGCCTGCGCCGCATATGATGATTCTCATGCTGGTTCCTGTAGAACGACGGCGGCGCTCGCCTCAAGCGCTTTCGACACGCGCGCCGCCGCCGACCCCGAGCGCCTTGAGCTTGCGGTGGAGGGCCGAGCGCTCCATGCCGATGAACGCCGCCGTCCTCGAAATGTTGCCGCCGAATCGATTGATTTGCGCAATGAGGTATTCGCGCTCGAACCGCTCGCGCGCCTCGCGCAGCGGCAGAGCGATGATCTGCTCAAGGCCTTCGCCGGCCGGAATGGAGAGGCCGGCGTCGATGATTTCCGCAGGCAGATGATCGCTGGTGATCTCGAGGCTGGCGTCGCGCCCCATCAGGATCAGCGTCCGTTCTATGACATTGCGCAACTGCCGGACATTGCCGGGCCAGTTGTAGGCCTGCAGCGCCGCAATGGTCTCAGACGAGAGGCCGCGCTTCGGGAATCCAGAAGCGCGCGAAATCCGGTCGATATAATACGCGACCAGCGCCGGAATGTCGTCGCGTCGCTCGGCGAGCGACGGCGCCTGGATCGGCACGACGTTCAGGCGGTGATAGAGGTCCTCACGAAACCGCCCCTCGGCGGCGTCTTCCAGCAGGTCCCGCGATGTCGACGACACGATGCGGACGTCGACGCTGACCGGCATGTCGCCGCCGACGCGACGGAAGCGCTGATCGACGAGAACGCGCAGGATCTTGCCTTGCGTTTCCAGCGGCATGTCGCCGACCTCATCGAACATCAAGGTGCCGCCATGCGCGCGTTCCATCAGTCCGATCGATCTCGTCCGGCCGCCCGCGCCCTCGACGCCGAATAATTCCTCCTCCATCCGCTCCGGCGCGATTGTTGCTGCGCTGACGACGATGAAGGGCTGATCGGCTCTGCTCGACTTTGCATGAAGAAGCCGCGCGATCACTTCCTTGCCGGCGCCGGCGGGGCCTGAGATCAGCACGCGCGAGCGAGCGTCGGCGACCCGGTCGATCACCGCGCGCAGCGCATTGATCGCCGCCGACGAACCGATGAGGCCCCAGTCCGGCCCGCGCTCGCGCAGTTCGAAATTCTCACGGCGCAGACGTGTCGCCTCGAGCGCGCGGTTGATCACCAGGACGAGGCGGTCGGCGTTGAACGGCTTTTCGATAAAATCGTAGGCGCCCTTCTTGATCGCTGCGACGGCCATTTCGATATTGCCGTGGCCGGATATGATGACGACCGGCACTTCCGGATGAACCTTTTTCACTTCCTGCAGGATCTCGATCCCGTCGAGCGCCGAATTCTGCAGCCAGACATCGAGCACGATGAGCGCCGGCAAACGGTCGCGGATCGCCTGAAATACGCCGTCGGAGTTCGCTGCGGTGCGGGGATTGAAGCCTTCATCTTCAAGGATGCCGGAGACGAGATCCCGAATATCGGCTTCATCATCGACGACCAGGATGTCAGTGCTCATAAGGACCTTCCAGACTCACTCATTATTTACTCGGCGGCGGCGACCGACAAGGCGGGACCGCCGGCGGCCGCCAGCGGCAGCGTCAGGCTTACGGCGGCGCCGGTCCGGCCAAGTTCGTCGGCGTCATCGAAGTAGAGAGCGCCGCCATGTTCCTCGACGACCTTGCGCACGATCGCGAGGCCGAGGCCCGTGCCTTTGACGCGCGTCGTCATATAGGGTTCGGTCAGGCGATGACGCTCGGCTTTCGGGAGGCCGACGCCATTGTCGATGACGGTGACGCGCGCAAGGCCGCTTTCGATTTCGATCGACGCCTCGATGCGTCCCCGCAATGGCGTCGCGGCGGCGTCGGCTTCGGCGGCGAGGCGCGCCGCAATCGATTCCCCGGCGTTCTTCAGGAGATTGCCGAACGCCTGCGCGATCAGCCTTTCGTCGCATTTGACGATGACAGGCGCAGCCGGCGATTTCACCTCGATGCTGATATCGGGGAATGCGACCTTCTGCGAAAAGACGGCGGCCTTCAGGATGTCGCGAATGTCCTCCGGCGCGATCACCGGTTTCGGCATGCGTGCAAAGGACGAGAATTCATCGACCATGCGACCGATATCGCCGACATGGCGGATAATCGTTTCGGTGCATTTGTCGAAAATGTCGGGAGACGATTTGATCTCGCTCAGATATTTGCGGCGCAGCCGCTCCGCCGACAACTGGATCGGGGTCAGCGGGTTCTTGATCTCGTGGGCGATGCGGCGGGCGATGTCGCCCCAGGCGGCGGAGCGCTGCGCGCTGATCAGCTGCGTGATGTCATCGAAGGTGACGACATAGCTGCGCTCGCCGTCGACATCGTCATTGACGATCCGGATGCTGAGCGTGCTGGTCCGGCCGTCGCGTTCGATATCGATCTGGCCTTGGACTTCCGCGAAAGGCGGCCGCGAAGCTTCCAGGAAAAGCGCCCCCGCCTCCGGCAACACCTCGGTGAAGTCGAGACCGATCAGCTTTTCCGGATCGGATTGGACGATCGCCGCGGCGGAACGATTGGAGATCGAAACCTTGCCGGTGGCTGCAACGCCGACAACCCCGGCGGAGACGCCTGACAGCACCGCTTCAGTGAACCGGCGGCGGCGATCGAATTGTTTGTTGGTGTCGATGAGATCATCGCGCTGCGTCTGCAGTTGCGCCGTCATGTGATTCATCGCGCGCGCCAATGCGCCGAGCTCGCCGTCGTCTTTCTGGACCTCGACGCGCGCGCCAAGATCGCCGCTTGACACACGGCCCGCCATCAGCACCAGCCGGCCGATAGGCTGGACGATCCTGGTCGCCGCCCAGAGCGCCAGCCAGATCGCCCCAAACAGGATGATGAACGCCAGGATGACATAACCGGCAAGAAACACCCGCTCCATGCGCGAGCGCGTCATTTGCGCTTCTTCCCAGTCGTCGCGAAGCGCCTTGACCGAAATCAGCCTCTTTGTCGTCGCCTCCTCCATCGGCTGGTAGGCGATCAGATAGCCGTTCGCATAATTGGTGATTTTCAGGACGACCCGAAACCGATCGTAGCGCTTGTCGTCATTGACGCCGAAGCTGCCGGCGCCGGGTTCGAGACCTTTGAGCCCGTCCAGCGTTTCCCGCGACGGCAACAGGTAGGCGCCGGGGCGCACTTCGGCGCGCACCAGCAATTGTCCGAATCCATCAATCACATAAAGCGCGTCGAGACCGCGAATTTCGGCTTGAGTTTGCAGATACTCCCGGAAACTGATCGGCGTCGCCTCGAAACCAAGACCGGCTTCCTCGCTGCGCCGAACATCGAACGCGATCTGTTTCAGCATCAGTTCGAGTTCCGCCTTCTTGAACTCGATGAGGCCGTTGGCGAGATCGCGCGCCGTGTCATGGTAGTTCTCGATCCGTGAGCCGAAGACGTCGTTGAGGCTCGACCGCAGGATCGTGAACGCGAAGAGAAACGCCAGCACTGCCGGCACGACAGCGACCGCCGAAAAAAGTCCGACGAGCTTCAGATGCGTTGCCGACCCGGCGAGCTGGTTTCGGCGGTCGGACCAAACATGCCAGAGGCGTGCGCCAATGAGTGACACAAAACCTGCGGCGATCATCACGTCACCGACAATCAGCGCGATCAGCAGACTGCGATCGACGCGGGCGACGGCGGGCGACAGCAAGAACCATGTTGTGACAAAAGCGACGATGCCGGCGGCCGCCATCGCGGCGGCGGCGGTGGTGTTCGACATCACCCATTTCGGCAATAGGGTTCTTGCCCGCTGAAGCGGCCCACCCTTCTGACGCCCGCCGGCTTCCAGCGTGCTTGGATGTGCAACGTCCGAGCTGATCACGTCCTCGCGAGCGACAAATCCCGCAATGGGGACACTTACCACCGAACTCCGCCCCCCGACGGAAGCGAACGCCTTCGATCCGAATTCGGACGAACACAGTCGCAATCTTGGATCATGCGGTCATTGTTGCTAAAAATCAACACAAATGTTGCTGGAATGCCGCAGCTTGGTTAAGCGGCTGACGACAAGTCCGATGAACAGTTCGGGACCACATCGAGCGCGTCGAGCACGCCCCTCGGCGAAGCGATCCTGCAAATTTCGGCGCGCCAGCGACGGCGAACGGCCGGGTCAATCGCAACGGGCAGCTGGTCGATGAAGGCCGCGAGGTGTTTCCTGGCCATTCGGACGCCGAGAGGCTCGCCGTAATGGTCGATCATGTCGGCGTAATGGGCCCTGATCGCGGCGGTCTGTGCGGCGAGCGACGGCGTTTCGATGGCCGGCGCCGATAAGGAAAGCGCCCGCGCAATCGCGCCGCCAAGCCAGGGCCGCCCGA
>JBGSSK010000327.1:0-2406 GCA_041737095.1 Parvularculaceae bacterium | reverse complement strand
CGGCCGGCCGAGCCCGCGCGCCGCGGAGACAAGGCGGAGACGCCGCTCATCAAGCCGGCGGCTTTCCGCGGTGATCATTCGCCGTTCCTTGTTCAAAACCTCCGCGATCAGTTCCGAGCGCATCGGCGTCGCCTTTTCCGCCGCCGCGCTCGGCGTCGGGGCGCGCAGATCGGACGCATAGTCGATCAGCGTCGTATCGGTCTCGTGGCCGACCGCCGAAATCAGCGGGATCGCGCTCAACGCGGCGGCGCGGACGACGATTTCCTCGTTAAAGCACCAGAGGTCTTCAAGACTTCCGCCGCCGCGCGCGACGATGATAACGTCCGGACGCGGAACATCGCCGCCCGGCGCGATCTCGTTGAAGCCCCTTATGGCGGCGGCGATCTGCAGATCGGCGCCCTTCCCCTGCACCAGCGTCGGCCAGACCAGCACATGGCGCGGGAACCGCTCGCGTAGCCGGTGCAGGATATCGCGGATGACCGCGCCCGAGGGCGAGGTGACGACGCCGATGACGTCCGGCAGGAACGGGATCGGCCGCTTGCGCGACGCGTCGAAAAGCCCTTCGGCGGCGAGTTTTTTGCGACGATCTTCGAGGATCGCCATCAAGGCGCCGGCGCCCGCGGGCTCGAGGCTGTCGATGATGATCTGGTATTTCGACTGTCCCGGGAAAGTTGTAAGCTTGCCGGTCGCGACAACCTCCATTCCTTGTTCGGGCGAAATTTTGAGGCGTTGCGCATTGCCTTTCCAGACGACGCCCGAAATCGTCGCGTTCTCGTCCTTGAGGTCGAGATAGAGGTGCCCGGAGGCGGCGCGCGTCACGCGGCCAAGCTCGCCCTTGACGCGCACGAAGCCGAAGCCGTCCTCGATCACGCGCTTCACCGCGCCGGCGAGTTCCGACACCGAATATTCATGGATGTTGTGGGTTGATCCGGTCTCCATCCCCTGCTTAAAGCACGGAACGGTCGGCGCGCGAAAGCAGCCGACGCGTCGCGGCTGCGCCGATGTAAACCAGATGCGTTTCCTGTTTCGGACCGGCGCCGGTTTTCCGCCGGCGCGCGCCGCTTGCAATTGGTTCAAAGGGAGAGCGAGCCATGAATGCACGGTATCTTGTCGGCGGAGCGGTTGCGGCGCTGGCGATCGGCGCCGGCGGTTTTGAATTGGTGAGGCCTGAGGCCGGCGCGCCGTTCATCAATCCGATCGACATCGTCAGGAGCGTCTGCGGCAAGGACCCGACGGCGGCGCTGAAACGCCGCGTCTATTTCCAGCGCATCGGCGCGGCCTACGCCGCGACGATGGACGAGGAAACCGCAGCGGCGCCGGCGCAGACGCGCATGCAACCCGTCGAAGGCATCGGGTACAAGGTGACGACGCCCAGCGCCAAGGCGCAGGCGCTGTTCGACGCCGGCCTTGCTCATATGTGGAATTTCAACCACGGCGAGGCGATCAACCTGTTCAAGGCGGCGCAGGCGGAAGACCCCGATTGCGCGATGTGCTTCTGGGCCGAGGCGTTCGCCTGGGGCCCGAACATCAACATGCCGATGCCGGAAGATGCGGCGGCGCCCGCTTTCGCCGCGGCCAAACAAGCGCTGGCGCTGTCGTCAAAGGCGAGCGCGAAGGAGCAGGCGCTGATCGCCGCGGTCGTCAAGCGCTACGCCGCAAAGCCGCCTGCGGACCGCGCGCCGCTTGACGAAGCCTTCGCCGCCGAGATGGAACAGGTCGCCGCCGCCTATCCCGATGACGATTTCGTTCTCGCAACCGCGGCGGAAGCCAACATGGACACCCAGCCGTGGGATTACTGGCTCGCCGACGGGCGCACGCCGAAAGGCCGGGCCGGCAAGACGCTGGCGCTCATCGAAACCGTCCTTGCGCGCAATCCTGGCTACCAGCCGGCGATCCATCTTTATATCCACACGACTGAAGCGACGACCAATCCGTTTCGCGCCGTTCCGTATGCGGATCGCCTCGCCGCTCTGTCGCCGGGCCTCGGGCACCTGGTCCACATGCCTTCGCACACCTACGCCCGGATCGGCCGCTACAAGGAGTCGATGGCGGTGAACGCCGAGGCGGTGAAGGTTGACGAAGCTTTCCTCGCCAGCGCCGATGCAAGCCCGATGTACGAATTCGGCTACTACGTTCACAATGTGCATTTCCTGATGACGTCCGCGCAGATGTCCGGCGACAAGGCGACGTCGCTCGACATGGCGAAGAAACTCGACGCCAAGATACCGGTCGAAATGGCGATCGAAGTGCCGCTTGCGGCGCCAATCAAGGCGGCGCCCTACTATGCGATGGCGCAGTTCGCCGAGCCGGAGGAAATACTGGCGCTCGCCAATCCCGGCGACGACGCGCCGTTCCTGAAGGCCGCCTGGCATTATGCGCGCGGCGAGGCCTTCGCGCGGCAGGGCA
>JBGSSK010000247.1:0-20987 GCA_041737095.1 Parvularculaceae bacterium | reverse complement strand
GATGCCGGCGAGCGCGGCGAACGCCCTTGCTCGGCCGCGCGGACTTTTCGCATTCAACCGGCGCACCCTCTTCATCGCGGGCGGCGGCGCCCTTGTCGCGGGCGCGGCGGGTTTTGCATTATTCAATCGAGGCGGCGTCGCGCTCGCCGCCAATGGCGTCGCCGTTTTGCCGTTCCGCAATCTGAGCGGCAATCCCGACCAGGATTATCTGTCGATCGGCCTTTCCTCCGAAGTGCGGTCAGTGCTCGCGCGGAACACCGCGCTGCGCGTCGTCGCGCAGGCGTCATGCGAGGCAGTGAAGAAACGCGCGCTTGGGGCGGCTGAAATGGCCAAGGCGCTCGCGGTCACCTTCCTGCTCGACGGCAATGTTTCACGCGGCGGCGACAAGCTGCGCGTCGCCGCCGAGTTGATTGACGGCCGCACCGGTTTCAGCCGCTGGACTGAAACTTTCGAAAGGCCGATCGAGGAAATGGCGACTGTCCAGCAGGCGATCGCCGACGCCGTGACCGTCGAACTCGCCATCGGCATGCCGGAGACCGCGTCAACCGACGGTTATGGCGCAACCGGCAACGCCGCCGCCTTCAATGATTACCTGAAAGGCAAGCAACTCTATACCGTCGCCGCCAGTCTCGAATCGGATCTTTCGGCGCTCGCGCTGTTCGACCGTGCGATCGAACGCGATCCCGATTTCGGCGCCGCCTATGCGGCGCGCGCGCGGTCGCTGACTTCGCTCGGCAACACGGCCGACAGAATCGACAAGGCGCGCGAGTATTATGAAAACGCGCACCTCTCGGCCCGGCGCGCCGTCGAGATCGGCCCGTCTTCGGCGGACGCCTATTCGACGCTCGGCTATGTTCTTTTCCAGGCGCAATTGCGCGTCGCGGATGCGCGCGAGCCGTACGAAAAATCCTATGAGCTCGGGCGCGGCGAAGCGGCGATCATGGCGCGCTACGCCGGCTATGCCGCTGCGACAAAGCAAACGGCGCAAGCGGAGCAGGCGGTCAAGCGCGCGCGCGATCTCGATCCGTTGAATGCGACGATCCACCGGGCTTTTGGATTTGTTCAGTATGCGGCGGGTCGATATGCGGCGTCGATCGAAGGCGTTGAACGGGCGATCGCGCTTAATCCCGACCTCAGCGATTCCCATGCGCGGATCGGCATGGCGCTGATCGCGCTCGGCAAGCCCGCGGAAGCGCTTGAAGCGGCGCAATCGGAAAAAAGCGCGATGACCCGGCTTCCATGCCTTGCGATCGCCCATCACCTCTTGGGCGACGCAGCGGCGGCCGATGCGGCGATGGTCGAGCTTAAATCCGCCTATGGCGACGCCGGGCTTTACCAGCAGGCGCAAATCCTGTCGGCGCGCGGCGCGATCGACGACGCGCTCAGCGTGCTGGCGCGCGCCCATGACCTCGGCGATTCCGGGCTGACCTACGCGCTCATCGATCCGACGCTTGATCCGCTGCGCAGCCGCCCTGAATTCGGACGGTTGCTCAAGGCGCTCGGTTTCGTCTAGTCTTTATCGACCCATGGAGGGCTGCAAGATGATCAAGTTCCTGATGATGCTGTTCGCGACGATCGTGCTCGCCGGCTGCGCCACCAATTCGGCCGACGAAGAACAGGGCGGCGGCGAACGCGTCGGTGACGGCGGATCCAACTGAACGGCGCCGGGGCGTTGGCGCTGAGGCGGCTCCGCGGATCGACGCCCGCTGCGGCTCAATGCGGCAATCCCTTCTGAAATGACGAATGAAGGACGGCTGATGTTCAGGGGCGTTGCGGTCGGCTGTCTTGCGTCGGTTCTCCTCTTCGTCGCTGGCGCTGACGCCCAGGAGCCGGCGGCGTGGCCCGGCTACGAAATCCGGTATGGCGACTGGGCGAGTTGCCACAAACCATGGACGAAGCCTCGGGATTATTATTGCGCTGCGCCGGCCGGCGGCATGGTTGCGGGTTATACGCCGTTTCTCGCCCAGATTTTCGTCGATCTTCCGGCGGAAGGCTTCCTGCCCGAATTTCGCGCCGGCAAGCAGCTTTATGAAATGCAGCATGTCTGCGGCGGCGCGCTGGTCGCGCCCGACTGGGTCCTGACGGCCGCGCATTGCATCACCGCCGAGCAGGTCGGCAAGGGCTACAAGGTCCGCCTCGGCGTCGACAAGATCAGCGACCGGCGCGAGGGAATCGTATTCGACATCGCCGAGGTTGTCCGCCACCCGGAGTATGTCAGCCTCAAAGGCGGCGACATCGCGCTCCTCCGCCTGAAAGCGCGGCCGGAAATCCGCATCGATAATCCGGAAGCCGCGGCGCCGGTCCGGGCGCCCGATTCCGTCGCGCCGGCGCCGCGCTTCCTGAAATTCATCAACGTCGCGCGGCCGACGACGACGCCGGCGGCCCGCATGCCGTGGGGATTTGAAGCGATTACGGTCTATGGCTGGGGCAAGACCCGCGATGTCGAGGGCGAAGCGCCGGCGCCCGACACCTTCCTCGTTCAATTGAATGTCATTCCGAACGATCTGTGCAGCCGGCTTGAGGGTTTTGACGCGGAGAAAGTCCCGGCGAGCGTCTTTTGCGCGGTTCACACGGAACGCAAGACATGTCGCGGCGATTCCGGCGGCCCGGTTCTCGACGCCGTCGGCAACATCATTGGCATCGTCAGCTGGGGCAAGAACCAGTGCATCGGCGACGGACAGCCGGGCGTCTACACGCGCGTCGCATCCTATAGCGACTGGATCGACAACGTCATCGGCGCAAGTCTCACGCAGCGCCGGATGGAGCGCAACACGGCGGGAGAGCGGCGATGAAGACGGCGCTGACGCTTTTCTGCGGCCTCCTGATGATCTCTTCGATCGGCGCGGCCGCAGCGCAGCCGGCAGGCCTCGGCGGCGAAGGCATCCGTCAGCCTCGGGATTATCCGGGCTATTGCAACGCAGACTGGCAAGGCGTGCAGTCGTGTTTTGAAGACTCGCGCGCGCCCTGGCGCGGGCCCGCCCTGTCGCCAGCGATCGCGCAAATTCTGTCGCCGGCGACCGGGGCGGCTTCCGCGGCGATTGATCGTCATGTTTGCGGCGGCGTCCTTGTCGCCCCTGACTGGGTGCTGACCGCTGCGCATTGCCTGCCGAAACAGGCGGGACGCAAAGGATATCAGGTGCGGATCGGCGCAGTCGGCGAAGACAGGAATGGCGCGCCGCGGACCGGCGCCATCCTTCCGGTCGCGGAAGTCGTTCAGCATCCGGATTACCGGAACGGGCGCAACAATCTGGCGCTCGTGCGATTCGTCGAAGACCCGGCCGTGCATGTCGGCAATCCGACCTATTCGCCGGAATCCTTGGAAGGCGGAGCGGCGCAGCTCGTCTTCCCGCGCACTGACAAGATCGTCTATCCGCCGGACGGCGACCCGGTCATTCGTTTCGCCGATTTCTCGTCCGTCTATGTCGGGAAGGTCAAAGATCCTGACGCGACCCGCACCGATGATGATCGCTTGAGATTTCCGATACCGCGATTGCGCAATTCCGTGCTCCTGCGCTGGAGCCGTTTCGGCGATGATGCGCCCACTTTGACGGCGACGCCCTTGTTCGAACTCGCCTCGCCATTGTGCGATCAGCAAAAAGGCCTGCGCCGCCAGATCTCCAAGGAGGATGTCTTTTGCGCGCTCAGCCATGAGCGGCCGCTTTGCCCGGCTGACAGCGGCGCGCCGGTCATGGGCGGCGTGCAGGGGAAGACATGGAACAGCGGCGCCAGGGGCGACAAGGCGATGCCCCGCGACATCATCATCGTTGCGATCGCGACGCACGAAGGCGACCGCTGCGCCGCCAGCGGCGAGCCCGGGCTGTTTACCTGGACGCAGCCCTATCGCCCGTGGATCGACAGCGTGATTGGCGCGAGCCTTGAAAAGCGCATGGCGGAATCGGTCCGCGAGTTGGACAGCGCCCGCTGGCGCGACGGCGTCGCCGCCGAGGCGCCGCTGCAATAACGGTTCGTTCGACACACGCTGCCTTGGCGCGCCGGGCGCAAAATTGGAAACCGGTTTTACGCGAAAAGGCGTGCTGGAATAATGAGTTGATCATCGTGGACGATTCAAGAATCGCGCCCGATGATCTAGACGCCATGCGCATGGGGATGCTTCACGCCGGCTTCGCGTTCGAGCATGTAGAGCTCCCAGAATTCGTGGCGGCCGAAGCCGAGATGCGCCCCGAGGACCATTCGGGCGGTCTTGCCGATTTCCTGTTCGAGCCGCTGCAGGCGATCGATCTGCCGCCGCGTTTCTTCGCCGATGACGATATCCTCGCCGCGCTCATGCGCGAAGAGAACACTCTCGGCCTTCAGCACCAGTTCGGTGTGGACACGGATATAGTCGATGATACTCGTCGTGATCGAATCATCGGCCCGAAGGTGAAGCGCCTTCAATAGCCGGCCAAGTCGGAAATCGTCATAGCGTTTCGCATCGAGCGATTCGAGCAGTTGGCGATGGCGGTCGTAATCAACCTCGATCCAGTCATGAATGGTCTTGCGATCGCGGGTCAGCGACAGGGATAGCGCCGAAGTCAGCATGGCGATCATCGCGATGGTCGAGGAGACCGGATAGTCGAGAAAGAAATTGAACCCGGCATGCAGGGAAATTGCAAAAATGAAGCCCGGAGCGAAGTAGAGCATATTCGCGCGCTTGCCGCGCAGCGACAGGAGGTGACCGGCGGCGGCGAAGATAGCCGTGACGCCGCCATGCATGATCGCAGTGCCGAATCCGCGGATCATCCACACCGCCGGATGATCGAGCCCGAGCACTTGCAGGTAATAGAGATTTTCAACGAGCGCAAAACCCGCGCCGATCGCAAAACCGAGAATGACCGCGTCGAACATGAACCCGATCCGGTTTGTCCGGATCATCGCAATCACGATGAGGGCTTTCAGCCCTTCTTCGACAAGCGGCGCGATGAAATGCGTGAAATAATCGGTGTCGACATCGAGCGTCCGCAACAAATATCGGTTGATGAAATAAGCCGCGACGGCGATCAGCGCGCCGGCGGCGATCGTCTGGAAAATCATCCGGCCGCGCACCAGCTTGAACGAATCGAAATGCGCCAGCGTCGCAAGAAAAACAGCGACCGGCGCCAGCCCGAGCAGGACATTTATCGCAAGCTGGACCGACATCACATGATCTTCAAGGAGATGAGGACCTCGTCATTGCGGGCCTGGCCGCTCTCGAACCCTGAAGCGAAGCCCGCCGAGAATGTCATCGGGAGGCGATGCGCAAGCGTGAAATTTAAGTCGACCTGAAAGCCGGCGGTGAAGACTTCGCGGCTGTTGGCGCCGGTCGGATTGGCGAGCAAGGCGCCGGCGAAAATCGCCGTTCTGGCGTTCGCCAGGTAAATGCTCGGCGCGCCGACGCTTTCAAAACGCAATGGCGGCAAGTTCCACTCGACGACGGACTTTGCGAAGCTGCGCGCAGCGATCTCGTCGATTTCGAAGCCCGGCATCGTTTCATATTGCCGGTAGCGCTTGATTTCTCGGTCATCGACATAATTGTTCTTGAACCCGCCGAAATAGAAACTGGCGAGGGGGTTCTGGGCGCTGCCGCGCGCGGCGCCGCCCGAATTGTAGAGCCAGATCGACGAATTGGCGATCGGCAGCGCAAAGCCGAAATCGACGCCGCCATGGAGGCGCGCGACGGTGTCGCCGCCGGCGCGATCCACATCGACGACGCCTCCGGCGCTCCAGCCTTTTTCATGATCGACGCTGCCAAGAGACCGCGTCTCGTTTGAATAATGGAGCGACAGTCCGGTCGCGAAGATTTCATTGAATGTCGTCGCGACATTCTGGTTCATCGGCAGAGCGTCAAGGCCTGTATAATAGGCGATTTCAGCGCCGAGCTTTAATTCGCGCGGCTGATCGTAGATCAACGCCTTCTCATAGCCGATGATGAAGGCGTCGCCTTTGCGGGCCCGTTTGGTCGGACCGAAGAGGTCGTAAAAATCGGCGTCATTATGCCAGTAGCGGCCGCGCCAATTGAGACCCTTGTAACGCAGGTCCGCGTGGAACCGCTCGCCGCCCGACACCGCGTCACCCGGCGAATAGGACAGCGTCAGATTGATCTGGTTGAAATGAGCAGGGTCTTCAAAATTGAAATGCACGCCGGCCGCGGCGCCGCCCTTGTATCCTTCGGCGACCGGATAGAGCGACCCGAGACGCAGCCGACGCCGCGGCCTGTAGTCGCCCTCGACCGGCGCGACATCTTCGAGATCGACGCTCGAAGGCGAGCCGGCTTCCCACGCCTTCATCTGCGGATGTTTCTTACGCAGCTCTGCGCCCAAAAAGGAAATTGCGCCGACATCGTCGAGCGGTCGCGGATCGAACCGAATGGGCGCCAGGCCCTCGCCGCCATACTCAAATGCGATCATCGATCCGTCGGCTTGCGGCATCGGCCGCAGAAAACCGGTCTCTGCATTACTGACGGCGTCCCATTTTCCGGTTGCCACATCGATCCGGAAAATATTCGACACGCCGGTGTAATAGGAAGTGAAATAGAGGAATCGGCCGTCCGGCGAGAACGCGGCGCCTTCGGGCTGCGCTTTTCCAGGCCGGTGGCTCAATACCTCGGTTTTGTCGCCGGCGAGAAGCGCGCTGGTGCGATAGGCTTTGAGCGTCTGCGCGCCGGTCCGGTCGCCGACCGTCATGGCGATCAACTCGCCGTCGTGGGAAATCGCCAGATCGAAATAATCATAACCGAAAATCGACGCATCAACGAGCGTCCACTTGTCATAAGGCGGCGCAATCCGGACGAGCGCGGACTTGCCGTTCAGATGCCGGACGCCCCACAGAGATTTGTCGGCCGGGTTGAGAACAAGATCGCCAATGCGCTGGTCGCGCATCAACATTCGTTTTCGGCCGGATTTTACGTCAATCTCAATTATATCTCTGTACGCATAATTGTCAGTTGTATACCAAGCTTTGTCGGTATCCGGATCATATGCGAGCGACGTGACGGAATGAGCCATTGCGCCTTTAACGTCCGCCAAATGCCGGATCTCGCCGGTATCAAGATCGAGTTCGCCGATCATCGCTACGATGCCCGGAAAGCGGAAGGCGCCTATCAGGCTATTGCGCCCTTCGACATAAAACGACTTCGACACCGATCCGAGCGCGCGCGTCGACAATTTCTCCGTGCTGGTCATGGGGAACTTATTGACCGACGCCAGATTTCCTTCCTGAAATTCGTGTTCGAATTCCGTCCAGTCGTCCCATGCCTTGCTCAATGGCAGGCCAAAGACGTGCTCGAATTGTCTTGAGTAATAGGCTTTGCTGTCATCGCCGCGCGACAGCCAATCGATGACTTTTTCAGGAGAGTAATCATAGGCGAGATACGTGAAAAATCGCGTACCGTAGAGATAGGCGTTGGCCATGCCGCGGAAGTCAGTCTTTGTCCCTTCGGACAGAAGTCCAAGCGGTCCGTAAAAATGCGCGTCATCACGGACCATTGCGCGAAACACCATCTCATCATAGGCGCCCTGGGCGCGACCCATGCCGCCCGCCATCCAGGTTTCCAGAAAAACGGCGCTTCCCTCGTGGTACCAGGCCGGCGCGTTGACGCGCGGCGTGGCGAGAAAGTTATAGATGATCGTTTCGGGGTGTTCGCCATTCGGCGCCGGTTTCCCGGCGAAAACACGACGCCAGAATGCGTCCCGTCTGTTCCAGGCGTCGAGCGCTGCGACATGAATGGCTTCATGGTTGAGTAGGGAATAGAACCGCTCGCTAGCGACGAATGCTTCGAATGTGCGGTCAACAGGCGCAATCTCGAGATGAATCCCGTTCGACGGCGAGGAAAACGCCGCTCCATTTCCATGATCGGACAGATCAATCAGTAACAGGGTCGTTTTGTCCCATGGCTCCCATTCGAAGATGCGCTTCTGGAAATTCAGTCCGTTGTAAAAAGTGCGCGTCACCTGATCGGTCATGTAGGTCTGCGTCGGGTCGACATAAAGAAGGCGCAGGTCCTCGGATTCCTGCGCCCTCAATTTGAAGGATTCCGCTTTTGCAGCACCCGCCAACGCGAGCGCTGCAACAATTCCCCACCTGATCACTCGCATTTGCCCCTCAGACGCCCAAACGGCCGACCGTCGTTACGGTCGAACAATGTTGAGATCGGTCAGTTCCGCGCGGCGATGGCCTTGAGGCCGGCTTCACTGCCAAGCACGGCGAGCGCCTGCGGATTTTGAGCAAGCGCCTGGAACGCGCTGGAAGCGGCGACCGCCTTGAACGCGTCGGCGTTCGCCGCGACCGCATTCAGGGCGCGGGCGTTAGAAGCCAGCGCCTTGAACGCCGAGGCGTTCGCCGCGATCGCGCCGAACGCCTGTGAATTGGCGGAGATCGCCTTGAACGAATCTGCGTTCGCCGAGAGCGCCTTGAAAGCATCAGCATTTGCAGAAAGCGCCGACAGCGCCTCGAATGCCTGGGCTTCGCTCGCCATCATTTTGAACGCGCTGGCGTTGGCCGCAAGACCAGCGAGGGCCTGCGGATTGGCGGAGAGCGCCTTGAACGCGACAGCATTCGCCGTCAGCGCCTTGAACGCGACCGCATTCGACGACATCGCGTTGAAGGCCTGCGCGTTTGCCGCCATTGCTTCGAAGGCCGCTGCATTTGAGGCGAGCGCCTCGAACGCCGCGGCGTCGGCGGCAAGCGCGTCCATAGCTTTGGCGTCCGCCGCGAGGGCCTTGAATGCATCGGCATTGGCGGCCATCGCGCCGAACGAACTTGCGTCCGCAGCAGCGGCGGCGAACGCTTTGGCGTCTGATGCAAAGTTCGCGAAGGATAAAGCATTCGCTGCGATCGCGGAGAAGGCGGCCGGATGGGCGGCGAGCGCTTCAAATGCGGCTGAATGCGCCGCTATCGCCGCGAAAGCCTGAGGATGACCTGCCATCGCCTTGAACGCGTCGGCATTCGCCGCCAGCGCGGAAAGCGCCTGCGCATTGAATTGCTGCGCCTTGAATGCGTCAGCATTCGCCGCGAGCGACTGGAACGCTTCAGCATTGGCGGCCAGCGCCGCAAATGCTTCGGGCGCCGACGCGAAGGCTTCGAGCGCTTTTGGCTGCGCCGCGAGCGCCGCAAAGGCTTCCGGCGCCGAGGCCATGGCCGCCAGCGCCTGAGAATTGGCGGCGAGCGCCGAGAAACCGGGGTCTGCCGCCAGCGCGCGGAAGTTCTTGTCATTGACGAGGAGGTCGAATGTTTCGGTCTGCATGAAATCCGAAATCGTCTCATCGCCAAGCGCAACGTCGCTGTCGCCTACTTGAGCGTTCTCATAGCGCTCGGCGGCGGCGATCGTGCCTGCAGCCTTGCGGCCGTCGATTTCCGTCCTTGCGCCAACGAAATAGATTGCGGCGGCGGCGGCGGCGACTGCGCCGCTGATCATCAACGCATTGCGATATTTTCCAATTGAATTGTTCATGATGCTAGTCCTTCCTTCTGTTTGTCCCTACACGCAGAAAGCTGGATACGGACAATCTGTGTCGCAAGGGATCGGCGCTGCGCCGTCAGACTCAATCACAACCCTTGTGTGACCTTTATCACAGCCGCGGCCGCGAGTCTGTCTGATTTGGCGGCGCCTGTTCGCACGCGCCCGCCCTTAAATTCGAGTGCGATCCAGCAACTTGCCGCCTGAGGTTGCGTCAACGGCAGGCCGCGCCGCGAAATGGCGGGGAATCGGGCGGCGGCTCACGGGAAATAGCGCAGGTCGAGGGTTGACGGAAACTCGGGGTTCTCCTCGATGCACGGAACTCCTGTCTTCGCGGGCGTGTGGCCTCTCGCTTCAAAGCGCGCGAGCCTGCGCCCTTCCGCCTCGTTCTCGTTGACCGGAAAGGTTTCAAAGCTGCGCCCGCCCGGATGCGCGACATGGTAGGTGCAGCCGCCGAGCGATCGCTCAAGCGTCGCATCGATCACGTCAAAGACCAGCGGCGCCTGCACCGGCAATTTCGGATGCAGGCTTGACGGTTGCGCCCACGCCTTGAAGCGAACGCCGGCGACCATCGCGCCCGCGGTTCGGGTCGGCGATAGCGGCACGCGGCGGCCATTGCAGGCCAGGATATGCCGGGTCGTATCAAGCCCCGTCGTCAGCACCTGTATCCGCTCGACCGTCGCGTCGACGGCGCGGCTGACGCCGCCGCCAGCGGGCTCCTCGCCCATCACCGGCCAGGGCTCGAGCGCCGAGCGCACTTCAATCGTCGCCGCACCGACCTGGGCCCGGCCGCATTCCGGGAAACGAAATGCGAGGAACGGCTCGAACCAGGCGGGATCCATCGGATATCCGCCGGCCTTCATGAAATCGAGGACCTCGCGAAAATCCTCCCAGACGAAATGCGGCAGCATGAACTGGTCGTGCAGCTGCGTTCCCCATCGCTTCAGCCTCTGGACGTATGGCTGCTTCCAGAAGAGCGCGATCGCGGCGCGCATCAACAGGGCCTGCGCCAGATTCATCTGCGGATGCGGCGGCATTTCAAACCCGCGCATTTCAACAAGGCCGAGCCGACCGCGCTCGCTGTCCGGGCTGTAGAGCTTGTCGATGCAGAACTCGGCGCGGTGGGTGTTTCCGGTCAGATCGACAAGGAGATTGCGGAAAAGCCGGTCGACCAGCCAGGGCGGCGTTTCGCCCTTTTCCGGTATCTGCCGGAACGCGATTTCAAGTTCGTAGAGCGAATCGTGCCGCGCCTCGTCGATGCGCGGTGACTGGCTGGTCGGGCCGATATACATGCCGGCGAAAAGATAGGAGAGCGACGGATGATGCTGCCAGAAGCTGACCAGAGATCGAAGAAGGTCCGGCCGCCGCAGGAACGGGCTGTCCTCCGCCCGCGCCGCGCCGAGCACGATGTGATTGCCGCCGCCCGTTCCCGTGCGACGTCCGTCGATCATGAATTTTTCGGCTGACAACCGCGCGAGACGCGCTTCGCCGTATACGACTTCGGAGATCGTTTTCAGTTCGCCCCAGTCGGCGGCGGGCTGCACATTGATTTCGATGACGCCTGGATCGGGCGTCACGCTGAAATGCGCGAGGCGCGAATCGGCGGGCGGCGCATAGCCCTCAAGAACGACCGGCGTTTTCATTTTCGCCGCGACGGCTTCAATGGCGGCGATCAATTCGAGGAAATGCTCCGCCCACGCCAGAGGCGGCAGGAAAAGGTGTAAAACGCCGCCCCGCGCCTCGGCGCAGAGCGCCGTATGGATAAGGCCGTTCGGATCGCTTTCGAACGCCTTGTCGGTCGGCGCATTTCGCGTGCCGATCCGATCGCGCAGCTGCGCGCCGGACGGCAGGGCGTCCTTGCGATCAAACGCGCTTCGGTCGGGACTGGCCTCTTCGACCGCTTCCTTCGGCCAGGGAAGACTCGCCAGAGGCAAGCGAAGCCCGACCGGAGAATCGCCCGTCAAGAGGATGACATGCGGGCTTTTGAAAGCCCATTTATTGCTGATCCAGCATTGACGCTGATGCGAGAAATGCAGCGGCAGCACATGGCCGACCGGCGCATTGAGATCCTTGTCCATCAACGCCTGCAGCCGCGCGCGCTCGGTCTTTTCGAAAACATCGGCCTCGAGGATCTCGCCTTCGAGCGGCAGCGTGCGCTCCTTCCACAGATAATACGGCGTATCCTCGCGCAGCGGCAAAACATAGGATCGCGGAATTCCCAGCGCTTCGCCAAGCGCGCTCAAGAACGCCGCGCCGGTCTTGACGTCATGCCCGAGCGATCCGTCGGGGTCCGCGAGCAACGCCGGATCGCGCCAGATCGCTTCGCCGTCGCGCCGCCAGAAACACGGCATCGCCCAACGCGGCAGGATTTCGCCGGGATACCACTTGCCTTGCGTGAACATATGAACCCCGCCGGGGGCGAACCGATCACGCAACCGGCGCAGCATTTCCTTGCCGAGCTTTTTCTTGGCGCCGCCAAGCGCGGCGTAATGCCATTCATCGCCTTCGCGATCATCGAGCGAGACGAAGGTCGGCTCGCCGCCCATCGTCAGCCGGACATCGCGCGCTGCGAGATCCTTGTCGACCGCGGCGCCGAGCGCGTCGATCGCCGCCCACTGGCTTTCGGAATAAGGCCTCGTGACGCGCGCCGCCTCAACGATGCGCTCGACCGACATCTCATGGCGCAAGGTCGCGGTCGCATCAGCTTCAAGCGTTCCCGTGATCGGCGCGGCGCTCGACGGATTGGGCGTGCAGCAAAGCGGAATGTGGCCCTCGCCGGCGAACAATCCCGACGTCGGATCGAGCCCGACCCACCCGGCGCCCGGGAGGTAGACCTCCGCCCAGGCGTGAAGATCGGTGAAGTCGACTTCCGTTCCCGACGGGCCGTCGAGCGATTTGACGTCCTGCGCGAGCTGGATCAGGTACCCCGAAGCAAAACGCGTCGCGAGACCCAGATGCCGCAACGCCTGGCACAGGAACCACGCCATGTCGCGGCATGAGCCGCTGCCGATCTCCAGCGTTTCCTTGCAGGACTGTATGCCGGGCTCGAGCCGCACTGTGTAAGAGAGCGACTGGTTCAGCTTTTGATTGACCGCCACCAGGAAATCGATGATCGAGCGCGGCGATTGATCGACAGCGCCAAGCCACGCCGTCAGCGTCGCGTCGCGCTCCTTGATTTCCAGATACGGCGCCAGTTCCTCTTTCAGCCCGGACTCGTAGACGAATGGAAAATCCTTCGCATAGTCTTCGAGAAAAAAATCGAATGGATTGAAGACGCGGATCTCCGTCAGGAGATCGACTTCGATCCGGAGCTCCGAGACTTTTTCCGGAAAGACGACGCGCGCCAGAAAATTCCCGAACGGATCCTGCTGCCAGTTGATGAAATGGTCCTTCGGCGTGATTCTCAAGGAATAGGATTGGACATGGGAGCGCGCATGCGGCGCCGGCCTCAAACGGATCGTTTGCATCCCGAGCGTCACCGGCCGGTCGTAGCAGTAACGTGTCACATGGTTCAGCGCGACGACAATACTCATTGGTTTTCCTTGAAAACTGCGATTTTCGGGGGTTCTAAAGAGATTGCTAAGCCGCCCCGATCATCGTGTATGATGGCCAAGCCTCCGGTTGCGCAAGAGTCCTATCAGGAGTTCGCGTGTTCAAGATCCCGCCCCTCACCAGCGATATCGTCGTCGCCAGTTTCGACGCGGCGAGTTCGCCGTCCATCAGGTTCAATCTCTCAAGGAAATACAAGGGCAGTCATTCCCATGGTTGGGGGTTTGGCTGGTATCCGGGCGACCAGCAGTCCGCGATCGTCGTCAAGGACCCCGCCGCCCGCGATTCAGAAATCCTGACCAACGCCATCGCCGGCTGGGCCAATTTCCGCTCCAATGTCTTTTTCTGCAAGGTCCGCGGCGCAGACGACGGCTACAGCCATACCGAAACGCAGCCCTTCTCCAGAAGTTTCGCCGCCCGCGAATGGCTATACATGCATAATGGCGATCTCGACAGGGCGGCGCTGGAAGAACTGCACGGACGGCAAAGGCGCGTTCTCGAGCCGCTTGGCCGAACCGATTCGGAACTGGCGTTCTGCAATATCCTTGAACAGATGCAGGAGAGCGGCGCCCGGCGATTGTCCGATGTCGATCCGTTGCGGCTGATCTCGTGGTTCCGGCGCCTCGATCATCTCGGCAGCGCCGATATGGCGATAACGGACGGCCTCAGCATCGCCTGTTTCCAGGGCACGCAATCGCCGAAGCAGCTTCACTATTCCCGGCTTCTGCCGCCGGACAATCAGGATGTCTACAAATCCGACGCGGTCGAAGTCGCGATCAACGACCCGCGCGACACATTTCGCACGGCGCTGATCGTCAGCTCCTCTCCATTCACCACCGGCGAATGGACGCCGATGCTGCCGGGGCAGTTGATCATTGTAAGGCGCAGCGCTGTCACCTGGAACAGCCTCCTCAGCCCGGATGCTCCGGGCCCAAGAGTTTTTCCGTCGATGCAACCGCAGGCGCAGCAGCAGACCGCCGCCGCCAGCCCGCTTCTCGCCGATCAGGCGGCGACGCAACAATCAGCGCAGGCCCCGTCAGGCCCCGCGCCGCGCGTCCTCGTGACCAGCGTGCGGTCGATGACGCAAACGCCGGAAGGCAAGAGCCTTGCCTACAGAACGTTTGAAGTCACCCATACGACAAATTACGAATATTCAGAGCCGGTCGAACACAGCACGCATGTCTACCGGCTGCAACCGACAGAAGACCCCATACAGCAGATTGTCTTTTCAAGCCTTGCGATCTCATCGCATGGCGAGGAAATCCAGTTCGAGGACGTATTCGGCAATCAGTCCGTTCACTGCACGATCGACAAGCCCTATCAGACCCTGTCGGTTTCGGCGAGGAGCCGCGTCCAGATATTTGAGGCGCCGCCCGACGATCACAGCCTGTCACGTCGGCAGACGACCATACCGCTGGTCTGGATGCCCTGGCAGCGGCAGATGATGATGCCTTATCTCCTGCCGCCGGAATTGCCGGAGCCGCAGCTCCGTGAGCTGACGGAATACGCGATGAGTTTCGTCGAGCGCAATGATTATCACCTTGTGCGGACGATCCGGGATATCAATCTCAGCATCTACCAGGATTACAAATACGTGCCGGGAAGCACGTCGCTGGCGACGACGCCCTTCGAAGTCTATGCGACGCGACAGGGCGTCTGTCAGGACTTCGCCAATCTCTTTATTTGCCTGACGAGGTTGCTCAGCATACCTGCGCGCTATAGAATGGGTTACATCTATACGGGCGGCGATTACGAGAACAAGATCCAGTCAGATGCCTCGCATGCATGGGCTGAAGTCTACCTTCCCTATGTCGGCTGGCGCGGCTACGACCCGACGAATGGATGCGCCGTCGCTCAGGACCACATTCGTATCGCATGCGGACGAAATTACATTGACGCGACGCCGACTTCCGGAACAATCTACAAGGGCGGCGGCACGGAAACGCTGACCGTCGAAGTCAAAGTCAAAGAACTGATAGAATGAGCAAATCACGGAGCCCCCGCCTTTGAATTTCAAGGATTACGACGTCGGGGACTTCCATGATGAACTGATCGGACCGGATGGTGCGGCGCGTCCGGAGGCCGCCGCCCTCATCGAGCAAATCAATTCGCTGCACCCAAAGGAACTGCGTCGGCGGCAGAAGGCCGCCGAGCGCGCGCTCCACCAGCAGGGCATCACCTTCAGCGTCTATGGCGACAAGAAGGGCACCGAGAAAATTTTTCCCTTCGACATCCTGCCGCGCATCGTGCCGGCGGCGGAGTGGGAAATCCTCGAAAAGGGGCTGAAGCAGCGGATCGAAGCACTCAATCTCTTCATCGACGACGTCTATGGCGACCAGAAAATCCTCAAGGACAAAATCGTTCCCGAGACGCTGGTGCTCTCCTCCGAATGCTACCTGAAGCAATGCGTCGGCCTGTCGCCGCCAAAGAAGATCTGGATCCATGTGACCGGCACGGATCTCGTCCGCGACAAGGACGGGTCATTTTACGTTCTTGAAGACAACCTGCGCTGCCCCTCCGGCATTTCCTACGTGTTGCAGAACCGGGCGATCCAGAAGCGGACATTTCCGAAGGCCTTTCAGGCGATGCGGACGCGCCCGGTGTCGGACTATGGCGACCACCTCTACCGGACTCTCAGCCATTGCGCGCCAAGGGGCGTCGTCGATCCGACGATCATCGTGCTGACGCCCGGAATTTATAATTCAGCGTATTACGAACATTCGTTTCTTGCGCAGCAGATGGGCGTGCCGCTGGCCCAGGGTTCCGATCTCACGGTCATCAATGACGAGGTGATGCTTCGGACGACGCGCGGCTTTGAGAAAGTCGACGTCATCTACCGCCGCATCGACGACGCGTTTCTCGACCCGCTGGCGTTTCGCAAGGATTCGCTGCTCGGCGTTCCTGGAATCATGGAAAGTTACCGCAAGGGCAAGGTCGCGCTCGCCAATGCGCCCGGCACCGGCATCGCCGATGACAAGGCGGTCTACGCCTATGCGCCGCAAATCATCAAATACTACCTCGATCAGGATCCGATCGTTTCGAATGTGCCGACCTTCATCTGCGATGACGAAAAGCAGCGCGCACATGTTCTCGACAACCTGAAATCGATGGTGGTCAAGGCGGTCAACCTGTCCGGCGGCTATGGCATGCTGATCGGGCCGGTTTCAACGAGCGCCGAGCGTGACGCATTCGCGGAAAAAATCAGGAGGAGCCCGCGCGACTATATCGCGCAGCCGACGCTCTCGCTGTCGCGCACGCCGACGATCATCGGCAATCGCATCGAGGGGCGTCATGTCGATTTCCGCCCCTACATTCTCTATGGTAAATCGATTTTCGTATTGCCGGGCGGACTTACGCGCGTCGCCCTCAAGAAAGGCTCGCTCGTCGTCAATTCATCGCAAGGCGGCGGCAGCAAGGACACCTGGGTGCTCGGCGGCAAGGAACGCAGCATGGAGGAGATCCTCAATGCTTAGCCGCGCGGCCAGTTCGATCTACTGGATGAGCCGCTATCTCGAGCGCGCAGACAATGTCGCGCGTTTCATCGCCGTCAATTCCCATCTGATGCTCGACATGGGCTGGGAAAGCGAGATGACGCAGTGGGACCCGCTGGTGCGGGCGTCCGGCGACGATGACGATTTCAAGGCGCGCTATGACAGCCCCAGCGAACGCAATGTCGTGCGGTTTTTGACCTTTGATCAGAAAAATCCGAATTCGATCCTCAGTTGCGTCCAGAATGCGCGGGAGAATGCGCGGACGCTTCGCGAGGTTATAACGACCGAACTGTGGGAGACGCTGAACAATCTTTACCACCTCGTCGAAAAGCACGGGCGGAAGAAGAACATCGATGATCTTCAGGAGTTCCTGAACGACGTCAAGACGGCGAACCATCTGTTCGCAGGACTCGTCGAAAACACCATGTCGCACAATGAGGCATGGCGCTTCGCGCGAATCGGCAGACTCCTCGAACGCGCAGACAAGACGGCGCGCATTCTCGACGTGAAATACTTTATACTTTTGCCGACGCCAGATTATTTCGATTCGCCTTACGATACCGTCGAATGGGGCGCCGTGCTCAAATCCGTCAGCGGCTTTGAGATGTACCAGAAGCAGTTTCATCGTGCGAATTATCGCGACGTGACACAATTCCTGGTGTTCGACCCGTATTTCCCGCGTTCGCTGCGCTACTGCGTGAGCTCGGCTTCGAGCTCGCTCACGCGAATCGCGAAAATGCTCGACGTCGAGACGCCGGCGGAAACCGAAATGGCGAAACTGATGGCGATGCTCGACGACACCGACATCGACAAGGTGCTGGCCGGCGGCCTCCACGAATTCGTCGACATATTCCAGTTCAATCTCAATGTCGTGGACGCCGCGCTCTATCGTTCCTATTTCGCCCTGGACAGGGCGTAGCGAATTCCTGACCGCCGAAGTTGAGGCGGCAATGGGGCGCTAAAGGGCTTTCGACCGGGTTGCCGCCCCTTGAATCAGCCAAACGAATTGCCCGGTCACTCGGCGACGACACCCCCGCAGCTATCCCGGCCGTCGCTTGTCGCGTCGATTTCCATACCTGTCAGCCGGCCTTCGCCTTACTTGCGAAATTATCGTCGAGCAGACCATCCTGCGAAAGCGCATGGCGACGTCAGGCGCGCTGTTGCGGCGACCAGGGCAGCCGGGCGCGCCGGCCGAGCCGAAGTAGATGCGCATTTCAGACGGGTACGCGCCTCGCGGTCGCGGTCAATATTTCAGGCTGATCGTCGCCCCAAAGGTCCGAGGACGCGCCGCAATGATCGACTCCGGATCCTGGAACGTGCCGATGCCATCGACTACCGCAAGCTCATCAGTCGCATTTTTTGCGTAAAAGCCGACGGTCACCCGCTCGGTCAGGTCGAAACGCGCATAAAGATCGAGGATTGTGTAAGAATCCAGCGCGATATTGAACGGACTGGCCGCCCGGAACTCGGTATTCGACTCGCCGCGATAGGTGAGGTCTGCGGTGAAATGCGCTGGCACATTCAGGATCGTCGCATCATAGGTCGCGGATGCGAAGAATTGCAGTTCCGGCACATTTGGGATTGCGTCGCCTGCAAGGCCGACGATTACGAATGGTGAAGCCCCAGGAAGCGACGGCTGGTCCGTCGTCAATTCGTGGTCGAGGAACCAGTTGCCGGCGAAGGTAAAACCCAACTGGTCTGTCGGCGCCCACGCGACCGACCATTCGACGCCGTTCAATTCCGCCGAACCGCCATTCGTCGTAAATGGAATATTGCCAGCGGGATCGCGCGGCTCGACCTGAATGTCGTCCCAGTCGATCAGGAACAGCGAAGCGTTGATCTGCAGGGTGTTCGACAGCAGGCGCGACTTGATCCCCGCCTCCCAGTTCGTCAGCTCATCCGATTCAAACGTCGCGGGAATGCCTGGCGCGAAGGGCTGGTTGGCGTTATTGACTCCGCCGACGCGATAGCCTTCAGAATAAAGTCCGTAGACCATCACGTCGTCACTGATATCGAAGGATGCGCTGAACTTCGGCCGCGTCGTCGTATCGCCGGTTTCAATCAGCCCGATGTCGTTTCCATTGATATTTTGACCAATCACCGTTCCCGCGACAGGGCTCAATGCGCCGCCGAATGCGTGCACCGTCGATTGAATCGACTGCAGGTCAGAATCAAATACGCGGAATCCGGCGAGCAGATGAATGCGGTCCGTCAAATCGTAAGTGACCTCGCCGAAGACAGCCTTCTGCTCAACCTCGTCAAATCGGTCGCGCGCGAAGAAGATCGTCCCGCCGCCGAAGAAATCGTTCGAATTGAGCACATTGATCGGCGCGGGATTGCCCTGGCCGTCCGTGGTCGGCACGAAGACCGCGAAGTCATTGTTGTCCTTCTGATAATAAAGGCCGCCGACGAAATTCAAGGGGCCGTCGAACTCCGACGCGAACCGCGCTTCGACCATGGTCGTTTCATAAGACTGCGGCTGCACCGTCATGCCTGGGGCTGGCACGCCGAAGAAGAGCAGGATCGGCGTCGAGTCAAACTGAAACAGGATGTCGTGGTCGAAATGGCTCGCCGACACCGTCGCCGTGCCGAAGTCGAATCGGTAGGCGGCAGTGCCTCCGAAAATCTGGACCTCGTCGTCGCGCCCGTTGCGCGTGATATCCGAGTTGATGAAATCGCGCCCCGGCGTCAGCGCCGGGAGCCCCGGCAGAGGCGCAAAACCGGTATTGCCCGGCAGCGACGCGATTTCCGGCGGCTGCGCCGGCCAAGCGGGGACCCCGCGCGCGGTAAAGCGCGATGATCCGCCAGTTTCGAGATCCTGGTAGAGGTACATCGCATCGACGGTCAGCCGTTCATCCGGTGTCCATCGCACCATGACGCGCCCGCCATTCGTTTCCTCGTCGTTGATGTCTTCGGCATCGCCGTCGAAGGTCGTCGGGCTCGTTTGCAGGCGAGGCTGATCGATCCAGCCGTCAGCGTCGGTGCGCCAGCCGACAAGACGCGCGGCGAGAACGCCGTCGATCAGCGGGATATTGACCCCGCCGCTGACATTGTAATTGAAGCCGCCATGGCGCGTGCCGGAAAGGTCAGCGTCGGCGAAAGCGCCGAAGGCGGATGCGTCGGGCTTGTTCGTGATGTATTTGATGTTGCCAGCCATCGAATTCGCGCCATAGAGCGTGCCCTGCGGGCCGTTCAAGACTTCGATGCGCTGAAGATCGACGAGTTTAATCGGAGCGTTCTTGCCGCCGCCGTCTTGCTGGTCGCTGGCGGTGATGACGTATTCGTCGAGATAGGCGCCGACGACGGACGGTCCATTGCCGTTGACGCCGCGAATTATGAACTCCTTGTCGCCAGGCCCAAGGTCCTGAAATTGCAAGCCCGGAACCTGTCCAGCGAATCCTTCGAAATCGACAATCCCCTTGTCGGAGAGTTCGGCGCCGGCAATAGCGTTGACGCTGCCCGCGATCGACTGGATGTCAGTGTCGCCGCGCTTTGTCGCGGACACTATGACTTCATCCAGTTCATCAGCGAATGAAAGCGTCGGCGCGCTGGCGACCGTCGTCATGAGGACTGCGGCGAACGACTTTAATTTTGAATTATTCGTGTTTGCGAAAACAGACATGTCAAATCCCCTTCGCGACGTCCAGCAAAGCTGAAGTCGTTGTTGCCCAAGCCGGGATCGTGAGAGTTATCGCGGCGCGGCGCAAGGCGGAATGTTAGGCCAAACGTTCTAAAATCGCCGCTTGTCGAACATGGACCGGGCGACGACTTCGGTTCAGGGTTGCAGCTGTTTTCGTCGATCGAAGGGACGACCTAAGCCATGCGCCTGCCGTCTCTTGATGATATTGTTGCAGTGCAAAAGCGGATTTCGACTTTCGCTTGCCGGACGCCGGTTGTCGCCATGCCGGGAAGTTCAGGAATGCTGACGCTCAAGTTGGAACTGTTTCAAGCCGCAGGGGCGTTCAAGTCGCGGCCCGCGGCGGCGCTTTTGACCGCACTGTCCCCCGAAGTGCGCGCGCAGGGAGTCATAACCGCGAGTTCCGGCAATTTCGGCATTGCCGTGGCGATGCTCGGCCCGAGGCTTCAGGCTCCCGTCGCCATTGTCGTCCCGGAAGATGCGCCGCATGCGAAAATCAGTCGACTGAAAGCGCTCGGCGCGCAGCTTCACGTGGTTGACGCGGATTCCTGGTGGGAGACGGTGATCACCCATCAGTTCGCCGGGTCAACCGGCATTTATCTTGATGCTGTCGCCGACCCCGTCGCGATCGCCGCGAACGGCGCGATCGCGATCGAACTCCTTGAGGAACGGCCAGAGATCGACGCAATTGCAATTCCCTTTGGGGGCGGCGGATTGTTGTGCGGCGTCGCGGCTGCGATGAGGGCGCTAAAGCCAAGCGTCCGAATAATCGCCTGCGAAGGCGATTTCGCAGCGCCGCTCTGCGCCGCCCGCGCCGCCGGCACGCCGGTCAAAGTCGCGCCGCAGCCGTCTTTCGTCAGCGGCATCGGCGCGCCGGCCG
>JBGSSK010000189.1:0-27042 GCA_041737095.1 Parvularculaceae bacterium | reverse complement strand
TCGGGCGTGGGGACGGTGTTGCAGTAGCTTTGCAGGAAGCCGTCGCGGACGGGGGTCCAGTTGATCGCCCATTCGACCGAGCCGGGAAGGTTGAACTTTTCGGGGAAGCCGACCTTTCCGGCAAAGGGGCGGTCGGCATAGGTCGTGACCCCGGCCAGTTGGTCGCCCAGATAGTCGCCGAGGCCGCCGGGGAAGTGGAACACCGCCTCGGCCGGGGTTTCGCCGTCGGGGACGGCGGATTTCCAGCGAATCTCGACCCCCGAGAACAGGTAGGCCTTGGAGCGGGCGAGTTTCATCAGCCGGGCGGGCTTGAACTGCAGGTAGCCGAAGATTTCGGCATCGGGGTGGAAGGTGACGGTGGTGCCGCGCCGGTTCGGGGCCGAGCCGATCCGGGCCAGCGGTGCCAGCGGAATGCCGCGCGAAAACTCCTGCATGTAAAGCTCGCGGTTCAGGGCGACCTCGACCCGCATGTGGTCGGACAGGGCGTTGACGACGGAGGACCCCACGCCGTGCAGGCCGCCGCTGGTCTGATAGGCCTTGCCCGAGAACTTGCCCCCCGAATGCAGGGTGCACATGATCACCTCGAGCGCCGACTTGCCGGGGAATTTGGGGTGCGGATCGACCGGGATGCCGCGGCCGTTGTCGCGCACGGTGAGGGAAAGATCGGCATGCAGTTCGACCTCGATCCGGGTGGCATGGCCCGCCACGGCCTCGTCCATCGCGTTGTCGATGACCTCGGCGGCCAGATGGTGCAGCGCGCGCTCATCGGTGCCGCCGATATACATGCCGGGGCGCTTGCGGACGGGCTCAAGGCCCTCAAGGACCTCGATATCCTTCGCCGTGTAATCGCCGCCGCCGGCGAAGAGGTCAGGCTCCGGTAACTTTTTCGAGGGTCTGCTTGTCATCTTTTCGGTCTAACTCCACGATCGAGGGGTCTGATAGGCCGAATCCGCCGGCGCCGCCAACTGGGGAAATTCCGCCATGCCTTTCTGGGTCGATGACGAGGGGTTTTGCGACAGGGTGATCGCCGCGGCGATGGGAATGGGCGGCCCGCCGGCCGACCACGAGGCGCTCGACGTATTCGCAGAGGAAGTGTTCGGCAAGGAGGATCGCTTCGTCGAAGAGCTGACGGCTAGCCCTCTGCCGTTCTCGATCGAGCGCCGCCAGAAAGGCGCGCGAAATTTCGTGGTGACGCGGGGGCTCGTCTACATCCACGTGAGGTCGAAGCCGAATGTCGCGATCATCGCCCCGCCGCATTTCGTGACGGATTTCGCCTCCGTTCCGGCGGCGCTGCGTTTCCTCGCGCCGAGCGACGGCGCGCAATCCGCCGCCGCGGTCATCCATGACTGGCTCTACACGGTCGCCGAACCGCCGCGGCGACAGCGCGATTTCCGGAAGGAGCGTTTCCGGGCCGACCGCATCTTTCTCGAAGCGATGCGGACAAGCGGCGTTCGCGATCCGCGCCGCAGCGTTCTCTATCGCGGCGCGCGCCTCTTTGGTCGCGGCGGCTTTGGGGCGTCGTCGGAACTGCGTTTCGTCGACCCGAAATCGCCGGACCGCCTAATCGATGCGACGCAGGCGGACAAAGCGGCGCTACGCGCCTTCACGATCCTGCCGCGTCCCGCCCACATGAAGCCGCCGAAAAAGCGGCGCTGAAGGGCGTTTGGCCGGCGTCGGCGCGGTGTGCTAGCCTCGCTCCCGGGGGAAGGCGAAAGGGAGAGAACCATGAACGCATCAAGTCAGGCGAAAGTCCCGTGGCATTTGTGGGCGGTCGGCGTCTTCGGCCTCCTTTGGAATTCCTTCGGTTGCTTCGACTATTTCATGTCGATGACGAAGGGCGCGGAGTACATGCGATCGGCCGGTATGACGGAGGCGCAGATTGCGCATTTCGGCGAGTATCCGTCGTGGATGGTCGCCGTCTGGGCGGTCGGCGTCTGGGGCGCGCTGCTCGGCTCGTTATTGATCCTGATACGGAGCAAATGGGCGGTCGAGGTCTTCCTCGCGTCGCTCGTCGCCTTCGTGATCAGCCTCATCTACGCCTATGGCGTGTCGCCGATGCCGGGTTCAGGCGTCGGCATGATGGCCATGCAAGGAGTGATCCTCGCGCTCTGCATTTTCTTCCTGTGGTATGCGGGCCGCGCAAGGAAGTCTGGCTTGCTGCGCTAGAGGGACTTGCCGCCGCGGCCTTCGCCGCCGGAAAACCGTTTTGCGCCGGCGAGCGTTTCGCCGGAGGCGAGCGTTTTCTTGCCTAATGCGAATTCCGCGGCGATCGCCTCTTCCTCGGAAAGCGACCACTGGCGCAGCGCCGACGCGCGATCATTACGGAGACAGGCTTGCGGAAAATGCGCGATCTCCTTCGCCAGAATTTTCGCTTCAGCAAGCGTGCGGCCGGGCGCAGCGATGCGATTGGCGAGGCCCCACTGGAATGCTTCCCCGGCGCTGACGCTGCGGCCGGTCAGAATCATGTCCATGGCGCGCGCCGCGCCGATCAATCGCGGCAGGCGCACCGTACCGCCGTCGATCAGCGGCACGCCGAACCGCCGGCAATAGACACCGAATATTGCGTCCTCGGCCGCGACGCGCAAATCGCACCATAGCGCGAGTTCAAGACCGCCGGCGACCGCGTGACCCTCGACCGCGGCGATCACCGGCTTTGACAGAATCATACGTGTAGGGCCCATTGGCCCGTCGCCGGCGTCGTCGATCCGGTTGCCGCCGCCTTCGGCGATCGCTTTCAGATCAGCGCCGGCGCAGAACTCCGCGCCATTGCCGGTTAGGATCGCAACGGCGAGATCGTCATCCGAATCGAAAGCGCGAAAAGCCGCTGCGAGGACGTCGGCGCAATGGCGATCGACGGCGTTGCGCCGTTCCGGGCGGTTGATCGTGACGGTGAATATCGGCCCGTCGATGTCGGTGAGGATAGGAAGGGTTGCGTCCATGCATTTGATGTTGCGCCGGGCAGCGGGCGCGATCAAGCTGCCGCGGCTGCAAGGAGGAGAAAGATGATGCTGAAGCGATTGGCGATGATTGCTCTTTTGATCGGCGCCGCAGCGCCGGCTTTCGCCGCCGACGCGGTGCGCGCGCGCGATCTCGGCGTTCCCTTCGACGGAACGCCCGGCCCCTTGAACGCGATCACCGATGTCGCCGGCGTTGAGGTCGGGCACAAGACGATCATCACGGGAAGCGGCAAGCTCGTGCGCGGCAGGGGGCCCGTGAGGACCGGTGTCACGGCCATCCTGCCGCGCGGTCGCACTTATGATCCGGTTTTCGCCGGCTGGCATGCGCTGAACGGCAATGGCGAAATGACCGGCACGACATGGATCACGGAATCCGGGTTCCTCGAAGGGCCGGTCCTCATCACCAATACGCATTCGGTCGGCGTCGTCCATGACGCCGTGATCGAATGGCAGGTCAAACACAAATTCTACGAGGCGTTGCCCGGCGAGCCGGATGTCTTCTGGTCGCTGCCGGTCGTCGCCGAAACCTGGGACGGCGATCTCAACGACATCAACGGTTTCCATGTCACGAAGAAGGACGCGTTCGACGCGCTGGATGCGGCGAAGTCGGGCCCGGTGGCGGAGGGCAATGTCGGCGGTGGAACCGGCATGATCACCCATGAATTCAAGGGCGGCGTCGGCACGTCGTCACGGGTTCTTGCAAAGGACCACGGCGGTTACGTCGTCGGCGCGCTCGTCCAATCGAACTACGGAATCCGCAAGACAATGCGCATCGCCGGCGTGCCGATCATGGATGAAATTCCGGATCTGCTGCCGGGCGTCCCTCAAGCCGAGGAGCGCGGATCGATCATCGTTGTCGTCGCGACCGATGCGCCGCTGTTGCCGCACCAATTGCGGCGCGTGGCGCAACGCGCCTCGCTCGCTCTCGGCCGTATGGGGAGTTACGCCTCGAACGGCTCGGGCGACATCTTCATCGCGTTTTCGACCGCGAATTCTAAAGCCGCCTATCGTCTCGAGAAGCAAGCCGTGGAGTTCCTGCCGAACGACGCACTCGGCCCGGTGTTCCTGGCCGCTGTCGAGGCGACGGAAGAAGCGATCGTCAACGCGCTGGTCGCCGCGGAAACGATGACCGGGATTAACGGTTACACGGCGCATGAACTGCCGCATGACCGGCTTCAGGCGGCGCTCAGGAAACATGGCCGTCTTGTCGAAACGCCGGAATAGGAGGAGCCGCCCGTTGGGGCGGCTCTTCCCGCAGGATGTCCGGTGCAAGGACTGAAATCTTTCTTGCGGAACGTCCTCGCAAATCCGGCGCCAAGGACGCCCCGGCTCGAATCTGGGTCAAACGAAGTCGCGCTGCGTTCCCCGGACGTTGTCTCTCTTGGAAAGGCCTATGGCTGTCTCGATCGCCGATCCGATCGCCCTGCCTTGCGGCGTCAGGTTGAAAAACCGCCTGGTCAAGGCGTCGATGACCGAAGGGCTCGCCGATGAGCGGAACCGTGCGACGCCGCGTCTTGAGACGCTCTACCGGCGCTGGGCGGCGGGCGGCGCCGGCCTTCTCCTGACTGGCAATATCCAAATCGACCGTCGCTACCTCGAATGCCCCGGCAATGTCGCGATCGACGGCGCCGAGGACGATGAAGCGTTGCGGCGCCTTGAGGCGTTCGCCGCCGCGGCGACCGACGGCGGCGCGGAAATCATGGCGCAGATATCTCACGCCGGGCGTCAGACCCCGATTTACGTCAACAGGGTTCCGGTTGCGCCATCGCCGATCGGGCTCAATCTGCCGGGCGGACAATTCGGAACGCCGCGGGCTCTTTCGGTCGATGAGATCGAGGAAATCATCGCGCGGTTTGCGCACGCCGCCTCGGTCTGCAAGGCGACAGGGTTTTCAGGCGTCGAGGTCCACGCCGCGCATGGCTACCTGATTTCGGAATTTCTGAACCCAAAAGCGAACCGGCGCACTGACGAATGGGGCGGCGCGCTCGACAACCGCGCGCGCCTTCTGTTGCGAACGGTGAACGCAGTCAGGGCGAAAGTCGGCTCCGGTTTTCCGGTCGCCGTCAAACTCAATTCATCGGATTTCCAGAGAGGCGCGTTCTCCTTCGACGAGAGCCTGCAGGTCATTGAATGGCTGAATGAGCAAGGAATCGACTTTCTCGAAATTTCGGGCGGCTCTTACGAACAGCCGAAGATGATGGACATCGCGGGGTTGGAGCCGCCGGAGGAGCGTCGCGCCTCGACAATCGCGCGCGAAGCCTATTTCCTGCAATTTGCCGAGGAGGCGGCGCGGGTCGCGAAAATGCCGCTGATGGTGACCGGCGGCTTTCGCAGCAGGGTCGCGATGGACGACGCTCTGTCGTCGGGCGCGGCTGATCTCATCGGCGTCGCGCGGCCGATGTGCGTCGATGCCGACATCTGCAAGAAACTTCTGTCCGGGGCGATTGACGCGGCCCCCAGTCACGAGAAGGGCCTTCGCCTCGGCGACGGATTTTTTGGCCCCGCTTCGAAAAACGCCACAATGAAGGCGCTGAACGGCTTTGCGGCGATGGCGTTTTTCTATGAGAATATTTACCGGCTTGCTGATGGTGACGAACCGGACCCCGCCATGGCGCTGTTGCCGGCATTCGTCAGGTATCAGATGAGCGAGCGGCGTGCGGCGCGTCGCCTCGCGAGGTCTTGACCTTTTCGGACGTGCACGGATTGCCGGCCCAAGTTATACGCGTTTCAATTTGACGATCGCTGCATCGAGCGCCTGCAGAAACCGTGATCGGTCTTCTTTCGTAAACGGCCGCGCGCCGCCGGCGGCTGTCGGATCGCCGCTGCCGCGCAGATCTTGCATGATGGCGCGGGTCGCGATTGCAGGGCCGATTGAACTTGTCGTGAATGGTTTTCCATTCGGCGCAATGACAACGCCGGCGCTCTTCAGACAACGATCGGCAAGCAGGATATCGCCAGTGACGGTGACGGATCGGGGCCCTGCGCGCGCCGCGATGAAATCATCCGCGGCGTCAAAGGCGTCGCCGACGATTTCCCGGATGACAAGCGGATGTTCGGGCACGCGAATGCCGCCATTCGACACAACGACAATCTGGACGCTGTGACGAATGCCGACCTTGTATATTTCGTCCTTGACCGGGCAGGCGTCAGCGTCGACGAGAATTTGGAGATCGCTCAAATTGCGTGTTTGCGTCGACGGCGCGCCGCGACGCCGAATGCGCCCAATCCCGTCAGGATCAGCAGCGCGGATGCGGGAATCGGTATAGTCGCGGCGCCGTTCTGGTCAAACTCCGTCAATGCAGGTTCGCCTGTTACAATCGTCATTGATGTGACGCCTGCGAGCATCGCTCCGAACAGAATTCGGAAGTTTGATCTGGCGCCGTCGATGTAGAAGGCCATATGGCGTGAATGGCCGGAGAAACGCCGATCACCCAAGAATGAAAACCGGGCCAGATCGAATTCATGTTCGATCATGAATGTTTCAGATTTCAATTCGGCCGATTTGAACGCACTCGCGCAGGTCAGATTGCTGCAGTCTACGAGGATGAGACCGGGCGTCACACAGGCGTCCGCACGTCCGCGTCGCTCGGAGCAATTTTTATCGCTAATGGCGACTTCTCGTAGTACGAAATTCGCTGAGATCCCGCCAACCGACGTTAACGAATTGCCTTGCGAGATGCTCGTCCGATCGCGTGCGACTTTGGCGCCGAACTCAACGACCGCCGCCTCGGCGATCCCGAAGGTCGACGCCATCACGGCGAAAACTGAAATCAGGAGCTTATTCATTTTCGAATCCAAACAGCTGATCAACAGCGCGTCAGCGCCCCGAACATGGCGGAAAACCCGATTGCGAAACGCAACTTATTTAATCGCGACCGGCGCTTCATCAGCAGATCGCTCATTAAGGAACATAGCTGGATTAGAATCACGATTGGTTAACGCACAACGAAAAGAGTCAATAAAATTTTTTGAGGTAATAAAATTTGTTTCGCATCCGGCAAGAGCCGCGAAGCGACGGGAAATTGCGCAATTCAAGTGAACTTGCCGCTGTTAACCTTTTGTCCGCGGAGCAGGTCCGGCATCGGCCTCGGCGGCTCATTTGTTTACGATTGATCATAGGCTTTCTTCAGCCAACTCTTTATTTCGCTGTCGATGTCCGAGGGTTTTTCGATCCTGACGCGGTGCGACACCATTGCATTGAAACTTCCCGAAGGCTCGAGGCGTCCGGTCGGCGCCTCGCCCTTCAAATTTACGCCAAGATCGAGGCGCGTTTTGGTCGACGGCTGAATGATCGAAAACTGCTTGGAGCGCCGGACGCTGACATATGCCTTCTTCGGTGAAAACTCCACGTCGCGGCCGAAACCGCTAATCGCTTCGACCAGCTTGTCGTAAAGCGGCCGAAGCGCTGCCTTGTCACCGGCATATTGGACGGCGACAAGATCGGCGCCGTCGTTCTGTAGGCTGCCGGCGTCGGACTTGAAGTGCTTAAGCGCGACGAAATTGGCGAAACCGTGCGTCATTCCGTAGTCGGACTTTAAGACCTTCATCAGCGCCCCGTGTTTTTCAGACCCCGATCTCTTCGCGATCGCCAGCCATTGATCGAGCGTCTTTCCTGTCTTGCTCTGGAAGTCTGCGATCATTGCAGCTTCCATTTCCGCAGGTGATTTCGCCATGTCGCCTTTCCTATCCTTTCAGGGGCCAGTTTTCGGCTCGCAGTTGTTTGGGCGTGAACGGCGCCATCAAAGCAAAGAGAGCGTTCATCATCCGGGCGCTCAACGTTACCCTTCCGGTTTCGACATAGGCCTTGAAATTCTCGACGATGAATTTTGCGCCGCCGTCCATTGACTTGACGCTTTTCGAATCGACGACGATGTTTTCGGTGATCAGGCAGAATTCAACGCCGTCGGGCGTCTCTTTCAGCGTATAGGTGACCTTCGAAGGCGGATCGTCGAGGGAGGTCAGGCGGAAGGAATGAGAGAGAAGATGCGGCGGATCCATTTCAAGAAATTCGCCGACAACGCCGACCGCCCGCTTGTCCGCCGAGAGCATGCGGTACGCTTTTCCTGGCGCCATTTCGGAGGTGTCCCAGCTGGAATTCCAGAAAAACGGGCGAGGGCTCGTCCGCTTCACGAGCTCCGACCACACGGTCTCGATCGGCGCGTTGATCATGACTTTGTAAAATCGCCGGTTCTCATATTTCCGTTCGTTCATGGTTTTTTCCTGCTTTTGGGTTCGGCGCTCAAATCGTTCGCGCGCAGCTCCGAGAGGTATTTGAGCCGGACAATCTCGCCTGCCCAATAGTCGCTGTAATCATCCGTCCAGCGATCATAGATAATGCGAAGCGGCGCGGCGTTGAACCAGAGCCGCCGCGTTCGACCGTCCTTTTGCGAAATGATCAGCTTCGCCTCTTCGAGAACCGTCAGATGTTTCATGATGGCGATGCGGCTGACATCGAATTCCTGCGCGATCTCGCCGACGGCGGCGCCGGGTCGGTCACGCAACAAGTCGAGAATCCGCCGACGCGTTTCATGCGCCAGCGCGGTGAAGACCGCATCCATGTCTTCATCGTCACCCGGTTTTGTGGGCCCGTTCATAGGTAACGCGAAAGTTACATAAAGTGCGGCGCGAGGTCAAGAGCCGGCTGATGCCGTCGGCGGCGAAACCGACCGATGGTGTACTGGCAATACGGTTTTTCTTGCACCTGACAGGCGCCGCGAAACTGCTTTATGTTGAGTAATTCTGCGGGCGCGGCGTCCCGATGACGGCAAAGTTCAAGGCCGGCACCGTAACGCGGCCTGTCGTTCGCAAAGAAACCCACGGGCCGATCGGCCGCCGAAATTTCGAGCCGAAAGGCGCGCCGGCAAGATGCCGCATCGCAATTGGCAGGGCTCGCCCAGCAATATCGTCGGCGAGCGACACGCGGCGCCGGATTTCAGCTACCTTTAAGCAACAATTCGGGAATTTGCATTGTCCTTCCTTGATCGTTCACTGACCCCGGCGGAACGACTTCTCCTGCCTGGCGCGCTACGTCGTCATTTCGATCTGGACGATGTTCGGCTCTTTCGTCGCTGGCATACTCCGCTCGCCGCCCTGATGCGGGTGTCCATTGTCAGGGGTGCGAAGATATTTTGGGCTAATGCGCCGTTGGAAGCGACAAGTCTCGCTGAACGGGCGCACCTTGCGCACGAACTCGTTCACGTTTGGCAGTACCGCGCGCTCGGCCGGTCCGGCCCCGAATTGCTGGCGAGCCGCGTCTACCGATATCGGGCGGATGAACGCCGACTGTTCACGTCATACGGCTATGAACAGCAAGCGGCGATTGTCGAAGATTTTGTCCGGCTCAATGAAGGCGTTGCGCCTCGTTGGGCGATCGGTCGGGCGCCGATCGCGGTCTATGAGAAGATCATCAGGAGCGCGGGAGCGGTCGTCCGTCGATCCAGTCGGTGATCAGTTTGAAGACCAGCTGAGGATCTTCGAGATCGCAGAAATGCCCGACATGGTCGATTTCGGCGAGATGCATATGATCTCCCAGCGATCGCGCGCGATCAGGGGCGTCGGCGCCGTGCGACCGATCTTTCTTGCCCCATATAGCGAGGATCGGCTGCGTTGGTTTGCCAAGCGGCGAGGGACCATCGGTCATATAACGCTGGTAGGCGCTCGCAAGCGACCATCCGGCGCCGTTCGCCAGCGTCGCACCGGCGCATGCACAAAACGGCGCAACCATCTCGCGATTGCCTACGGCGATATCAAACCAGTCCGGCGCGCGTTTTGGGCCCATTTTGCGCATCGCCAATTGGCCCAGAACCGGTTTCGCCAGAATCTTTTTCGGATCGCGCGCCGATTTCCATTTCTGGAAACCCTGCCAATCCGTCGTTTGAATGAGCACGAGGCGCGAGGCGAGTTCCGGCCGACGCGCCGCAATATCGACCGCAGCCATGCCGGCGGCGCAGGAGAACGCCAGGATGCCGCCGGCGGCGCCGACGCCCTCGATGAAGCGCGCAATGTCGTCAGCGGATTCGCGAAAGCCGAAGCCGTAGGAATCGCGCGCCGCGGAAAATCCCATCGCCGGCAATTCGACGGCGATTACGCGAAATCGCTTGGCATACAGGGCGAGCAAATCGTCATACATTTCGAGCGTGACCGGCGGGTCCGCCGTAAAAACAATCGCGTGTCCCGCGCCGCGCTCGCGATAGCGATATTGGGTGACCCCGGTGTCAAGGAAACGGATGTCGGGTCGGGATTTCGCCGGCCAGCCGGTACGGAATTGCTGGATTTTCGTTTCGGCGCCCCATGTGTCGAGGCGCGCGGCGAGGCGGGTCAGCATCTTGATCTCTCAAATGTATCCACTGGATACATGAGGCGGCGCCCTCAGGATGTCAAGCGACGCCGCCGGGGTCGCATACCGCCGCGACCGAATTTCTATCAGGCGGCGAGGCCAGCAATTAGGCGTTTTGCGACCAGCCGCATGAACGTTCGACGTTCCGCCGGCTTCAGCTTCAGGCGGTTCAGAATCGCCTGAAAGAGAACGCCCTGAAGGCCGCCCCAGAAAATCGCCGCCGCGGCCCGCTTGTCATTGATCGTGATTTCGCCGCTCGTAATGCCAGCGCTGATCGGCTCCGCAATATGGCGCCAAGCGCGGCCGAGCGCCGTCTCGAGGTCCAAATAGGCGCCGCCTGAATTCACCCGCGGCCCCGTCATGGCGATGAAAAGCTGTGGCTCGTCGAATGCGAAATCCGAATAGGCGCGCGCAACGGCTTCAAGTCTTGCGTCCCACGATGCGCGCGGTCGAACCGCCTTGTCGCAGCGTTCCGCCAATCGCAGGTAGCCTGCGGCCAAGACAGCGGCGACAAGCGCGTCCCTGTCAGGAAAATGCTGGTAGGCGGCGCGGTGCGCGACGCCGGCGGAACGCGCCAGCGCACGGACGCTCAAACTATCGACGCCGTCGTGGGCGATATGATCGCTGGCAAGGTCGATCAATGTCTGACGAAGCGATCCGTGATGATAGGGTTCAGCGGCTGTCATGCGTAAAGGTTGCCCGGTCATTATTCCGTTCGCAACGGGTCGCCGCGACAGGATGAACGACATGAACTGCTCTCAGGCGATATCAAAAGTAGGATAACCGACCAGCGGCGCAAAAAAGGCCGGGATCGCTCCCGGCCTTTTGCGGAACAATTGATGCGTTGGATCAGGATGAGTAATACATCGCGAACTCAACCGGGTGCGGCGTGATCTCGAACTTTTTGACCTCCGCTTCCTTAAGCTCTATATAGGCGTCGATCTGATCGTCGTTGAAGACGTTGCCTTTCTTGAGGAAGGCGCGGTCCTTGTCGAGCGCTCCAAGCGCATCGCGCAGCGACGCGCAGACATGCGGAATGTCTTTCAGTTCAGCAGGCGGAAGGTCATAGAGGTCCTTATCCATCGGTTCACCCGGATGAATCCGGTTTTCGATGCCGTCAAGGCCCGCCATCATCAGCGCCGCGAAGGTCAAGTACGGATTGCCGGCTGGGTCGGGAAAGCGCACTTCAATGCGCTTGCCTTTCGGCGACGGCACCCACGGAATGCGAATTGACGCTGAACGATTACGCGCCGAATAGGCGAGAAGCACAGGCGCCTCGTAGCCCGGGACCAGGCGCTTGTAAGAATTGGTGGTCGAATTCGAGAACGCATTGATCGCGCGGGCGTGCTTGATGATGCCACCGATGTAATGGAGACAGGTTTCCGAAAGGTCCGCATAGCGATCGCCGGCGAACAGGGGCTTCCCGTTCTTCCAGATCGACTGGTGGACATGCATGCCGGAACCATTATCGCCGAAGACCGGCTTGGCCATGAAAGTCGCCGTCTTTCCGTATGCGTGGGCGACCTGATGAACGACATATTTGTAAAGCTGCATGCGATCCGCCATCGTTGTCAGATTGGCGAACTTCATGCCGAGTTCATGTTGCGACGGCGCAACTTCATGGTGATGCTTTTCAGGCTTCAGGCCGAGATCGCCCATAATCGTCAGCATCTCGGTGCGCATATCCTGCGCGGAGTCGACCGGGGGCACCGGAAAATACCCGCCCTTTGGGCCAGGGCGGTGCGCGAGGTTTCCGCTTTCGTAACTTGTGCCGGAATTATAAGGACCCTCGTCGCTGTCGAGCGAGAAGCCCATATTGTGTTGTTCGGTCGACCATCTGACATCGTCGAACACGAAGAATTCGGCTTCCGGGCCGAAATAGGCCGTATCGCCAATGCCCGTCGACTGAAGATAGGCTTCGGCCGCCTTCGCTGTCGTCCGCGGGTCGCGGCTGTAGGGTTGGCCTGTCGCCGGATCAAGAATGTCGCAGATGATCGATAAGGTCGGTGTCGCAAAAAACGGATCTTCAAACGCCGACGCCGGATCGGGCATCAGAATCATATCGCTTTCGTTAATCGCCTTCCATCCGGCGATGGAAGAGCCGTCGAACATGGTGCCTTCTTCAAAGAGGTCGGCGTCGACCATGTCGCGATCGAACGTGACATGTTGCCATTTGCCGCGCGTGTCGGTGAAGCGCAGGTCGACGAAACGGATATCCTTGTCCTTGATGCGTTTCAGGACGGCGTCAGCAGCGGTCATTTATGGGAAGCTCCTTCCTCGGGTTGCCTTGTCAGCGCCCGGCGCGGGAAATGAGCCCGCCCAGAAAATGCGCCTTCGGGGGCTGATCAAAGATTGTTAAATAGATGACGGCGATCACCATCGGAAATCAACAGGAGTTTTTGCACTGCAATATGAAATCGGTGCAAAAAGCTTCAATGCTCCAAAAACATAGCCGAAAACGCTAAAAAAATGCAAGAAATTGCTAGATTGCGTCTTCGCCGGTTTCGCCAGTGCGAATTCTGACGGCGGTTTCGACGGCATAGACGAAGATCTTCCCATCGCCGATTCGTCCTGAATGAGCGGCGCGCTGGATCGCCTCGACAGCACGCTGGGCAAGCTGGTCGGTCGTCACAATTTCGATTTTCACTTTCGGCAGGAAATCGACCACATACTCAGCGCCGCGATAGAGTTCCGTGTGTCCTTTCTGACGGCCAAATCCGCGGACATCCGTCACCGTCATGCCTTGCAGCCCGATCTCGTTCAACGCTTCCTTCACATCGTCGAGCTTGAACGGCTTTATAATCGCCTCGATTTTCTTCATTCTCAAAGCCTGCGCTGCATCGGCGCAGAGATCAACGGTTCTTGGGGAGCAAGTCAACTGATCCCGCCTTTCGTACTCTTGTCCGCCGGACAGACCCGCAGCATTGAGAAAGCGGCGATCGCTGGCGGTCTTTCAGGCGCTGCGATGATGGAAACCGCCGGCGCCGCCGTCGCAGCGTTCATTGTACGGAATGTCGAGCGACGGCCAGTCGCAATTCTCTGCGGGCCCGGCAACAATGGCGGCGACGGCTTTGTCATCGCGCGCAAATTGAAAGAGGCCGGGTGGACAGTCCGTGTCGCCCTTGTCGGCGAACGGTCCGACCTCAAGGGCGACCCCGCCTTGATGGCGAAACTCTATGACGCGGAAGTGGAAACGCTGTCCACGGCGGTTCTCGACGGCGCCGGACTGATCGTCGACGCGCTTTTCGGAACCGGCTTGTCGCGGCCGATTGATGGTCCGGCGCGGCAAGTCATCGCCGCGGCGAATGCGCATCCGGCGGTCAAGCTCGCCGTTGATCTTCCGTCCGGCATTGATGCGGATTCGGGCGCGGCGTTTGGCGATGCGATCCGTGCTTCGGCGACGTTCACTTTCATATCGCGCAAGCCCGGCCACGTCTTGTTTCCCGGCCGCGCACACGCCGGGTCGGTCGAACTCTTCGACATTGGCGTCGACGAGAAATGGATCAATTCAGTCAACCCTGTCACCTTCGAAAATCATCCCGCTCTCTGGGCCGAAGATTGGAAGAGACCGGGCTTTTCAACACACAAGTACGACAGGGGACACGCCGCGATCCTCTCGGGGCCGCGCAACCGCACCGGCGCGGCGCGGCTAGCCGCGCTTTCGGCGCTGCGAGCCGGCGCGGGGCTTGTGACCCTGCTATCGCCAGGTGAAGCGTGCGCGGAAAACGCCACACATCTTACGTCGATCATGTTGCGCGAAGCCGGCGATGCCGCCGCTATTGCTGCGGTTTTGGCTGACCGGCGATTTACTGCGGCGCTGGTCGGGCCCAGCGCCGGAGTCGATGAGACGACAAAGCAAAAGGCGCTGGCGATTTTGCGATCAGGCGCTGGCGCCGTTCTTGACGCTGATGCCCTCACGAGTTTCGAGGCAGATATACATAAGTTAATGGGCGCGCTGAGAGCTGACGACGTTCTGACGCCGCATGCTGGCGAATTCGCGCGGCTGTTTCCGGAGCTCGGCGGGATGCGTCGTCTCGCCGCCGCCCGCGCCGCCGCCGCGGCGTCAAACGCCATAATCGTCATGAAAGGCGCCGATACGATAATCGCGCGGCCAGACGGGCGCGCGATCATCAATACGAATGCGCCGTTTGATCTTGCGACGGCGGGTTCGGGCGACGTTCTCGCCGGCATCATTACCGGTTTGCGCGCACAGGGCATGCGGGGGTTTGATGCGGCCGCCGCCGGGGTCTTTCTTCATGGCGCGGCGGGGCGGATCGCCGGGCCTGGTCTGATCGCAGAAGACCTGCCAGATGCGCTGCGCGACGTGATGAAAGCGCTGTTTGCGTCAAAGCCGACCGAGGAAAGCGAAACATGAGGGTCAGGGCGGCGGTGATCGACGATGCTTGCGGAATGAACGCTCTTTACAACCCGTTCATCACCGGAACGGCGGCGACCTTCGAGACAACGCCGATTGACAAGGCGGCCCGCCGTGCGTGGTTGCTGGAGAGAGGCTCAAGCCCTCGCTGGCCGGTTTTTGTCGCGGAAGAACATGACGGCTCAATCGCCGGCTTTGCGAACGCTTCGAGCTTCGATCCGCGCGCCGCTTACGAGACCTCCGTCAAGGTTTCGGTATTTGTCGGCGGCAAGGCGCAGGGGCGAGGCGTCGGGCGTGCATTATATGAGGCTTTGTTCGACGTCCTTGGAGGGGCGGATGTCCATCGCGCCTACGCGCTTATCGTCGCGCCGAACGACCCGTCGGTTCGGCTTCACGAGCGGTTCGGCTTCAAGCAGGTTTCGACGCTTGACGAAGTCGGCCGGAAATTCGGCCGCTATTACAGCGTCATGTGGTTCGAAAAGCGGTTCTAGACGGCTCGACTTAGCCTTTTCGTCTGCTATAGAGACCGGCTTTCGGCGGTCGGGACGCCTCGGAAGGGCGGCCGGCTTTCGCACGCGGGTGTGGCGGAACTGGCAGACGCACTGGATTTAGGTTCCAGCGCCGCAAGGCGTGGGGGTTCAACTCCCTCCACCCGCACCATCCCTGACGCGCGAGGCGAGCGTCGGACCTGAAGGAATTTTTGCTGACGCGCCTCTTTTGGATCGAAACGAAAAGGCTTGGACGACGATGGAAGTGATTGAAAAGACCGCCGAAGGCCTCGAGCGCAAATTCACCGTGAAGGTGCCGGCGGCCGAACTCGACGCCAAGCTGAATGCGCGACTCGCCGACGTCAAAGGCAAGGTGCAGCTTAAAGGCTTCCGCAAAGGCAAGGCGCCTTTGCCGTTCCTCAAGAAGATGTACGGCAAAGGCATGATGAGCGAGATCTTGCAGGAGATCATCAACGAGACCAGCTACAAGGCGTTTGCGGATCGCGATCTGAAACCGGCGACGACGCCGCATCCGCACTTCCACGGCGATTTTGACAAAATCATCGATGGCGCCGCAGATCTTGAATATGATGTTCACGCCGAAGTGCTGCCGCAATTCGTGCCGGCGCCGATCGACGGCATCAAGCTTAAGCGCCCGGTTGCAGATGTCGGCGACGCCGAAATCGACGAACAGATCCAGAAAATCGCCGAACAGAATCTCGATTACGAGCCGCGCGAGGCTGCCGAAAAAGCCAAAGAAGGCGACATGCTCGTTATCGACTTCGTCGGATCGATCGACGGCGAGGAATTCCCCGGCGGCAAGGGTGAAGGCCATTCCGTCGTTCTTGGGTCGAACAGCCTGATCAAGGGCTTTGAGGAGCAGTTGATTGGCGCAAATGCGGGAAGCGCCTTAAAAGTCAAACTCACCTTTCCGGAGGATTACGGGTCCGACACGCTGAACGGAAAGGCGGCGGTTTTCGCCGTCAATGTGAAGGAAGTGAAAGCGCCGAAGGATATGGTTATAGATGATGAATTCGCCAGGAAGCTCGGTCTTGACGACTTAGCGGATTTGAAAAAGCGGGTGCGTGAGCGGATCGAACAGGAGCACCGCTCGATGTCGCGCAGCCATGTGAAACGCGCGCTGCTCGACAAACTTGATGCAGCGCATGACTTCGACCTGCCGAAATCAATGGTCGACGCCGAATTCAATCAGATCTGGGCGCAGGTCGAAAACGCCGAGCGTGACGAGGAAGACAAGGACAAGACCGAAGAAGAGTTGAAAGAAGAATATAGGAAGATCGCCGTTCGCCGGGTGCGTCTTGGCCTTGTTTTGGCTGAAATCGGCAACAAGGCGGATGTGCAGGTTCCCGCCGAGCAATTACAGAGGGCCATTCAAGAGCAGGCGCTACGCGAGGCTCAATATTTCGCGATGCAAGGCCAGAAGGTCTCGCCGCAGGATGTGCTGAAATTCTATCAGCAAAACCCTCAGGCGGTCGCTCAGATCAGGGCGCCGCTTTTTGAAGAGCGCGTCGTCGACTTCATCCTTGAGAAGGCCGAAATCTCCGAAAAGAAGGTCTCAAGAGAGGACCTCATGAAGGATCCTGAAGGCGAAGATTAGGGGCAGAGCGGTCGCCGGTGCGCCGAATTCGTTGCGCGCGCGCAACGACAGCTTGCAATTAAACAGGAATAACCGGCCCTTAAACTCGGTGCCCTAAAGTGAGGACGGTGGTCGCGGGGTTCCGGCTTGGCGTTTAGGCTGGCAACACCATATTAACCCAAACCGCCGCAGGGCGTCGTATTACTAAACAACCTGTCCTCGATCGCTGGGGCGGGCAACCGAAAGCCGAAACAGGGAAATCCATGAAAGATCCCCAAGACATTTTCATGAATACGCTGGTGCCGATGGTCGTCGAGCAATCGAGCCGGGGCGAGCGCGCCTACGACATTTATTCACGACTGCTGAAAGAGAGGATCATTTTCCTGTCCGGGCCTGTCCATGATGCGGTTTCGACCCTGATCGTCGCGCAGTTGCTGTTCCTTGAGGCAGAGAACCCGAAAAAGGAAATCGCTCTTTATATCAACAGCCCGGGCGGCTCGGTCTCGGCCGGCCTCGCGATGTATGACACCATGCGGTACATTCGGCCCGCCGTCTCAACCATGTGCATCGGGATGGCGGCCTCCATGGGGTCCTTGTTGCTGACCGCGGGCCAGAAGGGCCTTCGGTTTTCCTTGCCGAACTCCCGAATCATGGTGCACCAGCCGTCTGGCGGCTTTCAGGGACAGGCCTCGGATATAGAGCGGCATGCGCAGGACATCATCAAGATGAAGCGCCGGCTCAACGAGATTTATGTTGAGCATACTGGCCAACCATATGAAAATATTGAGAAAACCCTTGATCGCGATCATTTCATGTCGCCGGAGGAAGGGGTCGATTTCGGGCTGATCGACAAGGTTCTGGAGCGACGGCCGGCGGCGGAAGACTAGTCAGATTTGGCGAAACGGTTACCGGACGGGTGAAAACTCGGCTTGATTGGCAGGTTGCGGTTGTGATCGAATACGGAAACGGGCCGGGCCTGGTCGGCCTTTTGACGGAAGCTGGCGCAGATCGTGCACCTTTCCGTCAACCGCGTGGGGTATTGTTCCAGGGCAAGGCCTGCGCCACACCGGGTTCCGGGGCGTCCGCAAAGGATGACTCGGGGCTCCTCGAAGGAGTTGCATAGCGTGAGCAAGGTTAGCGGAAAAAGCGGCGGCGAGGGCAAGAACACGCTCTATTGTTCGTTCTGCGGTAAGAGCCAGCACGAAGTCAGAAAACTGATCGCGGGTCCGACGGTGTTCATATGCGATGAATGCGTCGAGCTCTGCATGGACATCATCCGCGAAGAGTCGAAATCGTCGCTCGTCAAGGCCGGCGAGGGCGTGCCGAGCCCGCAACAGATCTGCAAGGTTCTCGATGATTACGTGATTGGTCAGCAGCAGGCCAAGCGCGTGCTGTCGGTCGCGGTCCACAATCACTACAAGCGCCTTAACCACGCTTCGAAGAATAACGATGTCGAACTCGCCAAGTCGAATATACTGCTGCTGGGCCCGACCGGTTCCGGTAAGACGCTGCTCGCCCAAACCCTCGCACGCATTCTCGACGTGCCGTTCACGATGGCGGACGCCACGACCCTCACCGAAGCCGGCTACGTTGGCGAAGACGTTGAGAACATCATTTTGAAGCTCTTGCAGTCGGCCGACTACAATGTCGAGCGGGCGCAGCGCGGCATTGTCTACATCGATGAGGTCGACAAGATCTCGCGGAAGTCCGACAACCCGTCCATAACCCGGGACGTGTCCGGGGAAGGCGTGCAGCAGGCCCTTCTGAAGATCATGGAAGGAACGGTCGCCTCCGTTCCGCCGCAAGGCGGCCGCAAGCATCCGCAGCAGGAATTCCTACAGGTTGATACAACCAATATCCTATTCATTTGCGGCGGGGCTTTCGCCGGGATCGAAAAAATCATTTCCGGGCGTCACGCCGGAACATCGATCGGCTTCGGCGCAAAAGTCACGGCCCCAGATGACCGACGCGTCGGCGACGTCCTGAAGACGATTGAGCCTGAGGACCTGCTGAAATTCGGCCTCATCCCGGAGTTCGTCGGCCGCCTCCCGGTTATCGCGACGCTTGAGGACCTGGACGAGCCTGCGCTCATCCAGATCCTGACCCAGCCGAAAAATGCTCTCGTGAAACAGTATCAGCGCCTGTTCGAAATGGAGGACGTCAAACTGACGTTCACCGACGACGCTCGATCGGCGATCGCCCGTAGGGCGATCGCCCGAAAGACCGGCGCACGCGGCCTGCGGTCAATCATGGAGGGGATTCTCCTTGATTCGATGTTCGAGCTGCCTTCGATGCAGGGCGTTGCCGAAGTCGTCGTCAATGGCGAAGTCGTCGAGGGGCGCGCCAAACCGCTCCAGATCTACGAAGACCGCGGCATGGAAAAAGCTGAAATGGACGCAACCGCCTGAGCGTGAATCAGCGACGGCCAAGCGATCATGAAATCCGAAACGGCGCCCGAGGGCGCCGTTTTTGATGTCTGGGGCCCCGGGCGCATACGCCCTGAAATGAGCTCGCCGATTCCGTTCAAATTTCCCGGGTTGAAACCACACCGCGGAACGCCACATTATGCGGGCGTCCGCCGCCTCCTAAGCGGCGGCGGTTTCATTGAGGCGTGGAGCCCGCCGGGCGACCCGCCAATCTAGACCCGCCAGACCAGGGGCGGACGCGGCAATCGGGGCGCTTTTGCAAAGGCCCGAACAACGAAGGAAAGTTGATGTCTGACAAAGTGAAATACGCCGTGCTGCCGCTGCGCGACATTGTTGTTTTCCCGACTATGGTCATTCCACTTTTCGTCGGGCGCGACAAATCGGTCCGGGCTCTCGAACATGTGATGGAGCATGACAAGAAGATCCTGCTCGTCGCCCAGAAAGATGCGAGCGACAATGATCCTGCTCCGGAAGGAATTTACTCCGTCGGGGTCATTGCTTCGGTGCTCCAGCTTTTGAAATTGCCGGACGGCACAGTCAAAGTTCTTGTCGAAGGTGAGGAGCGCGCGCGCGTCGAGGGCTTCACGAAGACGGACGAGTTCTTCGAGGCAGAAGCGACAACACCGCCGGAGATCGAACCAGAAGATTCTGAGATTGAGGCGCTGGCGCGCTCCGTCGCTTCGCAATTTGAATCCTATGGCAAGCTCAACAAGCGCGTGCCGCCCGAAGTCATCGTGTCGGTCAACGCAATCGTCGATCCGGCGCAACTCGCGGACACCGTCGCATCCCACCTGAACATCAAGATTTCCGAGAAACAGGACCTTCTTGAAATTTTCGATATAGGACAGCGCCTTGAACGCGTCTACGCCCTGATGGAAGGCGAAATGAGCGTCCTTCAAGTAGAAAAAAAGATCCGCAACCGCGTCAAGAGACAAATGGAGAAGACGCAGCGAGAATACTATCTCAACGAACAGATGAAGGCGATTCTGAAGGAGTTGGGCGAGGGCGACGATTCTCGCGACGAAATCGCCGAAATCGAAGACCGGATCAAGAAAACCAAACTCTCGAAGGAAGCCCGGACCAAGGTCGAGGCTGAAGTCAAAAAGCTGCGCCAGATGTCGCCGATGTCGGCGGAATCCACGGTTGTGCGAAATTATCTCGACTGGGTGCTTTCGATTCCGTGGAATAACAAGTCGAAGGTCAAGCAGGATCTCGACAAGGCGCAAGCGGTATTGGACGCCGACCACTACGGCCTTGAGAAAGTCAAGGAACGCATTCTGGAATATCTAGCCGTCCAGAAACGAATGGGCGCGCTTAAAGGCCCCATTCTTTGCCTTGTCGGCCCTCCCGGCGTCGGCAAAACGTCGCTCGGAAAATCGATCGCGCAGGCGACGGGACGCGAATTCGTTCGCGTGTCTCTCGGCGGCGTGCGCGACGAGGCTGAGATACGCGGTCACCGGCGCACCTATATCGGTTCGATGCCCGGCAAGATCATCCAGTCGATGAAGAAGGCAAAGAAATCAAACCCGCTGTTCCTTCTCGATGAGATCGACAAGATGGGCCAGGATTTCCGCGGTGATCCGTCATCGGCGCTGCTTGAGGTGCTCGACCCCGAACAAAATTCGACCTTTGCGGATCATTATCTAGAGGTCGATTACGATCTTTCGGACGTCCTGTTCATTACGACCGCGAACAGCCTGAACATGCCGCAGCCCTTGCTCGACCGGATGGAGGTCATCCGGATCCCGGGGTATACCGAGGATGAGAAGCGGGAGATCGCGCGCCGCCACCTAATTCCGAAACTGATGAAGGATCATGGGCTGAAGGCTTCAGAGTGGAAAATCGCCGACGACGGACTGATGGAACTCATTCGCCGCTATACGCGAGAGGCCGGCGTCAGGAACCTTGAACGCGAACTTGCCCGCCTCGCCCGCAAGGCGGTTCGGGAAATCGAGACCGGGAAATCGAAGAAGGTCGAGGTCACCGCGAAGAACCTTGCTGACTACGCAGGCGTCACGAAATTCCGGTATGGCGAGGTTGAAGGGGAAGACCGCATCGGCGTCGTAACCGGTCTTGCATGGACATCTGTCGGCGGCGATATCTTGACGATTGAGGCCGTGAAGATGCCGGGCAAGGGCCGCATGACGCCGACCGGAAATCTGAAAGAAGTAATGAAAGAATCGGTTTCGGCGGCGTCGTCTTATGTTCGCAGCCGCGCCACGGATTTCGGCATCGAGCCGCCGGTTTTCGATAAGACCGATATCCATATCCACGTTCCGGAAGGGGCGACCCCGAAAGACGGCCCATCCGCCGGCGTTGCGATGGCGACAACCATCGTCTCCGTCCTGACCGGCATTCCGGTCCACAAGGATATCGCCATGACCGGCGAAATATCGTTGCGCGGGCGTGTGCTCGCGATCGGCGGACTGAAGGAAAAACTTCTCGCGGCCCTGCGCGCCGGCATCAAGACGGTGCTTATTCCGCTCGAAAACGAAAAGGATCTTGCCGAAATCCCTGACAATGTGAAGCAGGGGTTGAAAATCATTCCTGTCGGGCGGGTCGATGAGGTGCTTGCGCACGCGCTCACCAGGCCATTAACGCCGATTGAATGGACTGAGCCGGCGCCGCCGCCGCCTGGCAAGGACGTCGATCCGGGCGACGCGGTTCTGACGCATTAAGAGCAAATAAGAGAACGGCGCCGCGAGGCGCCGTTCTGGTATTCCGCGTGGCGGGCGCTTGGCTGGGCAAGCGCTCAGCTGGCTGTCGCAATCGCAGCCGGCACGGCAATGACGATCGCGACAATCGCGATCAGCAAATAGAATGACGCGGTTACAACCGCACCGATGCCGGCGTTCTGACCGCTGACGGAATGACGAGTGATAACAGCCATTTACATAAACTCCCTGTTCAAGGCGGACCTGGCTGCTGACGTTTAAACCGCGGACCGTCATTTAAATGAAACAAAAACGTCATCGAAACGTCATATAGCGCATTATTTGCGCTAGCGCAATAGGTGCGTCGAAAAATCGGTCGGATCAGGTCGAGGCCCCTGATAAGGGCGAGCGAGGCGAATTGCCCTGTCTGCGATGCTTCAAACCTGGTGAACAAACGCCTAGAAGGGCGCTATGTCTGACTTTCAGAAATTAGAGACCGAAGCCGCCGATTGCAGGTCGATGGACGAGGTTCGGGTCGAAATTGACCGGATTGACCGCGAATTGGTTAAGTTGATCGCCAAGCGCCAAGGCTACATCGAGGCGGCTGCACGCATTAAAAACCATGTGAGCGAAGTGCGGATCGAATGGCGAATCGACGATGTCGTTTCAAAAGTGCTTGCCGCCGCTGCGCGCGAGGGCTTGTCTGAGCGAATCGCCGAACCGGTCTGGCGCGTGCTTATCGACCGTTGCATCGATCACGAACACGAAGTCTTCGAAAGCCGTCATGGCCGCCGATCCGCAAAGAAGGCGTCGTGAGATTGACGCCAAGGCCCCGAATCCGCGCAGGGTGCGAAAAGAGAGCCGGTTTTGCTTTGTCCTCGTCAATGGGGAGGGGGATCATCAGCTTTTACATATTTGAATTTCTCACCAAAACAGAAAGGGTGATCGCATGAACAAGAACGAATTCATCGACCGTGTCGCCGACCTCTCGAATATGAGCAAAGCCGACGCGACGCGTGCGGTTGACGCAGTCTTTGACGCCATCACGTCGGCGCTGAAAAAGGGCGATGATGTGCGCTTGGTTGGCTTCGGCACATTCTCGGCTGCAAAGCGAAAAGCCCGTGAGGGGCGCAATCCGCGTACCGGCGAGACGATCCAAATTCCGGCGTCAACCCAGCCGAAATTTTCGGCTGGAAAAGGCCTGAAAGACGCACTGAACTAGAAGCGGTGGCGAACTGGTTTCGCTGCCGGGCGCTTTTTTGCTGCCGGCGGCTGCTTTCCGAAAATCGGAAAGTCGCCGCCGCGCTGGGCGGAAACCGCAGTTGAGCGGATTATCGCCTTCGCCAAAATCGACAAATTCTGGTCTAATTATCATTCAGTCAGGACGACGCCTTGATGTGGCGGAGCGGCGCTTGACGCCATGAAAACATTACGAGGGCGGTTAGCTCAGCTGGTAGAGCGCCTGGTTTACACCCAGTAGGTCGGCGGTTCGATCCCGTCACCGCCCACCAAGCCGCCGCGCTAGAGCCGTCCGGTCAGCGAAACGCGGAATGCGCGGGGGCTCCCCGGCATGATGTTGTTGTCATTGTGCGCTGTGCCGAAATAGGTTTCGTCGAAGAGATTTTCGACATTCAGTTGCGCTTCAAATCGATCATTGAGAGTGAAATGGATCGCTGCATCGACACGGGTGAAGCCGGGCAGCGTCACTGCGTTTGAAATCGACGCGAACTGATCGGTCTGATGAATGACGCCGACACTTGCGCGCCATTGTTCCGTGAACGCATAGGCGTTCCAGAGTGCGAAAGCATGTTTCGGTACGAGGGGTAATTCGCGGCCCGCCGGCGCTGCGGTCGTGTCGCTGGTGATCCCAGCGTTCTGTAACGTATAGCCCGCAAGGATTTGCCATCGATCCGTGACCGCGCCCGCAACGGCGAGTTCAAGACCCTTGCTCCGCTGTGCGCCGGTCAGAACCGTCAGGTTCGTTGCGGGATCGATCGCGCGCGTATTGTTGCGGTCGAGTCGATAGACGGCGACGGAGACGTTAAGGCCGGTCCGCGGTTCCCATTTGACGCCCGCCTCGATGTTTTCAAAGCTTTCCGGGTCCAGCGCCGCCGTCGTCGCCGACAGCGAAGCGAATTGATCGCCGGATTGCGGCAGAAACGATTTCGAATAGCTTGCATAGATCGAGGCGGTCGGGAGTGGCTTAAGGATTAAGCCGCCGCGCGGACTGAAGACATCGTCTGTTCGCGCAAGGTTCGTCGGCGAAAGATAGTCGGTGAGTTCGAGATCGAAGTGATCGAAGCGAACTCCGCCAATCAGTTGCAGCCACGGAGCGATGTCGATCTGATCCTGAACATAGGCGGATGCGGTCATCAGATCGACACGATTGTCGTTTTGAATAATCGATGAGAAAACCGTCGGGGCGAAAATTGTCGGATTGCCGATGGTCGCAAATCCGGCGGCGTTATTGTTCTCGGAGCGAAGATTATCCGTATTCTGAACGCCGAATTCGCCGCCGATAAGCAGCGTATGGCCGATCGAGCCTGTCTGCAAGTCAAGGATCAAATCGATTTGATTGAATAAATTCCGACGTTTTGTGCCGCTGAAATAGCTTTGCAACGCCACCTCGCCAGTTGAGGCGACAGGGCTGTTTGCATGGATGTTCTGATAGTATTTGTCGTAGTTCGCGATGCGTAGTCGATTGCGCAGGGTCGCAATGTCGCTCAACAAGTGCGAAACGGAGAATTCTCCGGCATGGACATAGACTTCACTGAACGATTGGTCCGGATTGCCGAAGAATGCGCGCCGATCGCCGGCAAATGGCGATCCGTTCTCGGACGGTACGCCGCGATCGACCGTTCGCTCGTCGCTCAGAAATTCATAAGCGACGTCAATTGTCGTCCTCTCGTTCGGCAGAAAGCGCAGGGTCGGATTGACGCCGAAACGCTCGATGCCGACAAAATCCCGATAACTGGCGGAGTTCTCGTAGAATGCGTTAAGGCGTCCGGCGGCGCTTTGCGAAAACGCCCCGCCAATATCGACTGCGCCGCGTGCGAATCCAAACGATCCGCCCTGAAGGGTCAACGATTTTTCGCCCTCAAATGTCGCCGTCTTCGACACGCGATTGATGACGCCGCCGCCGCCGCCGCGCCCGAAGATCATCGCGTTTGGGCCTTTGAGGATTTCAATGCGTTCCGCATTGTAGAGATCGCGGTAATATTGGACATCGTCGCGCACGCCATCGACATAGAAATCCGCGGTCGAGGCGTTGCCGCGCAAAACCGGCGCGTCGCGATGGCCCTCGCCTTGCGCCATTGAAACGCCAGGCACATAGCGCACGACGTCCGCCATCGACCGCATCATCTGATCATCGATCAGGTCGCGCGTAATCAAGGAGATCGATTGCGGAATATCGACCAGGGCGGTGTCGGTTTTGGTCGCGGTCGCGGTGTGCTCGCTCGTATACTCGACGCGCTCGCCTTTCACCACCAACTGGTCGCCGATCGCGGCTAGCCGGATGTCGATCGCATCCTCAGCGGCGGCCGTCGTTGCAACGGCGGTCGAAAGCCCGAGCCATAAGAGAGTTCCGCCAAATTTCGTCACGAGCGCCCTCGCCCTGCAATTGAGAACCATTCGCAAGAATAATTATCAGACGAAGGGGCTTATTGCAAGTGATTATCAACTGCGAGTGCGAGCCGTTTCACGCCGCGGATTTTCGGCGGGGAGAGCGCCAAGTGCGCTCGACCGGATAGGCGCGCCGTCCGAGGTTCGCTAGGGTCGATGAAAGGGCGCAAGGGCCGGCGAACCGGTTCTGGATGTCGGAGTACAAGCAGGTGAAAATCATCAGGATTATGGCGGCGTTCTTTGCGATGTCGGCGACCGCGCAGGCGGAAGAGCAGCAATCGAGATCATTCCAGCTTCAGGACTTTTCTTCGATCGAGATCAGCGGCGCCTATGAATTGGATGTCGCGGTCGGCGGTGATTATTCGGTCGTATTGACGGGTCCGGCGGATGAAGTTGCGCGCGCCGAAATTTCCGTCAGGAGCGGAACCCTCGTCCTCGACAGCCGCAAACATCGCGGAGACAGGAAAGGCGTCAACGCGACGGTGACGATGCCGGCGCTTGATCGGTTGACTGTATCGGGCGTCGTCGACGCCGATATCGAAGGCGTCAATGCCGGCTCCTTCAAGATCATGCTGTCGGGCGTCGGCGAGGTCAACATCGCTGGCCGCTGCGGCGATCTGTTCGCCCGGGTGTCCGGCGTCGGCGAGCTTAATGCGAGATCGCTGCAATGCGCCACCGCCGATGTCGCGTTATCCGGCATGGGGGAGGCGAGCGTCTTTGCGCGCGACGCCGCGAAAGCGGAAGTCTCGGGCATGGGCGAGATCAATGTCTACGGCTCGCCGAAATCAGTCGACAAACGCGGCGGATTTTTCGCGGAGATCACCGTGCACTGATCCGAGCGCGAAGGAAAATGGACGAGGGAGGGCGTCATGAGAATTGTTCTCGGCTTCATCATCGGTCTTGTGCTGGCGATTGCGATCGCGGCAACGGCCTTCAAGGTCGCGTGGGGCGACTTTGGCGACTTCGACAAGCGCGATCGCGGCGGGGACGTCGCCATGACGATCGCCGCTGCGGATTTTGACCGTATCGATGTCGCCGGCGTATTCGAGTTCGATGTGACGGTCGGCGGCGACTATTCGGTTGTTCTGTCGGGCGCGGAGGAGGATCTTGCGCGGACAAGCGCTGAGGTTCGCGACGGGGCGCTCTTCCTTGACAGCAAATCGACGGCGATTGAGGGGCGACGCAAATTCGTCAACCACAGCGTGACCGCGACGATCACCTTGCCGATGCTCCTTGGCGTCGACGCTTCCGGCGTCGTTGACGGTGACATCGTGAACATCGATTCGGAAACTTTTGACGCAGATCTGTCGGGCGTCGGCGAGTTGAAACTTTCCGGTCGCTGCGGCGCTCTCGATGCGGAGGTGTCGGGCGTCGGCGAATTAGATGCGACCAAATTGCAGTGCCGCTCTGTCAATGTCGGCGTTTCGGGAGTCGGGGAGGCGCAGGTGTCCAGCCCCATTGTTATGGGCCAAATTCACATAGAGTTTCCGGGACTGGCGGGCGCATTCCGAGGGACTGATGCGGCCTGATGTGGTTGTACTGCTTCAGCCAGATTCCGATGACGGTTCTGGCCTGCTCGACAGTT
>JBGSSK010000103.1:0-2324 GCA_041737095.1 Parvularculaceae bacterium | reverse complement strand
GCGCATCCTCGCCGCGACCGGGCTCCTTGCCGGCTTCGCCTGGGCGGCGCTCCAGCAAAAGGCGATCCTCGCCGACTTCCTGTTCGGCCGCGAATGGGCGGCGATCATCCTGATCGCGATCGGCGGCGTCATCGCCTACGCCGCCGTCCTCTTCGCTCTTGGCGGCGTCCGCCTCAGCGACTACAAGGCCTACGGCAGAAACCGCGAGAACTTCTAGGGACTATGCGATGACTGGCTACAAAGGCCCGGAGCGGGTGCTATCGGGCATCCAGCCGTCGGGCGGCATGCATCTCGGCAATTATCTCGGCGCGATCCGCAAATTCGTCGACCTGCAATCTCAGCGCGACTGCTACTATTGCGTCGTCGACATGCACGCAATCACGGTCTGGCAGGATCCGAAGAAACTTCGCGATCAAACCTTTCACATTGCGGCGTCTTATCTCGCCGCAGGGGTTGATCCTGCGAAAGCGGCGGTCTTTCATCAGTCAGCGGTGCGGGCGCACGCAGAACTCGCGTGGATTTTCAACTGTGTCGCGCGCCTTGGCTGGCTGGACCGGATGACGCAGTTCAAGGACAAGGCCGGCAAGGACAAGGAGCGCGCGTCGGTCGGCCTATACACCTACCCGGTGCTGCAGGCGGCCGATATTCTCGTCTACAAGGCGACGCATGTGCCGGTCGGCGAGGACCAGAAACAACATCTTGAGCTGTCACGCGACATCGCCGGAAAATTCAATCGCGAATTCGGCGCGGAAGATTTCTTCCCGCTGCCCGAGCCGTTGATCAAGGGGCCCGGCGCACGCGTCATGAGCCTGCGCGATGGAACGGCGAAAATGTCGAAATCGGATCCCTCGGAACAGGCGACGATTTATCTGTCAGATGACGCGGAAGCGATCGCAAAGAAGATCAAGCGGGCCAAGACCGATCCCGAGCCGCTCCCGATGGAGACGGCCGGTCTTGAAAACCGGCCCGAGGCGGCGAATCTCGTCGGCATCTATGCCGCCCTGTCGGGAAAATCCGATGCCGATGTCCTCGCGGAATTCGGCGGCGAGGGATTCGGGCGGTTCAAACCGGCGCTCGCCGACCTCGTCGTCGCGAAGATCGGCCCGATCAGCGCCGAGCTTCGCCGCCTTGAGGCCGACCCCGGCTATCTTCGCGATGTCCTGATGGACGGCGCGGCGCGCGCCGCTGAAATCGCTGATGCGACTGTTCGCGAAGTGAAGGAAATCGTCGGTTTCGTCGTCTGAACCTTTCGGTCCGTCGCGTTGACGATCCGGAGCGATTTGGCGGCGGCCGTGGTCTGCGCTAATCTGCGCCCCGAGGCGGCAACGACAGGCGATCATGATCATGCGCAGCCATCTGACGGCTTTCGGCCTCGGCGCCGGGCTAGCGCTCCTGGCGGCAGGCGCTTTTGCGCTTATCGCGCCGCAAGTCATCCGCGCCGACCGCGACGAAGACGGCGTTCGCATCGTCAATTTCGGCGACGGAAGGAACGGTTCATTCCATCTGAAGGACGGCGCTCTCGACCTGTCGGCCGAATGGAAGGGCGACTTCAATTTCACCGCGGATGGCCGTTCGCTCTCATCGCTGGAACGCCGGCTCGAGGTCGTCTCGAAGGAGGAAGCAGGCGAAACGAAAGCCGCCTACGAGAAGAAGGACGGCGCGATTCTGGTCAGGGTCTCCGAAGGCGGAAAGGAAATCGCCGCAGGCGCGGACGCTGACAAAAAGGCGGCAGATCTCCTGCAGCTTTTCTCGCGCGCCTCGGGCGTCGGCGCGGGTGACCGCGTCAAGGCGCTGGAGGCGGCCGGCGGCAAGAGCGCAATCCTCGATGAGATCGGCGCGCTCAGGGGAGATCATGCGGTCGGCGCCTATATCGAGGCCGCGGCGGCAGAAATCGAATTGAACGACGATGACATCGTCGTGCTGGCCGGCCGCGCCGGAAGCCTCGAAAGCGATTACGCCAAACGAAAGGCGCTCGCCGCGCTTCTCGCGTTGCCGGGTGTCAGCGATGCGGCGCTTGACGCCGTCATCGCCTCGGCGACGTCGATCGAGGGCGATCATGAGCTGCGGCTGATCGTCGAGGATGTCGCGGGGCGCGACGCCAGCGATAAATCGCTGTCGATTGCGGCTGCGCTGATCAAGGAAATCGAGGGCGACCACGAAGTGCGCCTCGCCGTCGCGGCGCTGCTCGAATCCGACAAGGTCGGCGTCGAGGCCGCGACGAAGGCGCTCGACATCGCCGCCGCGCAGATCAACGGCGATCACGAATTGCGTCTCGCGATCGATGCGGCGTCAGACCGCGTAAGGGATGCGGCGATCGGCGGCGC
>JBGSSK010000102.1:0-1585 GCA_041737095.1 Parvularculaceae bacterium | reverse complement strand
CGCCGCGCCAGACGCCGCGCGCGGTGAACGGCGACGGGTTGCCGCCCTCGCCTTCGCCGGCGATGCCGGAGACATAGCGCGTCTCCTCGCGGACGATCGCCAGGTCATGTTCGGTGACGCCTGAATCTTCCGCAGTGTAATAAAGCCCGCCCATCGCCTCGACCGCCTTGCCGAAGGCGCGCATCATCGCCGGCGTCTTTTCGGTTTTCGGATCGGCGATGATCACCGCCTTGCCGCCGCCGAACGGAATGCCGCCGAGCGCGTTCTTGTAGGTCATGCCGCGCGACAGCCGCGTCACATCGTCAAGCGCCGCCTCAAGGCTGCGATAGGGCCGGACGCGACAGCCGCCGCAGGCCGGGCCGAGCGTCGCGTCATGAACGGCGATCAGCGCGTCGAGGCCGCTTTCGGCGTCCGTGAAATGCACGATCCGGCGCCAGCCCTCGACGGTGATTTCGCTCGATTTCATTTGTCTCTCCCGGGCGGCGCCGCGTGGTTCGCGATGCGCCCCTGATCCTCGCTTCCTACGCGCTTCGCCGCGGCCGATCCCGCCAAAGCTGCGGGGATGCGCCTTGACACTTAGCAGATACTGCTAAATAAGCAGCGCATTCTGGCGTGAAGCCGGTGAAAGCAGGACAAACGCTCCATGAAGCTGGACCAGATCGACCATAGCATTTTGCGGCACCTGCAGCTCGACGCGCGGATGACGAACGCCGATCTCGCCGAAAAAGTCGGCCTGTCGCCGACGCCATGCCTGCGCCGGCTGCGCCGGCTTGAGAATGAAGGCATCATCAAGGGTTATCACGCGGAGCTCAATCGCGAAGCGCTCGGCGTCAATGTGACGGTGATCATTCTCGTCAAGCTCGAACGCGAGGACGACACGACCTTGCGAGAATTCGAGGCGGCGATCAGGAAACGCCCGGAAGTGATGGAATGCTATCTCGTCACCGGCAAGTTCGATTATTTCATCCGCGTCGTGATCCCCAGTCTTTCCGCCTACGAAGTATTCCTGTCGGAAACGATCTTGCGGATGCCGAAAGTCGCGACGGTTGAGTCAAGCTTCACCCTGCGCGAGGTCGAACGCAAGGTCGTGATGCCGCTGACGCAATCGCGCTGAATTCTTCCGCGGATCACGCCTCGAAAGCGGCGCCGGGATTGGCGTCCCACCACGCCCCGAGATAAGCCGCCGCTGCGAGGAAAAGCCGCGCCGCGGCAGGATCGCGCGCCGCCGCATCGAAACAGGCGAGCGTGTATTTGGCGAGATGCGCGTCCGGGTGCGGCGCGGCGCGGGTCGCCAGCGCTCTCCTGATCTCCGGCAGGTCCTCATCCGCCGCATGAAAGACGGCGCCCGCCGCCTCAATCGGCGCGACATCGCGGATCGCGGTTGAACGCGGTTTCGGCGGCGGCCTTTCGGCGAGCTTCACCTTTCCCTGCGTCGCGCGAAAGCCTAGCGCATGGGTTGCGGCGATCCTGACCAGCGCCGTTTCGTCGGCGACGACGTCCGCATTCGCAAGGACGCCCTGCGGCATCGTCAGCGCATGGGTCCAGCCATAGGGGGCCTTGGCCTGATCGTCCTGCAACATCGAGA
>JBGSSK010000093.1:0-8090 GCA_041737095.1 Parvularculaceae bacterium | reverse complement strand
GCCGCGCTCGCCGGCGCGGCGCGCGGGGCGTCGATCTTGCGGATCCACGACGTCGCCGCTACGCGTCAGGCGCTATCCGTCGCGGCAGCCATAGATTCTGCCGTCATCCGGCGTTAAGGAATTTGTCGGCGTCCCCGTCCTATAACAAGAGGGCACAAGGAGTTTTGACGATGCGCGGCGATGCGAGCGCACCTGCGTCCGGCAAGACCGAGCGGACGATTTTCGGCACTGACGGCGTCCGCGGACTGGCGAACGCCGGCGCCATGACGCCAGAATCGATTCTGAAACTCGGCATGGCGGTCGGCCGCTATTTCCGCAATGGCGAACATCGCCATCGAGTCGTGATCGGCAAAGATACGCGTCTGTCGGGCTACATGATCGAGCCAGCGCTGACGGCCGGTTTTGCAGCGTCTGGCATGGATGTGTTCCTGCTCGGGCCTTTGCCGACGCCGGCGATGGCGATGCTGACGCGAAGTCTCCGGGCCGATCTTGGGGTGATGATTTCAGCGTCTCACAATCCCTACCAGGACAATGGCGTAAAGTTTTTCGGTCCTGACGGATACAAGCTTTCCGACGAAGCAGAGCTTGAAATCGAGCAATTGATGAGCGCTCCCCCCAGAGAAAGCCTCGCCGCCTCGGCCGACCTCGGGCGGGTAAAACGAATCGACGACGCTGGCGCTCGCTACATTGAATTTGCAAAAAACGCCTTTCCTCGCGGACTTTCGCTTGACGGCTTACGGGTCGTCGTAGATTGCGCCAACGGCGCAGCGTACAAAGTCGCCCCGACGGTGCTCTGGGAATTGGGCGCCGAAGTGAAAGCGATCGGCGTTGAGCCGAATGGCTTCAATATAAATCTGGAGTGCGGTTCGACATCGACCAAGGAATTGCAGCGGGCGGTCGCCGAGTACCGCGCCGATATTGGAATCGCTCTCGACGGCGATGCCGACCGCGTCATCATCTGTGATGAAAGAGGCCGCATCATTGACGGAGATCAGATACTGGCTTTGATCTCCACGCATCTCAACAGGCACGACATGTTGAAGGGCGGCGGCGTCGTCTCAACAATCATGGCGAATCTCGGTCTCGAGAGATACCTTGCGGGGCTCGGATTGACTCTTGAGCGCACCAAGGTCGGTGATCGATATGTCGTCGAAACCATGCGATCAAAGGGAATTAATGTCGGCGGAGAGCCGTCCGGCCACGTTATTCTCAGCGACTATTCGACGACCGGCGACGGCCTTGTCACCGCCTTGCAGGTTTTGGCGGTCGTCGCAGGCGACGCGAGCAAAGTAAGCGACGCCTGCCGGCTCTTCGAACCCTTCCCGCAGATCCTGAAAAATGTTCGAATCACCAGCGCTGCGCCGCTTGAAGCCGCGGTTGTCAAATCGGCGATTGCGGCCGGTGAGGCAAAGCTCGGGATAACGGGACGAGTGGTCATTCGCAAATCCGGCACCGAGCCGCTCATTCGGGTCATGGCGGAGGGCGGCGATCGGAAAATGGTTGCTTCTGTCGTCGATGAAATCTGCGGGGCGATTGAAAAGACGTCCGATTAGGCTGGCGAGTTCGATTCCGTGGTAGGTAATCTCCGGTGGCGCGTGTCGGCAGTTAGCGTCCTGTCCGACCGCCGATTGCCGCCAGCAGGGTTGCGACGGAAATCAGGAAGACCCCGAAGCCGAACAGCCGCCAGGTCGCATCGAGGTCGACGCCAAAGCGATATGCCGCCTCTGGAAAGAGCTGCACAATCAGCGCCGCAATGCAGCATGCAACGCCCGCCCAAAGCAATTGTCCGGTCGTCATTGCGCTCTCCCTTCGCTAATCTCGCCTGATGGGCCGCGGCGTATTATCCGTTCGCGGCGGTATTTGGGAAAGTTTGCGACATTGCAGGGACGCGTCCTCATAATCGCCGGGTCGGATCCTTCTGGCGGGGCTGGTTTGCAGGCGGACATCAAGACCGTGACGGCCCTTGGCGGTTACGCCGCAGCGGCTGTTACGTCCTTGACGATCCAAAACACCAGGGGTGTGACGGCGGTCCATCCCGTTGATCCGGAAATAATTCGCGCTCAAATTTTGACGGTGCTCCAGGATATTGGCGCTGATGCGATCAAAATAGGCATGATCGGCGAGGTAGCGGCCGGTCTTGCGATCGCAGATGCGTTGGTCGATTTTGCAGCTCAGATCCCGCTTATTGTCGATCCGGTGCTCTTTTCGACAAGTGGAGATGCGCTTTCCGACGGTGACATTCCGGCGCTTCTGCTTGAACGTTTCGTGCCAATTTCGGCGATCGTAACGCCGAACGCGGACGAAGCGGCGCGCTTGACGGGGCTCCCGATCGCTTCGTCGGACGACCTTATCGCGGCGGGGCTGGCGCTCATACAGCGCGGCGCAACAGCCGCGCTGGTCAAGGGCGGCCACCTTGTCGGCGAAACAGTAGAGGACGCTCTGGTTACGATGGACGGCGTCCGGGTTTTCCGGAATCCGCGCATCGACACGACTTCGACGCATGGCACTGGCTGCACGCTCGCCTCCGCGATCGCGACGGGCATCGCACAGGGACTGCCGCTCGCAACCGTCGCAAAGCGATCGATCGATTATGTCCATGAAGCGATCAGGACTGCGCCAGGATTTGGGGCCGGGCATGGACCGATCAATCATGCGTGGCCGGTCCAGCGGACCTGATCGGGTCATCCAAAAGATTCGATTGATCGATCGCAAGCGCGGGACTATCGCGGTTTCAGGCGAGATAAGGACTTAGCTGCATAATGCGATCCTTGGAATTCGAGACTTTCGACGTTTTCACGGACCGGAAATTCGCTGGCAATCCGCTTGCGGTGATCATGGATGGGCGCGGCCTGTCGACGGACGACATGCTGACAATCACCCGCGAATTCAATCTTTCGGAAACAACCTTCATTCTGCCGCCCGAGGATACGGACAACTCCGCACGGATCAGGATATTCACGCTCGGCTACGAGATGCAATTTGCGGGACATCCGACCATCGGGACGGCGATCGCGATCGCTCGTGCGCGGAGAATTTCGGGAGATCTGCGTCTGGAATTGAACGCAGGGCTCTTTTCCGTCCGGGTTGATCTGGGCGGCAGGGTTGCGTTTGCAGAGTTCCTCAATCCGAATTTGCCGGCGGAACGCGGTCCGGCGCCAGACGCCGCATCGATTGAGGCGGCTTTGTCGCTTCCTGCCGGCGTGGTCGATCGCGCAGCGCACAAGCCTCGGCTAATCGGCGCGGGCGCCAATTTCCTATTTGCGAAAACATCAATCGACATTCTCAAACAGGCGAGAATCGACTTTTCAGCATTCGACAGAATATCGATTGAAGAAACCGTCGGCGTACTGCTCTACGCGGACGGCGGCGAGGCGACCGACGCGACCTTTCATGTTCGAATGTTTGCGCCGAACGCCGGCATTCCCGAAGATCCGGCGACCGGGGGTGCGGCCGCTGCATTGCCGGGCCAGATCGCGCGTTCGAGCGAACTCACGGACGGCGTTCATCGCTGGGTGATCGAACAGGGGTTCGAGATTGGCCGGCCGAGCCGTCTTTACGCAACCGTCGAGACGCTGGGCGGCGGAGTCGTCTCGGTGCGGATTGGCGGTGAGGTCGTACCCGTCATGAAGGGTCAACTCGATTTCTGAGAATCGGTCTCCCGCTCAACCATGGGGGCTATATCGGCAGCGAGTCCATCACCGGTTTCGATGAGCGGTTTCGATTTCCATTGGCTGATTGCGACGCCGAACAAAATGAGCAACAGGGCTGCGAAGGCGGACAGTGCAAGCCTCTCGTGAAAAATCAGAGCTCCGAGAATGACCGCGATGACCGGTGTTACGTAATTGGCTAGCGACATGAATGATGCGCCGACGCGGCGGATGATCATGATGATAATAACGCCGGCCAGCGCAGTCGGACCCAGCCCGAGGGCAACCAGGCTGGCGATGCTCTTTGGCGACCATGTTGATGGCTCGAATGGTGCTGTAAAGGCCGCTGGTGTTGCGAAGATCGCGCCTACCAATACGATTCCTGCTGAAAAAACGCGGGGTCGCGCCGGCGGCGCCCGCCGCGACATTACGGCTGACGCTGCATATAGCAATGTCGCTATCAGTAGGCCGGCCTGCGCGGCGAGGCTCGATCGACCAATTCCGGCGATCGCTTCAGGCCCCATCAGGACTAGGACGCCTGCAAGACCCATAGCGAAGCCTGCAATTCGGCGCGTTGAAATGTTCTCGTCCGCAAACATCAGCCCCAGGACCAGGGTCCAGAGCGGCATGAACGCCATATAGACCCCGGCAATCCCGCTTTCGACAAATTGCTGCGCCCACGGAAAGATCAGAAACGGAATCGCATAGCCTATGATCCCAACCCCGATCATCCACGCCCACAGTTTGTGAATTCGTGAGCCGTCGGTCGTCTGAACAAGAAGGGATGGATATTTCCGGCCTTTCGCGCGCATCACGATGTAGAGAATGAGAGCGGCAATCCAAAGCCTCCCCACGGAGACAACAGCCGGCGGAATCGTCTCTATCGCAGCATGGATCAGCGTGAACGACGAACCGCCGAGCACGACCAACAACCCCAATAACGCCCATTCGATAGGACCAGCAGCGGCTGGTCCCCGGCGATGCGTCGAAAGCGGACTCATGAATTTCCTAGAATTTGGCGACGGAAAAGTGAGGTTGAGCACAAAATGCTCGCGGCGACATATTGTTGCAATGCAAAAAATCAGTTGACGCGAGCAGGCTTCCTGGCGGAAAAGCGCTGCGGGCCACGCCTTCCCAACGAGGCGCGACTCATCTGTAAGGATGGGAGATTAGTTGATGTCGACGACGAAACCGGGCGTGCGCCCTGCGCGCCCTTATTTTTCCTCTGGGCCATGCGCAAAGCGCCCGGGATGGAACGCCCAAAACCTTGGAACCGAGACTCTTGGCCGGTCACATCGCGCCAAGATAGGAAAGACACGCCTCAAAGAGGCGATTGATCGAACGCGCGCACTGCTTGAGGTCCCTGACAGCTATCGAATTGGTATTGTGCCTGCGTCGGATACAGGCGCGGTCGAAATGGCGCTTTGGTCGCTGCTTGGCGCTCGACCGGTCACGATGCTCGCGTGGGAGAGTTTTGGCGAGGGTTGGGTGACAGATGTAGTCAAGCAACTCAAGCTTGATGCAACAGTGATGACTGCGCCTTATGGCGAGCTTCCGGACCTGTCGAGGGTCGATCAAAGAACCGATATTGTATTTACCTGGAACGGAACGACTTCCGGCGTTCGAACGCCGAATGCGGACTGGATTTCTGCGGAGCGCGAAGGGCTCGTAATCTGCGATGCGACTTCTGCGGCGTTCGCGCAAACCCTCGATTGGCCCAAGCTTGATGTTGTGACCTTCTCCTTTCAAAAAGCGTTAGGCGGCGAGGGCGGTCATGGCGTGCTTATACTTTCACCGCGGGCCGTTGAGCGGCTTGAGACCTACAAGCCGCAGTGGCCTTTGCCGAAGATCTTCCGGCTGACGAAGGGCGGCAAACTCATTGAAGGGATTTTTGAAGGGGAAACCATCAATACGCCATCCATGCTGGTCGTCGAAGACTATATTGACGCATTGAAGTGGGGCGTTTCGGAAGGCGGATTGAAAGAGTTAGTTCGACGAGCCGATTCCAATCTTCATGCAATTTCACAATGGGTTGCGCGCACGGATTGGGTCGATTTTCTCTGCACTCAAGAAGTATTGCGATCGAACACGTCAGTTTGCCTGAGGATTGTCGATCCCGCTGTCGCTTCACTTGCTGACGACCAGCAGCGCGCATTCGTCAAGCAAATGGAAACGCTCCTCGGCAAGGAAAACGCCGCCTATGACATTGGCGGCTATCGCGATGCGCCGCCTGGGCTTCGTATCTGGTGCGGCGCGACCGTTGAGCGCAGCGATATCGAGGCGCTTTGCCCTTGGCTTGATTGGGCCTTTGCGGAATCCAGCAAGGCGGCGCCTGGTTTCTAAAGGTGCATGCTGCGTTTTTGTACGCCAGCCGGTCACGCCGTTTGATGCTATTTCTCCATAACATTCAGTTCGAAAGACAGTCCAATGCCGAAAGTTCTCATTTCTGACGATCTGTCCGAAACCGCCGTCAACATCTTCAAGGAGCGTGGCGTCGAAGTCGCATACGAGCCGAAACTCGGGAAGGACAAGGCGAAACTCGAGCAGGTCATCGGGCTCTATGATGGGCTCGCCGTCCGTTCTGCGACCAAAGCGTCGGCCGCAGTGATAGCCGCCGGCAAGAATTTAAAGGTAATTGGTCGGGCCGGCATCGGCGTCGACAATATTGACATTCCTGCGGCGACGGCGGCCGGCATCGTCGTCATGAATACGCCTTACGGCAATGCGATTACGACAGCTGAGCATACGATCGCGATGATGTTCGCCGCCGCGCGCCAGATCCCTCAGGCAAACAAGTCGACCCACGACGGCAAATGGGAAAAGTCGCGTTTCATGGGCGTCGAACTTTTCGGCAAGACCCTCGGCGTCATCGGTTGCGGCAATATCGGCGGTATCGTTGCGGACCGGGGGGTCGCCCTGAAAATGCGCGTCATCGCATTCGATCCTTTCCTGACGGATGCGCGGGCAGTCGAATTGGGTGTCGAAAAAGTCGATCTCGACACACTGTTGGCGCGCGCTGATATCATCACGCTTCATACGCCGCTGACTGAGCAGACAAAGAACATCCTGTCGGCAAAGGCGCTGGCGAAAACCAAGCAAGGCGTCATCATCGTCAACTGCGCTCGCGGAGGTCTCGTTGACGAAGCAGCGCTGAAGGCCGGACTGGATTCAGGTAAAATCGGCGCGGCGGCTCTGGACGTATTCGCCGTGGAGCCTGCGACAGATCATCCGCTGTTCGGGCACGAGCACGTTGTGCTGACGCCACACCTTGGTGCGTCAACGAATGAAGCGCAGGAAAATGTTGCAATCCAGATTGCAGAGCAGATGGCCGACTACCTGATGCGTGGAGCGGTCACTAATGCGCTCAATATGCCGTCAATCACTGCGGAGGAGGCCCCCCGGCTCAAACCTTTCATCGCGCTTGCCGAAAATCTGGGAAAATTTGCCGGACAACTGACCGAGACAAGCGTGAAGGCAATAGAAGTCGTGTATTCCGGCGGCGTTGCGAAGCTCAATACCCGACCGATGACGGCCGCCGCTGTCGCAGGCGTGCTGCGGCCGATGCTGGCGGAAGTGAATATCGTCAATGCGCCAATGATCGCCAAAGACCGCGGCATCGCGATTGCCGAGACTTACCGAGACGACGCAGAAAATTTCGAAAGCGTCATTCGTCTCAGGATTGTTACGGAGCGTCAGGATCGCACGGTCTCTGGAGCAATTTTCGGCCAGACGCCGCGAATTGTCGAGATCAAGGGCGTGGAACTGGAGGCGTCCTTTGCGCCCAACATGCTCTACGTCACGAATGCCGATAAGCCAGGTTTCATCGGCGCCCTCGGCCAGACGCTCGGCTCGGCCGGCGTCAATATAGCGACCTTCAATCTTGGGAGGTCAGCGCCGGGCGCCGACGCCATCGCTCTGCTGGCTGTTGATGAAAAGGTTCAGGATGACGTGCTCGAACGCGTTTCGGCGTTGCCCCATGTAAAGCAAGCCAAAGCATTGGCCTTCTGAGCGGCTGTATCGCGGGCAGATCGGCAATACGCGGCCACGAGCTCGAGAAGTCGTGTTTAGGATCGCTGAACCAGCGCGGCTTTTGTCTCGGGTGACCATCCAACAAAAACATCCAAGCCGTCGCGTACGATGATCGGACGCTTCATCAACGTCGGGTTGGCGGCCAACAACGCGAAGGCTTTCGCTTCGGTCAGGTCAGCTCTCTCGCTATCAGGAAGACTTCTCCATGTTAACGAAGATTTATTTAGGAGCTTTTCCCAGCCGACGCTGGCCGCCCACCGCTTCATCTGCGCTGTGATGTGAGCCCCGTTTGGTCCCTCATTTGAATGGAGAGTCCGTCACAAGGAGACGGACGATGAGGAAGTCGAGATTCAAGGAAGAACAGGTCATTGCGATCCTGGCCGAACAGGAACGCGGGATGGGGACGGCGGAGGT
>JBGSSK010000049.1:0-1986 GCA_041737095.1 Parvularculaceae bacterium | reverse complement strand
TTTTTCGGCGGATGGGCTTTGAACCCGTGATGATATCTGGTGGAGAATTAGAAAGTCCCTTGATCGCCGGCCGGGCGCCCGGCGCGAAGACGATCATCCGCCCGCGACCGAATTCTTCGCCGTCGACGGACGCCGAGCCGGAGAGAATATAGAGCGCGCGCTCCTCATGATCCTCCGGCGACGGAATGATTGCGCCGGAAGCAGCCTCGACGCCGAGATAATGCATCGGCGAATAGGTCCGGACGGGCGACGTCTCGTCGAACGCCGAGCCGGCGATCAGCCGCAGGATCGCGCCGCCCCGCGCAATGACCGGCAGGCTCGATTTCGGATGATGATGGAACGAGGGGTCGGTTTCGAGCGCGTCATCGGGAAGCGCGACCCAGCTCTGGATGCCGTGGATGCGCTGTCCGCTTTCGCGGCGCGCGGCGTCGGTGCGCTCCGAATGAACGATGCCGCGCCCGGCCGTCATCCAGTTGACGTCGCCCGGCCGGATCACCTGATCGCAGCCGAGATTGTCGCGATGACGGATCTCGCCGTCGAAGAGATAGGTGACGGTCGCTAGGCCGATATGCGGATGCGGGCGCACGTCGATGCCGGTCCCCGGCGCAAAGTCGGCGGGACCCATTTCATCGAAGAAAATGAAAGGTCCGACCATGCGTCGCCTGGCGTAGGGAAGAACCCGGCCGACAGTAAAGCCGCCGAGATCGCGGGTTCGCGGTTCAATGATGAGGTCGATCGAAGTCGCCATGGCGTAGCCTTTCCAGCGCATGATGGTCGCGCCGGCGCCGGCGATCAAGCCTTGATCAATCGGCGAGGATCATCCGCCGCGCCAGCGCGCGCGTATGCGCCTCGGCGTTCATCAGCGCTGCGTTGTCGTCGGGCCCTATGCCGATGAACAGCTTCATCCCTTCCTCGAGACTGAAGAGCTGCAGGACGATTTCGCGCACGCGCGCATCGTCGATGTCGGGCCGCGCGGCGCGCACCAGGAAATAGATGAAACGACCGATCGGCCGGTAGAGTTGGCGGATCAGTTCCTTCGCGTCGCGATCGCTCGCCGCATAACCCCACATCTGGAAGAACAGGGGATAAGAGCGCCGGCCGTTCGACACGTAGAATCCGACGACGTTGAGGAGCATGTCGAGCGGCGCGTCGCTCGCCTCCTCGAATTGCGCGATGTGCGCCTCGACATAATCGGCGAGCGCTTCGCGCAAGGTCGCCTCGAGAAGCGCGCGCTTCGAGCCGAAATAATAATTGACGTTGCCGACCGAAAGGCCGGCCCCATCGGCGACCTTGCGCATCGAGAGGCCCGCATGGCCGTCGCGGACGAAAACGCGGTGCGCGGCTGCGAGAATGTCGCGCAAGGTTTTCGCGCCCTTCGGGGAAAGCCCGCCCGCGAGGGCGACGCTGGGGCGGGCGGCGCGGAGCTCCTCGAGGTGCTCCTCGATCGCGCGGATCGCCCGCGCCGAGCTGGTTTGCGTCGCCATGTCGTCTCGCCCCCTGATTCGTTTTACGACGTTATAGTCTAACATTTTTTTGTGAAACGGCTTGACGGCCGGGTGCAACGGCCGTAGACGGAGCGCCGGATTTTAGGACGAGTGATCTAAAAGTCACTCCCGATTTTTCAGTTACTGGCGCTCAGCACAGAATTGAACACTGGGTCAGAGGTGCGGCTAGTCTCCCCCAAGTCGCATTTCGGGCGGGGCCGCGACGGTTTACCGTCGCGGCCTATTTCTATTATTATTCAGCAGCTTGAAGCTCACTCTTGAGCCATGGGCCGAGGTCCTGCAAGGCCCGCCGCGACAGCGATTTCTTGCGTTCGCGGCCGCGCTCCTTGCCGCGGATGCGCGTGCCGTCGGCGTCCTCCGTCGGCGCCTCGATCTCCGGGAACAGCCCGAAATTGACGTTCATCGGCTGAAAGCTCGCCTTGCCGCCCGAGAGGTGCCCGCCGGTGATGTGGCGGAGGAGCGCCCCGAGCGCGGTCGTCGG